>JAFEFJ010000405.1 GCA_018240635.1 Pseudomonadota bacterium | reverse complement strand
CGGCAATGGCGCGACTGGACCGTGCCCGCCGCCGTGATCGCCACGATGGCGCTGCTCTACGCGCCGTTCCTGGGGGGCAACGCCGACGTGCTTGGCTTCCTGCCCGGCTACGCGGCCGAGGAAGGCTTCGGCAGCGGCCACGCGATCTTCTGGCTCGACGCGCTGTCGCGCCTCGTTCCGCTGCCGTCCGTCGCGGGCACACTCTGGCTCGCCGCCGCCGCCGTGGCGCTGATCGGGACGGGGGTGTGGATGACGCTGATCCGTCCCGCCGCGCCGGCGGGCGACCCCGTGCCGGTTGCGCGCGACGTGGCCGTGCTCGGCACGCTGCTCACGCTCGCGGTCACGCCGCACTATCCATGGTATTTCGTCTGGCTCGCGCTGCCGTCCTGCCTCGCGCCGATGCCCGCGACCATCCTGCTTTCATCCATTCCGATTTTGCAATATCACGATCCCTATCACGACCGTGTGCTGCAATTCGCGCAAATCTACCTGCCCGTCCTGGCCGTTCTCGCCGTATGGGCGTGGCGCGGACGCATCCGCCGCGCCGCCCCCGCCCAAGCCGCCGCAAGGAGCCTGTGATGCCCGACACGATCGCACCGGAAACGACCGCGCACCGGCCCGACCCGCGCCGCTACTTCGAGGCGGTGGACGCGAAGCGCTCCCGCCAGGCGGATGCCCCGCCCGTCTGCCTCTATCTGGAGGTGACGAACCGCTGCAACCTGCTGTGCGAAACCTGTCCCCGCACCTTCGAGGCGCTGGAGCCGCCGAAGGACATGGACTGGGACCTGTTCACCTCCATCGTCGATCAGGTGCCGGGCGTGGCGCGCGTCGTGCTGCACGGCGTGGGCGAGCCGATGCTGGTGAAGTCGCTGCCGCGCATGATCCGCTACCTGAAGGAGCGGAACATCTACGTGCTGTTCAACACCAACGGCACGCTGCTCGGCCCGCGCAAGCACCGCGAGATCATCGACACCGGCCTCGACGAACTGCGCGTCTCGCTCGACGCGGCCGAGGCGCAGAGCTTCCTGCGCGTGCGCGGCAAGGACATGTTCGACCGTATCGTGCGCAACCTTTCGGCCTTCACGGAATTGCAGCAGCGCACCGGCGCCGCGCTGCCGCGCGTCTCGCTGTGGCTGACGGGGCTCAAGGAAACCGTGGACGAGCTGCCGGAATTCGTCCGCCTCGCCGCGCGCATCGGCGTGCGCGAGGTGCATCTGCAACGCCTCGTCTTCGACGATCTCGGCCGCGGCCTCGCGCGCGCCGATTCCTCGCTGTTCGAGCAGACCCGCGCGGAGGAGGAAGCGGCGATCCGCGCCGCGCAGGAACTCGGCGCCTCGCTCGGCATCACGCTCGATGCCTCGGGCGCTACCGAGCCCGGACTGTCGCTCAAGCGCGCCGCCGAGGACGCGCCCTGGGCGACCTGCCGCCGCCCCTGGTCGCTGATGTATTTCACCGCGCACGGCCGCGCGCTGCCGTGCTGCATCGCGCCCTTCTCGGCGCGCGGCTACGAGACATACACGCTCGGCGACGCCACGCAGCAGACGCTGCGCGAAATCTGGAACGGCGCGGCGTATCAGAATTTCCGCGAAGGCCTGCTCTCCGACACACCCCCCAAGCCCTGCCAGAACTGCGGCCTGCGCTGGAGCCTGTGACCATCTCCCCCTCTCCCGCACCGCCGGAGCGGCGCCGATGGAGGCACCGCCCGCAGTGTTCGCCCCCTATCCCGCGCCGCGGGAGAGGGCCGGGGTGAGGGTGGCCCCAAGGGTCGCCGCCGTCATCCCCGTGCTGAACGAGCAAGGTGCCATCGGCCCCACCGTGCGCGCCATCCCGCGCGACGTGGTGGACCGCATCTTCGTGGTGGACGGCGGCAGCCGCGACGGCACGGTGGCGGAGGCCGAAGCGGCGGGGGCGACGGTGCTGAACGAGTCGCGACGCGGCTACGGCCGCGCCTGCGCGACCGGCGCCGAGCGCGCCATCGCCGAAGGCGCGCAGGTGATCCTGTTCATGGATGGCGACGGCGCCGACGCGGTCGAGGAAAGCGCGCGCCTCGCGGGTCCGGTGCTGAACGGCACTGCCGATTTCGTCATCGGCTCGCGCATGCGCGGCGTGCGGGAGAAGGGCAGCCTCGGCCCGCACCAGGTTTTCGCCGGCTGGCTGATCGGCGGCGCGGTCGGGCTGCTGACCGGCACGCGCTACACCGACATGGGCGCCTTCCGCGCCATCGGCGCGGACGCGCTCGCCCGCCTCGGGATGCGCGAGATGACCTATGGCTGGAACCTGGAGATGCAGATGCGCGCCGCCTATGCGGGCCTGCGCATCCGGGAAATTCCGGTGCCCTACCGCCGCCGCGTTGCGGGACGGTCGAAGGTGGCGGGCAATCTGCGGGGGTCGATAAAGGCAGGGTGGCGGATCACCGCCACCCTGCTTCGCGTCGCTCGGATGCAGAATGAAACAGCCAGGCGCGTCGACTAATGTGTTGCGCTGC
>JAFEFJ010000404.1 GCA_018240635.1 Pseudomonadota bacterium | reverse complement strand
CCCGCGGGCCAGGACGGCCTGCCCCGCCCGCAATTCCTCCGCGCCGTGATGACGCTGGTGATCGCGGTGGGGATGTCGGCGCTCGACACCTCCATCGCCAACACCGCCCTGCCCACCATCGCGCAGGACGTGAACGCGACGGCCGCGTCCTCGATCTGGGTCGTGAACGCCTACCAGCTCTCGCTCGTCACGACGCTGCTGCCGCTGGCCTCGCTCGGCGAGATCTACGGGTATCGGCGCATCTATGTCTGGGGCGTCGCGGTCTTCACGGTGGGATCGCTGCTGTGCGCGCTGTCGTGGTCGCTGCCCACGCTGACCGCGGCCCGCGTGCTGCAAGGCCTCGGCGCGAGCGGGATCATGAGCGTGAACACCGCGCTGATCCGCTTCATCTATCCGACGCGGATGCTGGGGCGCGGCGTCGGCTTCAACGCGCTGGTGGTGGGCGTCTCGACCGCGCTCGGCCCCACCTTCGCGGCGGGCGTGCTGTCGGTCGCGTCCTGGCAATGGCTGTTCGCGATCAACGTGCCGTTCGGGCTGCTCGCCTTCTCGCTCGCCACGACCTCCCTGCCGCAGACGCCGCGCTCCGGCCACCGCTTCGACCTCGGCAGCGCCGCGCTGAACGCCGCGTTCTTCGGCCTGCTGATCTTCGGCATCGGCGAGACCGCGCACAGCGCCGACCGCATCGTGGTGCTGGCGGTGCTGGGCGGCGCGGCGGTGACGGGATTCTTTCTGGTGCAGCGCCAGCTTTCGCTCACCGCGCCGCTGCTGCCGGTGGACCTCTACCGGCTGCCGATGTTCGCGCTGTCCTCGGCGACCTCGATCTGCTCGTTCACCACGCAGGGCCTCGCCTTCGTCTCCCTGCCCTTCTACTTCCAGACCGTGCTCGGCCACAGCGCGGTGGAAACCGGGTTGCTGCTGACGCCCTGGCCCGTGGCCACCGCCGCGATGGCGCCCATCGCCGGGCCGCTGTCTGACCGCTTCCCGCCCGCGATCCTGGGCGGCATCGGCCTCGCGATGCTCTGCGCGGGTCTCGTGGCCATGTCGATGCTGCCGGCGCATCCCGGAACGCCCGCCATCGTGGTTCGGATGCTTCTGTGCGGCGCGGGGTTCGGCTTCTTCCAGTCGCCCAACCTGCGCGCGATCATGTCCTCCGCGCCGCCCAGCCGCAGCGGCAGCGCGAGCGGCATCGTCGCCACCTCGCGCCTGACGGGCCAGGCGCTCGGCGCGGCGCTCGTCGCACTCTGCTTCGGCCTTGCCGGGCAGCACGGCCCGGAACTGGCGCTGGTTCTCGCGGCTGGCTTCTCGGGCGTCGCCAGCCTTGTCAGCTTCTCGCGGCTGCTGCCCACGCGGCGATGACGCAGGCTTCATCCACCGGCAGTGGTAGCCGCATAAGCAGCGTCCTATGTGGATTGGAGCGACGAGAGGAGATCGCAGCAATGCCGAACCGGACCCTGATGCGCGCATCGGCGCTTGCCCTCGCGACGGCCGCCCTCGCGGCGGCGATCGCGCCCGCCGCCTTCGCCCAGGGCGCCAGCTACGGCACGCCGGGCCTCAGCGAGCCCAGCTCGAACAAAGCGAGCAACATCGACTCGCAGGACAGCAGGTCTTCACTTGCGCCCGCCCTGCCCGAGCCGGATGTCGGGCCCAACGCGGGACCCGAGGCATATCTCCGCGCTGCCCGTGCGGCGCTTGCCACGGGGCGCACCGGCGAAGCGCAGCAGGCGATGGAAATGGCCGAAACGCGGCTGCTCGATCGCTCCACCCCGCTCTTCCAGACCGACAAGCCGAGCAGCAATCCGGCCGTTGATAAGGTCAACCAAGCGTTGCAGGCGCTCGGCCAGGGCGATCGCGCACGGTCGATGCAGTATCTCGATCAGGCGATCCCGCTGGCGGCGAAGGCGCCATAAGGGCAGCGGACCGAAGCCCGCATAGGGAATTTCCCTGAGTGGCGCCGTCGGGCGGTTGCGTTCTATTTTCGTTCTCCATGAACCCCGCTCCGTCCTCCACCCCAAGCCGCCGGTCGCCGACCCGCACCCGCTCGACGGGCGGGTCGGCGCGTACGGCTTCAGGCGGGGCGGCTTCGGGCCAAAGGGCCTCCGGGCTGACGGAGCTGGGCATCGTCCCGCTGCTGCTGGTGATCGTCTCGCTCGGGATGCGAGTCCTGGCGAACCCGCGGATGCGCGCGGAGGACCGGGCATCGGCGCAGCGGGCGATTTGCAGCCTGCTGGGCCTGTGCCTGCGGATCGCGTTCCGCCAAGGGCTTCCGGCGGGCCGGGCGCTGCTTGCGGTGCTGCGCGGGACGGTGCTGGAAAGGAAGGGTTTGCTGCTGCGGAAGGTGGCGGCCGGCGGAGCCTCGCCCGAGGCGCTTCCCGCACTGGATGCGCCGGAGGCCGGGCGGATCGCCGGTGCGCTGGACCGGTATCTCCGCCGGACGTTCAGGATCGGCGCAACGCGCACGGCCGCCAACGCGCGGCGGATTGCGGCATCGGC
>JAFEFJ010000403.1 GCA_018240635.1 Pseudomonadota bacterium | reverse complement strand
GGTGATCTGAGAACTGCATGTCGGCCTGCGCGGCGGGTTCGCGGGCGTGACGGCGCGGTTGCCGGCGCTCGCCGCCCGACGGTTGCGCCTGCAACCGATCCCTGCCCGGTCTGATCCCGGTGATCGTCGTCGTGCCGCTGCCGATGGGCCGCATCCAGCGGCGTGGCGGCATCTGTCCCGCCTAACTGCCGCGCTTGGCCAGTTCGTCGAGAAGCTGGCGGAATCGCTCAGGAATCGGCTCGTCCACCACTGCCTGGTGCGCGGCGCGCAGTTGCTGGCCCAGATGGGCCTGCATCTCCTGCTGCAGCTTCGATCCCCGGCGCGATCTCGCGCGCGGGGCCGGTTCGGCGCTGCCGGAAACGGTGCCCTCGCCTGCATTGCCTTGCGGCTGCTGGGCGGGCGTCGTCGCAGCCTTCCCCGATCCAGCACCTGTCCGATGTCGCTTGCCGCGCCCACCTATAGACATGACGGTCCTCTCATGTCGGCAAATGTCGCCCCATGATCTTCGTCGGTCCGCGCACCCCCGGCGGACCGCGCGTGGACTGCGCGGCGTAGCCGAATGCCCGGCACGGACGGAAGGCCCTCGCAATCAGGCGCCTCCCGCCCTCGTCGGCGACGTCCTTACAGCGGTTTGCTGCGCTCCTCCAATCCCGTTCCCGCGCCGGCCGACGCCGGCGGGCCCCATCGATCGGCGCCCCTGCCGGGCGTCAGGCCGTTCCGGTTCCCGCCCATCCGGACCTCGGGCTCAGGGCGTGTGCTTCTGCGCCGATTCCGTGATCGCGTTGCCGGTCGCCGAGATGTCCTTCCCGGCGCCGGCCGTGGTGTTGCAGGCGGTCAGCAGCGGCAGGCATGTCGCCGCCGCCAGGATCCAAAGGGATGAGAATGCAATCCGGAGCGCCATGCCTGCTGCCTCGCTGAAAATTTCCGGGCGCCGGACCGCCGTGGCGGCGGGCCCTGTTCCGGAACAGCCAACGGACTGGCAGGCGAGAAGTTGCAGTCTCCGGAAAATTGTGACGTTGCGTAAGCGGCCTATTGCGTCCGGTCCGGCACGCCGCGGGTCGCGCCGGGATGCGCGCGCACATTGAAGAACAGCGCCTGGCCGACCACCGCCGCCACGTCGTTCGACCGGAACGGCTTGGTGATGACGAACGCATCCTCGGGATGGCCGTCGCGGCCGAGCTGCTCGGCATAGCCGGTGATGAACACCACCGGCACCTCGCTCTCGCCAATGATCTCGTTCACCGCATCGACGCCCGAGCTGCCGTCGGCCAGGCGGATATCCGCCAGCACCAGGCCGGGGCGATGCTCGCTGAACGCGGCCACCGCCTCGCGCCGGGTGCGCGCCACATGGGTCACGCGATGGCCCAGATCCTCCATCAGCGCCTCCAGATCCATCGAGATCACCACTTCATCCTCGATGATCAGCACATCGGTCTGCAGCGCGGCGGTGAGTTCCTGCCCGGCCTGATCCAGCAACTGCTTCGCGCGGCGGACCGAACATTGCAGGACCGCGCCGGTGCTCTCGATGTCGAAGCCTTCAACGGCGCGCAGCAGGAACGCGGCGCGCGCCAGCGGGCTCAGCGCGCGCAGGCTGGAATCGGACGCCTGCACATGGTCCGCGGCGCCGGGCGCGGGCGGGGGAACCTGCGCCTGATCGGGCGACCACGCGCTGACCAGGTTGCGGTACAGCCGGACGCGCAGCGCATCGTCGTCTTCCTGGAAACCGTCGGCGAGCGCGCCCTCGCGCGCGACCGCCTCCAGCGCGGCGCCGACATATCCGTCGGCCGCGGTCTGCGAGCCGGTCAGGGCCCTGGCGAAGCGGCGCATCGGCGGCAGGTGATTGGCGAGCGCGGCACCCTTGGCGATCATGTCGTACTCCCTTCGGTCGCGATCGTTGGGCAGCCCATCCTGGGCTGTCGGCGGTCTCCTCGGTGGAGATATGGCTCCGTCTCGCGCCCCGCGGCTAACTGGGCGGGGGCGCATCAGGTTCCCGCAGGCGGAACTTCCGGCCCGCAGCATCATTGCATCCGTGCGCTCCGGACTACTCCCCTCCACAGTAAGTTCGCGTGGCGACCTTATCCCTGCGGGGCTTGGTTGCAAGGGAACTCTCGTTGTTGCAACCGGGTGCTTCCTGCCGTCTCCGTGGCGACCGGAGGCGTGTCGCTCTGCCCCGCGTCGTTCCGCTATCGAGAGAGGACATGGCGAAATCCCCGAAATCACCTGAGGATTTTCTGTGCTGCAGTCTGCAGCGCGTGCTACGCTGCTACGCACCGGCCGCACCTCGCTTGCTTCTGCACGGAAAGTTGACTGCGCAATCAATAGGCCGTGAGAGCGCGCTTGCCGACATGGTTCTGCCTCGCCGCTACGCGAGGACTAAGCATGGCAGGTGGGCATGAGCACCGATAACGTTCCGGAAGTGAAGGAAGCGCTGCTTGCCGCGATCCCGCGGTTGCGCGCGCTGGCGATCGGCCTCTGCGGCCGGTCCGATGAGGCCGACGA
>JAFEFJ010000402.1 GCA_018240635.1 Pseudomonadota bacterium | reverse complement strand
AGGAAGCGAAGGGCTTGGGCGGCGCCTTCTCGATCTCGACGAGGCACATGCGACAGTTGCCCGCGACCGAGAGGCGTTCGTGGTAGCAGAAGCGCGGGATTTCCTTCCCCGCCGCCTCGCAGGCCTGCAGGACGGACGAGCCGTTCGGAACCTCGACCTCGATGCCGTCGACGGTGACCTTGGCCATCGTGCTACTCCGCCGCCATCGGCATCGTGGGCTTGGGCGCGCCGCGCCGCGCCTTGTAGGCGGCGATGCGTTCTTCCATCACCGGGCGGAAGTGCCGGATCAGGCCCTGGATCGGCCAGGCCGCCGCGTCGCCCAGGGCGCAGATCGTGTGGCCTTCCACCTGGCGCGTGACCTGGTCGAGCGTGTCGATCTCCTCCGGCTCGGCGCGGCCTTCGACCATGCGGTTCATCACGCGCATCATCCAGCCGGTGCCTTCGCGGCACGGCGTGCACTGCCCGCAGCTTTCGTGCTTGTAGAACTGCGAGAGGCGCGCGATCGCCTTGATGATATCGGTGGACTTGTCCATCACGATCACCGCCGCCGTGCCAAGGCCGCTGCGCACCTCGCGTAGGCTGTCGAAATCCATCAGCACGGTATCGCAGATCGACTTCGGAATAACCGGAACGCTCGCGCCGCCGGGGATGACGGCCAACAGGTTGTCCCAGCCGCCGCGCACGCCGCCCGCGTAGGTGTCGATCAGCTCGCGCAGCGGAATCCCGAGCTCCTCCTCCACGTTGCAGGGCTTGTTCACGTGGCCGGAGATGCAGAACAGCTTGGTGCCGGAATTCTTCGGCCGCCCCAGGGCTGAGAACCACGCGGCGCCGCGGCGCAGGATGGTGGGGGCGACGGCGATGCTTTCGACGTTGTTCACCGTGGTCGGGCAGCCGTAGAGGCCGACCGCCGCCGGGAACGGCGGCTTGAGGCGCGGCATGCCCTTCTTGCCTTCGAGGCTTTCGAGCAGCGCGGTTTCCTCGCCGCAGATATAGGCGCCGGCGCCGCGGTGCAGGAACACGTCGAACGCCCAGCCCGAGCCGCAGGCATCGGGCCCGATCAGCCCCGCTTCGTACGCCTCGTCGATGGCGCGCTGCAGGTTCAGCGCCTCGTTGTAGAACTCGCCGCGGATGTAGATGTAGGCGGCATGCGCGCCCATCGCGAAGCCGGCGACGAGGCAGCCTTCCACGAGCTTGTGCGGATCGTGGCGGATGATGTCGCGGTCCTTGCAGGTGCCTGGCTCGCTCTCGTCCGCGTTGACCGCGAGATAGCACGGCCGCCCGTCCGATTCCTTCGGCATGAAGGACCATTTCAGGCCGGTGGGGAAGCCGGCGCCGCCGCGCCCGCGCAGGCCGGATGCCTTCATCTCCTCTACGATCGCCTCGCGCCCGCGCGCCAGGATCGCCGCCGTGCCGTCCCAGTCGCCGCGCGCGCGCGCGCCGGCAAGGAACGGGTCGTGGATGCCGTAGAGGTTGGTGAAGATGCGGTCCTTGTCGCTGAGCATGGGATCAGCTCTCCGGCGCGAGGTGCAGCGTGGTCAGCGTGGTCGGGCCGCCTTCCGGGGCCGAGGTCTGGCGCCCGGCCATCGAGCCGGGCTTCGGCGGCTCGTTGCGTTTGAGCGCTTCCAGCAGCGCCTCGGTCTTGGCGGCGTCCATGTCCTCGTAGAAGTCGTCGTTCACCTGCAGGATCGGCGCGTTGACGCAGGCGCCGACGCATTCGACTTCCGTCATGGTGAACTGGCCGTCTTCGCTGGTCTCGCCCCAGCCCTTGATGCCGGTGATGCGCCGGCACGTCGCCACCACCTCGTCCGAGCCGCGCAGCCAGCAGGGCGTGGTGGTGCATAGTTGCAGATGCCACTTCCCGACCGGCCTGGTGTTGAACATCAGGTAGAAGGTCGCGACCTCGTAGACGCGGATCGGCGCCATGCCGAGGCGGGCGGCGATGGTGTCCATCGCGACGCGCGGCACCCAGGCACTGCCGGTGGCGCGCTTCATCTGCCGCTGCGCCAGATCCAGGAGCGGCAGCACCGCGCTCGCCTGCCGGCCGGCCGGATACTTGGCGATGATCTTCGGGATCAGCGCCTCGCTCTGCTCGTCGAAGACGAAGCTGTCGGGCTCGGCGTGGGTGTCTGCCGTCTCGGGCGCGCTCATCGGTCGATCTCCCCGAAGACGATGTCGAGCGAGCCGATGATCGCCACCGCGTCGGCGAGCATGTGCCGCTTCGCCATGAAGTCGATCGCCTGCAGATGCGCGAAACCGGTCGAGCGGATTTTGCAGCGATACGGCCGGTTGGTTCCGTCCGCAACCAGATAGACCGCGAACTCGCCCTTCGGGCTTTCGACCGCCGTGTAGGTGGCGCCCGCGGGGACGTGATAGCCCTCGGTGTAGAGCTTGAAGTGATGGATCAGCGCCTCCATCGACCGCTTCATCTCTGCGCGCGACGGCGGGGAGAATTTGTGGTCCTGCACCTTCACCGGGCCGGGCTTCATCTTCGCCAGGCACTGCTT
>JAFEFJ010000401.1 GCA_018240635.1 Pseudomonadota bacterium | reverse complement strand
GGCACCTTTCGGTTTGTTCTGTTGCGGCGTCAGGCGACGGCGAGGCCCGGCACCCAGGCGCGCTCGGCCTTCTGCCGCGCCTCGTGCGCACCGATCGCCGTTTCGTGCTGCAGGGTCTGGCCGATATCGTCCAGCCCGTTCAGCAGCAGGTGCTTACGGAAGCCGTCGATCTCGAAGCGGATTTCCTCGCCGTTCGGCCGCACCACCACCTGCCGCTCCAGATCAACGGTGATGCGCGCGTTGCCGCCCAGCTTCGCGTCCTCGATCAGCTGATCGCAGATGGCGCGCGGCAGGCGCACCGGCAGGATGCCGTTCTTGAAGCAATTGTTGTGGAAGATGTCGGCGAAGTCGGGCGCGATCACGCAGCGGATGCCGAAGTCCAGCAGCGCCCACGGCGCGTGCTCGCGCGACGATCCGCAGCCGAAATTCTCGTGCGCGATCAGGATCTCCGCCTTGCGGTACGGTTCCTTGTTCAGCACGAAATCGGGTCGCTCGTTGCCCTGCTCGTCGAAGCGCAGCGTATAGAAGGCGAACTGGCCCAGGCCCGAGCGCTTGATGGTCTTGAGGAAGCGCGCCGGGATGATCTTGTCGGTATCGACATTCGCCAGCGGCAGCGGCGCGGCGATCCCGGTCAACGTCGTGAACTTGTCCATTTCAGACCCTTTCCTCCACGCAGCATGCCATCGTCTCCCCCCACCCGGCCCTCCCCCACAAGGGGGAGGGAGAAGAAATGTCCCTCCCCCCTTTGTGAGGAGGGACAGGGTGGGGGGAAATGCCTACCGCCCCAGTTCCCGCACGTCCGCCAGCCGCCCGGTCGCGGCGGCCGCGGCGGCCATGGCGGGGGAGACCAGATGCGTCCGCCCGCCCGGTCCCTGCCGCCCCTCGAAGTTGCGGTTCGACGTGCTGGCGCAGCGCTGGCCCGGCGTCAGCTTGTCCGGGTTCATGCCCAGGCACATCGAGCAGCACGGATCGCGCCACTCGAAGCCCGCCTCCAGCAGGATGCGGTGCAACCCTTCCTGCTCCGCCTGTTCCTTCACAAGGCCGGAGCCCGGCACCACCATCGCCTGCACGCCGGGCGCCACCTTGCGCCCGCGCATCACCTCGGCGGCGGCGCGGATGTCCTCGATGCGGCCGTTGGTGCAGCTGCCGATGAACACCACGTCGATCGGTAGGTCGGTCATCTTCTGGCCCGGCGTCAGCGCCATGTATTCGACCATGCGCTGAAGCTGCGCGCGCTTCTCGGCGTCCGGCTCGTTCGCCGGATCGGGAACCGTGCCGGTGATCGGCACCACGGCTTCCGGGCTCGTGCCCCAGGTCACCATCGGCGCGATGTCGGCGCCGTTCAGCACCACGCGCGTGTCGTAGGACGCGCCGGGGTCGGACGGCAGCGTGCGCCAGTAGGCCACCGCCTGTTCGAACGCCTCGCCCTTCGGCGCGTGCGGGCGGCCCTTCACGTAGGCGAAGGTGGTTTCATCCGGTGCGATCAGCCCGGCGCGCGCGCCCGCCTCGATCGACATGTTGCACACTGTCATGCGCCCGGCCATGTCGAGCGCGCGCACCGCCTCGCCCGCGTATTCGATCACGTGCCCGGTGCCGCCCGCCGTGCCGATGCGGCCGATGATCGCCAGTACCATGTCCTTGGCGGAGGTGCCGAAGGGCAGCGATCCCTCCACCTGGATCAGCATGTTCTTCGCCGGCTTCTGCAGCAGGCTCTGCGTCGCCAGCACATGCTCCACCTCCGACGTGCCGATGCCGAACGCGAGCGCACCCAGCGCGCCGTGGGTGGAGGTGTGGCTGTCGCCGCAGACGATCGTCATGCCCGGCAGGCTGATGCCCAGCTCCGGGCCGATGATGTGCACGATGCCCTGCCGCTTATCCATGATCGGGATGTAGGGCACGCCGAACTCGGCGACGTTCGCCTCCAGGGTCTGCACCTGGATGCGGCTGTCCTCCTCCTTGATGCCTGCGGGATCGCGGCGGCCGACGGTGGGGATGTTGTGATCCGCCACCGCAATGGTCGCGTCCGGGCGGCGCACCTTTCGGCCCGCCATGCGCAGGCCCTCGAAGGCCTGCGGGCTGGTCACTTCGTGCACGAGGTGCCGGTCGATGTAGAGGATGCAGGTGCCGTCAGGAAGCCGTTCGACCACATGGCTGTCCCAGATCTTGTCGAACAGCGTGCGCGGCTTCGTCTCGGGCATGTCCTGCGTTCCTTTTCCCCTGGTCGATCCCCGCGGCGTTACCGCCGCGCGGTGCGTCAGCCCTGCGCGCTGTCAACTGCCTGCGCCGCCGGAGCGTCCGGCTCGGCGGCGGTGGCGGGCACGATCACGCGCGCCTTCTCGGCGATGCGGGCGGACTTGCCGCTGCGGCCGCGCAGGTAATACAGCTTCGCACGGCGCACATCGCCGCGGCGCACCACCGCGATATCGGCGATCGTCGGCGAATACAGCGGGAAGACGCGCTCCACGCCCTCGCCGTAGCTGATCTTGCGGACGGTGAAGTTGCTGTTCAGCCCCTTGTTCGAGCGCGCGATGCACACGCCCTCGAAGTTCCGCACGCG
>JAFEFJ010000400.1 GCA_018240635.1 Pseudomonadota bacterium | reverse complement strand
AATTCGTCCCCGGATTGTCTCACCCGGTCATCGCGAGCCGCCGATTGGCGGCGTGGCGATGACAGGGTAGCGGCACCGTGCGGTTCCCCTGGATTGCCACGGCGCTGCGCGCCTCCCATTGACACGATGAGGGGCGATGCGGGTCCCTGCAGGCCTACGCGTCCGCGCGGGACAGCACGCCGCGTTCCAGGAAGATCGAGGTGATCGCCTCCTCGGCGCGCAGGAATTCCGGCGCGCGGCGCGCGCCCAGGCCGCGCGGGCGGGGCAGGCCGATCGTCAGCACCTGTTCCACCCGGCCCGGGCGGGGCGACATCACCACCACGCGGTCGGCCAGCAGCACCGCCTCGTCCACGCTGTGTGTGACGAACAGCACCGTCATGCGCCGCCGCAGCCAGATCGCCTCCAGATCGATGCGCATCTGCTCGCGAGTCAGCGCGTCCAGCGCGCCGAACGGCTCGTCCATCAGCAGCAGCCCCGGCTCGTGCACCAGCGCCCGCGCGATCGCCACGCGCTGGCGCATCCCGCCCGACAGCGCGTGCGGGTAGGACCGAGCGAAATCCTTCAGCCCCACCTGGTCCAGCAGCGCCAGCGCCCGCTCGCGCCACGGACCGGGGCGCTGGCCGCGCATTTCCACCTGGAACAGCACGTTGCCCAGCGCGTCGCGCCAATCCAGCAGCACCGGCTGCTGGAACACGATGCCAAGCTCCGTCACCGGCGCCGTCACCGCCCGCCCGCCCGCCTCCAGCACGCCGGCGCTCGCGGGCAGCAGCCCCGCCACCATGCGCAGCAGCGTCGATTTGCCGCAGCCCGACGGCCCGACGATGGCGATGAACTCGCCGTCCGCGATGTCCAGCGACACCGGCGCCAGCGCCTGCATCGGCCCGAAGCGGCGCTCCACGCCCGCCAGACGCACTTTCATTCCGCCGAACTCCTGATAGTGGCAGCTGCCGCCAAGGGCCCCGCGCGCGCGGGCCAGACCGAGGCGAGCACGCGCGCGGTCTCGGCAAGCGAGGCCGCAAGATCGGGAATGCGCGCCTTGGGCAGCCGCAGGCTCGGCCCCGCCACCGAAACGGTGCCGAGCGCCGCACCCCGCGCATCCGTCACCGCGACCGCGACGGCGGTGACGCCAAGCTCGGCCTCCTCCTCGGCCAGCGCGTAGCCGCGCCGGCGCACGCGCTGAAGATCGGCGATCAGCGCGCGTTCGTCGGCCAGCGTGCGCGGCGTCGGGCGCGCCGCACCCAGGCCGGACCGCCGCGCCAGCGCCAGCGCCGCCGCATCCTCCAGCGTCGCGAGATAGGCCTTGCCGTTGGCCGTCGCGTGCAGCACCAGCGGGCCATCCATCGCCGGCTGATACACAAGCCCCGGCGGCGCGCCCTGCGCGGAGCCGACCCAGGCCAGCCCGTCGCCGGTCGCGACGGTCAGGCGCACCAGCTCGCGCGTCGCCGCCGCCAGCCGTTCCAGCACGGGCTGCGTCAGGTCGGGCAACCCGCTCGCCTGCACCACGCGGTTGCCCAGCAGGCCGAAGCGCAGCGTCAGCCGGTACGGCCCCTCGGCGCCGTCCTGCGCCGCCCAGCCCAGCGCGCACAGTTCCTGCAGCAGCCGGTGCGCCGCGCCCTTCGGCAGATCGAGCCGCTGCGCGATGTCGGACAGGCGCAGCGGCGCGCCGGCGGCGGAGAGCAGCTCCACCACCTCGACGCAGCGTTCGAGCAGACCCTTGACGAGGCGCATTCTATCGGAACACTGTTCCACTAAAGGGCGCGCACGCTAGCGGCGGGCCCGCGCCGCCGTCAACGGCGGACCGGACAAAGAGACCGAGGGGACGCGCCGCCGGATGCTCGCACGGATCTTCGCCCGCACCCGCGCCGTCGCGGGGCTCGCCGGCTTCCTGCTGCTGTGGGAAGCGGCGGCGCGGCTGTTCCACATCCCCGAATACGTGCTGCCCGCGCCTTCCGTGATCGCCATGGACGGCGCGGCGAAATGGAAGAGCCTGCTCGGCGCCGCCGCCTTCACCGTGCAGCCGATGCTGATGGGCTTCGCGGTCGCCGTCGTGGCCGGCGTCGCGATCGCGCTGTCGATCGCGTTCAGCCAGGGCGTGCGCGCCATCGCCTACCCGCTGCTCGTGTTCCTGCAGATCGTGCCGAAGATCGCGGTCGCGCCGCTGTTCATCATCTGGTTCGGCTTCGGCCTCACGCCCAAGGTGCTGCTGGTCTTCCTGCTCTCGTTCTTCCCCGTGGTGGTCGCCGCCAGCACCGCCTTCGCCTCCATCGAGCCCGAGATCATGGAGCTTGCGCGCTCCACCGGCGCGGGGCGCTGGCGCACCTTCCGCATGGTGCAGTTGCCGAACGCGCTGCCCGCTTTGTTCGGCGGCATCAAGGTGGCCGCCGCGCTTGCCGCCACCGCCGCCGTGGTGGCGGAATTCGTCGCCTCCGACCGCGGGCTCGGCTACCTGCTGATGGAGTACAACGGCAACCTGGACACGCCGATGAGCTTCGCCGCCATCTTCGTGCTCTCCGCGCTCGGCCTGCTGCTGTACGGCGCGGTGGAGGTGATCGAGGGGCTGGCGATCCCCTGG
>JAFEFJ010000003.1 GCA_018240635.1 Pseudomonadota bacterium | reverse complement strand
TCCTTCACCTTCAGCAGCTTGCCGTTGTTGTTGAAGGTCCAGCCGTGGAACGGGCAGGTGAAGGTGGACTTGTTCGCCCGCTTGTGCCGGCAGAGCATCGCGCCGCGATGGCTGCACGCGTTGATGAAGGCGTTCAGCTCGCCCTGGCGGTTGCGGGCGATGAAGATCGGCTGCCGCCCCATCCAGGTGGTGAGGTAGTCGTTGTTGTTGGGGATCTGGCTTTCGTGGGCGAGGTAGATCCAGTTGCCCTCGAAAATATGCCGCATCTCCAGCTCGAACAGCTCGGGATCGGTGAAGATGTCGCGGGCGACGCGGAAGACGCCCTTGCCGGGGTCGTCTTCGAGCGCGGTTTCGATCGTCGTCTGGACGGTGTCGAGCATCGCGGTTTCCCTGCTTCTTGGCCTGCCGGGGGGCGCTGCCTGCGCGGCTTTGCTGCCCGGCTTCCTCTGCCGCAGTCGATGCCACTTCCGGTTAGGGCCGATCCAAGACTAAATTGGTGGGAACCATACCCGGGAGGTATCGTCTGGACTCGCGCCAGCTCCGCTACTTCGTCGCCGTGGCGCGCGAGCGGAACTTCACCCGCGCGGCGGAGAAGCTGCACATCGCCCAGCCGCCGCTGAGCCGTTCCATCCAGCAGCTTGAGGACGAGTTCGGCGTCGCGCTGCTGGACCGCGCCAGCCGCCCGCTGGCGCTGACCGATGCCGGGCGGCTGCTGCTCGAGCAGGCGGTGCAGGTGCTGGACCGCATGGACGAGATGAAGGCGATGGCCGCCCGGATGCGCGCCGCCGAGCGCACGGTGCTGGGCGTGGGCTTCGTCGCCTCCACGCTCTACGGCTACCTGCCCGAGGTGATCCGACGCTATCGCGCGGCGCGTCCAATGGTGGATCTGACGCTGCTGGAAATGACCTCGATCGAGCAGGTGGCGGCGCTGAAGGAAGGCCGGATCGACGTGGGCTTCGGCCGCATCCCCTTCAGCGATCCGGCCATCGAGCGGACGCTGCTGCGCAACGAGACGCTGTGCGCCGCGCTGCCGCTGACGCATCCCCTTTCATCGCGGACGGGACTTCTCAAGCTGGCGGAGATCGCGGGCGATACGCTCGTGGTCTATCCGAAGGCGCCGCGGCCGAGTTATGCGGACCAGATCCTGGCGCTGTTCCGCGACCGCGGCGCGAAGCCGCAGGCGGTCTACGAAGTCCGCGAATTGCAGACCGCGCTCGGACTGGTTGCGGCGGAAACCGGCATCTGCATCGTCCCTGCCTCGGTGGAGCGGCTCAGGCGCGACAACGTAGTTTATCGCCGGCTGGACGAGCCGGACGCGGTCTCGCCCATCATCATGAGCACGCGCAAGTCCGACCGCTCGCCGGAAACCGGATTGATCCTGAAGCTGGTAAGGGAGATGTACCGGAAGGAGGGCGTCGCCTTCGGGGCTTGAGATAGGGGTTCGACGGTATCGTCCCCCGCCCTGGGACGAACGCGGCGGGGACCGATCTAGCGGGGCCCGGAAGGTGGCTCGCGTTCGGGGCGAAGCCCATCGCCTTCCAGCGCGAGTTCGTTCGCCAGCCATTCCGAAAAAAGCGTCAGGGACCGGGCGTAGCGCTTCGCGCGCGGAAACACGAGCCAGTGGCCGGTATAGGTCACGTCGTTGCAGGCGCCCGCGAGCGGCCGCACCAGACGCCCGGCGGCAAGCTCCCGCTCCGCGAGGCGGGTCGATTCCAGCGCGACGCCCAGCCCGTCCGCCGCCGCGCTAATCGACAGGAAGCTGCGGTCGAAGCGCGGGCCGCGCGTGTCCGGCGGCTTCAGGTCGTTGGCAGCGAACCAGTCGGTCCAGCGGACCTTCTTGTTGTCGCTTTCGATCAGCGCCTGCCCGATCAGGTCGCGCGGCGCGCGGATCGCCGCGGCAAGCTCGGGGCTGCACAGCGGCGCGACGACCTCGGTGCCGAGCGGGATGGTTTCCATCCCCTGCAGGCCGGGCGCACCGCTGTAGAACTCCGGCGGCGGCGCGCCGTAGACGATGTCGGCGTCGAACTCGTCCGCCGCGAAGCGCGTGTAGTCGGTCCCCGCGGACAGCCGCACCTCCAGCCCGCGCACTTCGTCCAGCAACCGGCGCAGGCGCGGCAGCAGCCACTGCGCGGCGAAGCTCGGCGCGCAATGCAGGCGCAGCAGTTGCGGCCGCCCGCGCGAGGAGACGGTGCTGATGCCGAGCTGCAATTCCCCGAACCCGCGCTCGGTGTGCATCGCCAGCATCTCGCCTTCCTCGGTCAGCCGGATCGAGCGGCCGTCGCGCAGGAACAGCGTGGTGCCGAGCGCCAGTTCGAGGCTGCGGATGGCATGGCTGACGGCGCTGGCGGTCAGGCTCAGATCCTCGGCCGCGGCGCGGAAGGAGCCCGTCCGCGTCACCGCGTCGAACGCCCGCAGGGCCGAAAGCGGAAGCGGAGGCGGCATCGGCGAATGATGAACCCAATTCAGCAGTCAGTGCAAATTTCTCGTTTGTGCGGCAAGCGGGCTTCACGGCACAACGGCACCAACGACGAACGAGCCGACCAACGCGCCACGGATACAGGAGGGAACGCCAGATGCTTCTTCAGGACCGCACCGCCGTCATTTCCGGGGGCGCCAGTCCCCGCGGCATCGGCTTCGCCACTGCCCGGCTGTTCGCCCGCCACGGCGCGCGCGTGGCCATCCTGGACCTGGACGGCGAGGGCGCGCAGCGCGCCGCGAAGGAGCTGGGCGCCGGTCACATCGGCATCGCCTGCAACGTCGCCGACCGCGCGAGCTGCGCCGAGGCCGCGCGCCAGGTGCTGGAGGCGTTCGGAACTGCCGATGCGTTGATCAACAACGCCGGCATCACCCAGCCGGTGAAGACAATGGACATCACCGAGGCCGACTGGCGCCGCATCGTCGATGTGAACATGACCGGCGTGCTGTTCCTCAGCCAGGCCTTCATCCCGCACATGCGCGAACAGAAGCGCGGCAGCATCGCCTGCATGTCGTCGGTGTCCGCGCAGCGCGGCGGCGGCATCTTCGGCGGGCCGCACTACTCGGCGGCGAAGGCCGGCGTGCTCGGCCTCGCGAAGGCGATGGCGCGCGAACTCGGCCCGGACGGCATCCGGGTCAACTGCGTCACGCCCGGCCTGATCCAGACCGACATCACCGGCGGCAAGCTGACCGATGAGATGCGCACCGAGATCCTGAAGGGCATCCCGCTCAACCGCCTGGGCAACGCCGAGGACGTGGCGAACATCTACCTGTTCCTGGCGTCCGATCTGTCCGCCTACGTCACCGGCGCGGTGATCGACGTGAACGGCGGCATGCTGATCCACTGAATCCGCGCGGGCGCAGGCCCCGCCATTCCAGCCACACAGGGAGGAGACGCGCAGATGGAAGCGCAGCAACCGCTCGCAAACACGCCGAGCCTGGAGGAACGCGCCTACCGCATCCGGCGGAACGCGCTCCGCATGGGCGAGGTGCAGGGTCAGGGCTACATCGCCCAGGCGCTCGGCGTCGCCGACGTGCTGGCGGTGTCCTATTTCCACGCGCTCCGGTACCGCCCCGAAGAGCCATATGCGGAGGACCGGGACAGGTTCCTGCTGTCGATCGGCCACTACGCGATCGCGCTCTACGCTGCCCTGATCGAGGCCGGCATCATTCCCGAGGCCGAGCTTGAGACCTACGGCACCGACGACAGCCGGCTGCCGATGTCGGGCATGGCGAGCTACACGCCGGGCATGGAGATCAGCGGTGGCTCGCTCGGCATCGGGCTCGGTATTGGCGTCGGCATGGCGCTCGGCCTGAAGCGCAAGAACTCCGACCGCTTCGTCTACAACCTCATGTCGGACGGCGAGCTGGACGAAGGCCCCACCTGGGAAGCGGCAATGTCCGCCGGCCACTGGAAGCTCGGCAACCTGATCTGCATCGTCGACGTGAACCGGATGCAGGCGGACGGTCCGTCTACCGGCGTGCTGAACTCCGAGCCGCTGGCGCCGAAATGGAAAGCCTTCGGCTGGCACGTGCAGCGGGTGGACGGCAACGATATCGCCGCCCTGGTGCGCGCCTTCGACGCTGCGCGGGCGCATGAAGCGGACCAGCCGCGCGTCATCATCTGCGACACCAAAATGGCGAAGGGCGTGCCGTTTCTGGAAACCCGCGAGAAGTCGCACTTCCTGCGGGTCGAAAAGGAGGAGTGGCAACCCGCGATCGCCGCGCTCGACGAAGGGAGGACATCATGAGCCGCACGAAGGGACCCTGGCGCGGCGGCAACGCCCAGGCAGGACTCGGCACCGCCGCCGATGCGGACAAGCCGCGCCTCACCACCTCGGCGATGATCGCCTCGCTCGCCGCTGAAGGGCAGCGCACCAGCCCCGCGCCGTTTGGACACGCGCTGATCGAGGTAGCGCAGGATCGGCCGGAGATCGTCGGGATGACCGCAGATCTCAGCAAATACACCGATCTGCACGTGTTCGCGCAGCAGTATCCGGACCGGTTCTACCAGATGGGCATGGCCGAGCAGCTTCTGATGCTCGCGGCCGCGGGCATGGCGCACGAGGGGTTCGTTCCGTTCGTGACGACCTATGCCGCCTTCGCGTCGCGCCGCACGTTCGACTTCATCAGCCAGGGCATCGCCGAGGAAGGGCTGAACGTGAAGATCTGCTGCGCCCTGCCCGGCCTGACCACGGGCTACGGCCCGAGCCACCAGGCGACCGAGGACATCGCGATCTTCCGCGGCATGCCGGACCTGACGATCGTCGATCCCTGCGACGCGCTCGACACCGCGCAGGCGACCAAGGCGATCGCCGCGCATGACGGACCGGTCTACATGCGGCTGCTGCGCGGCAAGGTGCCGCTGGTGCTCGACGAGTACGACTACGCCTTCGAGCTCGGCAAGGCCAAGCTGATCCGCGACGGCGCGGACGTGCTGGTGATCTCGTCGGGCTTCATGACGATGCGCGCACTGGAAGCCGCATCCAGGCTTGCCGCCGATCGGGTGGACGTGGGGGTGCTGCATGCGCCGACCATCAAGCCGCTCGATACGGAGACGATCCTGCGCGAAGCCGGCCGCGCCGGGCGCATGGTCGTCGTCGCAGAGAACCACTCGGAGATCGGCGGCCTGGGCGAAGCGGTCGCGGCGCTGCTGATGCGCGAGGGCGTCCGCCCGCCCGCGTTCCGCCAGGTGGCGCTGCCCGATGCCTTCCTCGACGCCGGCGCGCTGCCGACGCTGCACGACCGCTACGGCATCTCCGCCGACGCAATGGCGGCATCCATCAAGGGATGGCTGTCGCGCTGACCGGTTGACCAACCCCCCAGGGAGGAAACCACATGAACATCGACACCGGCCGGCGCCCCTCGGGCGCCGGGACGACGAGGCGCGCCCTGATGCTGGGCATCGGCGCCGCGCTGCCGCTCTGCGCCATCCGCACGCGGCCCGCGCGTGCCGCTGAGTTCGCCTACAAGTTCGCGACCGGGCAGGACCCGAGCCATCCGGTGAACAAGCGCGGGCAGGAGGCGATCGACCGCATCCGCGAGGCGACCGGCGGACGGGTGGAGATCCGGCTGTTCCCGGCGAACCAGCTCGGCTCCGACACCGACCTGCTCGGCCAGGTCCGCAACGGCGGCGTGGAGTTCTTCAACATCTCGTCGTCGATCCTGGCGACGCTGGTGCCCGCCGCCGGGCTGCTGAACGTGGGCTTCGCCTTCACGTCGAGCGATCAGGTCTATGGCGCTCTCGACGGCGCGCTCGGCAAATACATCCAGGCGCAGATCGAGAGGGTGGGGCTGCTCACCGCCTCGCCGTGCTGGGCGAACGGGTTCCGCGAGGTCACGTCGTCGTCGAAGCCGATCCGCACGCCCGACGACCTGGCGGGCTTCAAGATCCGCGTGCCCGCCTCGCCGATCCTGACATCGTTGTTCCAGGCGCTGGGCGCGGGCCCGACGCCGATCAATTTCAACGAGCTGTATTCGGCGTTGCAGACCAAGCTTGTGGAGGGCCAGGAGAACCCGCTGCCCATCATCGCGACGGCCAAGCTGTACGAGGTCCAGCACTACAGCAGCATGACCAACCATGTCTGGGACGGCTACTGGGTGCTGGCGAACCGGCGCGCCTTCCAGCGGCTGCCGAAGGACGTGCAGGAGATCGTTTCGCGCGAATTCACCCGCGCCGGGCAGGACGAGCGCGTCGACATCGCGCGCCTGACCGACTCGCTGCGCAGCGAGCTTTCCGGCAAGGGCATGGCGTTCATCGATCCCGACCGCGAGGCGTTCCGCGCCAAGCTGAAGGGCACCAGCTTCTACAAGGACTGGCGCGGCAAGTTCGGCGACGAGGGCTGGCAGCTTCTCGAAGCCGTGTCGGGCACGCTGACGTGACCGCGGACGCGACGACGCCGCCGGGCCTCGACTTCGCGGTCGAGCGCCCGACGCTGCGGCGCCTGGAACGCTGGCTGGGGCTTGCGGTCGCGGTCCCCGCCAGCATCGCCGTGCTGCTGGAAGTCGGCATCCTGCTGTACGGCGTGATCATGCGCTTCGTGCTCAACGCGCCGCTTGTGTGGGGCGACGAGCTGGCGACGATCGTGTTCCTGTGGCTCGCCATGCTGGGCTCGGTGCTCGCGCTGTGGAAGGGCGAGCACATGCGCCTGACCACCATCGCCGTGCGCCTGCCGCCGGCGTGGCGGGCGGTGGCGGACACGCTGGCGGTCGCCGCGCCCTGCGTGTTCCTGGCGCTGCTGATCGGCCCCGCGCTCGACTTCGTGCAGGACCAGAGCTTCGTCGAGACGCCCGCGCTGGGCTGGCCTGATTCGGTGCGCGCGGCGGCGGTTCCGACGGGCTGCGCGCTGATGCTGCTGCTGTGCCTGCTGCGCCTGCTGCGCCACCGCGCGCGCCATGTGCTGATCTGCCTCGGCGCACTCGGCGCCATCGCCGCGCTGCTGTGGCTTGCGCAGGGGCCGATCGTGGCGATGGGCAATCTGAACCTGCTCGTCTTCTTCGTGCTGCTGCTGGGCGCGGGCGTGCTGATCGGCGTGCCGATCGCCTTCGCCTTCGGGCTCGCCACGATGGCCGCGCTGCTGACCACCACCACCACGCCGCTCGCGGTTCTGCCGGGACGGATGGACGAGGGCATGAGCTCGCTGATCCTGCTCGCGGTGCCGCTGTTCATCATGCTCGGCCGGCTGATCGAGATGACCGACATGGCGAAGGCGATGGTGGCGTTCCTCGCCGCCTTGCTCGGGCATGTGCGGGGCGGCCTGCAATACGTGCTGCTGGGCGCGATGCTGCTCGTCTCCGGCATCTCGGGCGCGAAGACGGCGGACATGGCGGCGGTGGCGCCAGTGCTGTTCCCGGAGATGCGCAAGCGCGGCCTGAACGACGGCGAGATGGTCTCGCTGCTGGCGGGCGCCGGCGCGATGGCGGAGACGATCCCGCCCTCTCTCGTGCTGATCGCCATCGGCTCGGTGACGGGCGTTTCCATCTCCGCGCTGTTCACCGGCGGATTGCTGCCGGGCGTCGTGCTCGCGATCGGCCTCGCCATCCTCGCCCGCCAGCGCACCGGCGCCGAGGACATGCATGGCGTCAAGCGCGCGTCGGCCGCGACGGTGCTGCGCAGCTTCGTCGTCGCGATCCCGGCGCTGGCGTTGCCCGTGCTGATCCGTACCGCGGTGGTGGAGGGTGTCGCGACCGCGACCGAGGTTTCCACCATCGGCATCGCCTACGCGGTGCTGGCGGGCGTGCTGATCTACCGCAAGTTCGACTGGCGGCAGGTGGCGCCGATGCTGGTGGAGACAGCGTCGCTGGCCGGCGCGATCCTGTTCATCATCGGCTGCGCCAACTGCATGGCCTGGGCGCTGACGCAATCGGGCTTCTCGCACAGCCTGGCGGCGACGATGGCGGCAGTGCCCGGCGGCGCGTGGGGCTTCCTCGGCATCTCGATCGTGGCCTTCATCGTGCTGGGCAGCGTGCTGGAGGGCATCCCCGCCATGGTGCTGTTCGGCCCGCTGCTGTTCCCCGTCGCCAAGGCGCTCGGCGTGCACGAGGTGCACTACGCGATGGTGATCATCCTGGCGATGGGCATCGGCCTGTTCGCCCCGCCTTTCGGGCTGGGCTACTACGCCGCCTGCACGATCGGCCGCGTCAATCCGGACGCCGCCATGCTGCGCATCTGGCCGTACCTGGGCGTGCTGCTGCTGGGCCTGCTCATCGTCGCCGCCGTGCCCTGGATCTCGATCGGCTTCCTGCCCTGAACTGCACCGGCCGCCGGGAGCCCGGTGGAGACGGGCTGTCGAATCGTTCACCGCGAACTTGGCCGAGGCAATGCGCCTCGGCCTTCGTTTCGGGCGGGTGCGGGGAGGAGGCGTCCGCCCCGCCTTCCCTGCCCTACCGTTGCCCGACCATCGCCCGATCAGGGCGGATCTCGCCGGCGGCGCGGCGTTTCCGTCAGTGCGACAAGGCACGGCGGCGGCGATCCAAGCCAGGGGCGCGCGATGCACCGCCCCGCTCCATCCCCGGTCTCCCTGCGGCTCAAACGGGTTCGCGCAACGCGGATGCGAACCGCGCGCGGCACTCGGTGGCCGCGCTCCGAGGCGCGGGAGGCATCCACGCCGCCGCGGGTGGTTGCGTATGGAACGTTCGCAGCCCCCTCAGCGGTAGCCGCTGCCGTCGCGGACCTTGCCGCGGAACACCCAGGAGGACCATGCGGCGTACATCGGGATCACCGGCAGCAGGACGAGCGTGCCGACCAGCAGGAACGCCTGGGTGCCTGACGCGGAGAACCAGCGCCGCGCGATGGCGGGGTCCGTGAACGGCGTCCAGACGCTCACCGGGACGATCGAAGCGGATACGCGAGCATCACCTTGACGTCCTCCGCGCGGGGGGGGGCGGCGCGGTGGCGACGGAGGCGATGGAACGTCTCGCGCGGCCAGGAGGACATCGCCGCCTTCGCGGGGGGCGCCTGGAACGCCATCGCATCGAAGGAATGCACTCTGCGCGCTTCGCCCAGGCGCCCTGGCGCTTCACCGAAAGTCTTCCTCGCAGGAAGGTTTCGTAAGTCTGGAAATGGTCGCGCCGGTCTCCGGCCCGCCGATGTCATTCCGCCCCATGATCTGGATCAATGAGTTTCGTGCGAAAGGAAGATGAAATCTCCTGTCATGTTCTGCCGGCATCGCACGGCGAGCAGCCTGGTTGGCGGAGCTCACGGCGGATAGGACTTCGCGCGGCCGGTGCGGACACGTTACGGGTGCGGGCTGCCGAGGCCGCTATGCGCGACGCGGCCAGTCATCCGTGCGCGATTGCGCGGGGCTCGGCCGAGAGCGGAGGGAGGTCTTGATCGTGAAAGTCAGCATCCCGCAGGCTTCAGATCTTCTGAGCGGCGTCGTGATCGCGGCACGCCTGGCGCTTCACGACCGATGGTCGGCGCAGCGCCTCGCCGCCTACCAGGCCGGCCTTTTCCGGCAGTCGGTGCGGCACGCCGCGCGGTCTTCCGCCTTCTACCGTGAGCATTTCCGCGGCATCGATCTGACGCGCCCGTTCAGGTCTGCGGACCTGCCCGTGACGAACAAGCGCATGCTGATGGAGCGGTTCGAGCAGGTGGTGACCGATCCGCGGCTGCGGCGTCGGGATCTCGAGCGGCATCTTGCGTCCACCACGGGCGACTCGATGCTGTTCGGATCGTACCGGGTCGTGGCGAGCGGCGGCACCTCCGGACTGCGGGGCATATTCGTCTACGATCGGGCGGCCTGGCGCGTCATCCTTGCGAACACCATCCGCTGGCAGCGCCTGATCGGTATCGCGCCACAGGTCGGGCGGCGCATGAGGATCTGCTCGATCGGCGCCGACAACCCGATGCACATGACCAGCCGCATTCCGCTGAGCGGCGATGTCGGCCTGTTCCGGCTGCGGCACCTGCAAGCGACCGATCCGCTTCCGCAACTCATCGCCGCGCTGGAATCGTTCCAGCCGGATGCGCTGGTGCCATATCCGTCCGTTGCGGCGCTTCTGGGCCGCGAGCAGATCGCCGGGCGGCTGAGGATCGCGCCGCGCGTCGTTGCCACGCACAGCGAATTGCTGACGCCCGAGATGGCGCGCCTGATCGAGCAGGCCTGGGGCACGAGGCCGTTCAATCACTACGGGATGACGGAGGAGCCGAACATCGGGTCCGACTGCTCGCTGCATGCCGGTATCCATCTGTTCGAGGACACCACCATGATCGAGGTGGTGGACGAGGACGACCGCCCGGTTCCCGACGGTGTCATGGGCGCGCGCTTTCTGCTCACGAATCTCTACAACCGCGTCCAGCCCCTGATCCGCTACGAGGTGACGGATATGCTGTGCAAGGCGCCGTCCGCCTGTGCCTGCGGCCGCCCCTTCGCACTGCTGGAAACGATCGGCGGCCGGTCGGAGGACATGCTGCGGCTGCCGCGCGCCGACGGCAGGCCGGGTCTCGTGCCAGTCACGCCGATGGTCGTGGGGCTGGCGGTGGAGGCGTTCCTCGGCGTCCGCGAATACGCCGCGGAGCACGACAGCACGGGCATTCGCATCCGCCTCGTCGTGCCCGATTCGGGGGAGCGGCACGCCATCGGCACGGCGCTGCCGGAGCGGCTGCGCCACGATATCGCCGCACATGGCGGGGTGCCGCCTCCGCTCGATATCCGTTTCGTCGACAGCCTCGAACGCTCGGCGCAGCGCATGGGCAAACTCAACATTGTCGCCCGCACGCGGCCGGCCGGCACGCCAGGCGAGGCGGCAGCGGCCGCACCCAATTGACTGCCATCTGGACCATCGGCGGCCTCCTGCGGGCAATGGCGGAGCGCGGCCCGGCCGAAGCCGTCGTGCAGATGGGCGACGACAGCGTCGGCCGGTGGGATCACGCCGCCTTGGCCGGCAAGGCGGCGTCACTGGCGCGCGGCCTGCGCACCCGGTTTGCCGGTGCCACCGGCACGCGGGTCGGCCTGTACGCCCCGAACAGTCCTGAGTGGGTCGCGGCGAGCCTCGGCATCCTTGCGGCGGGCGCCGTGCTGGTGCCGCTGGACGATCTCGCGGACCTGCCGGAGGCGCTGCCGATGCTCGCGGCCAGCGGCGTCCGCATCCTGCTTGCCAGCGCCGCGCACGCCGCGGCGGACGCACAACGGCTGCGGGAGCTCGGGATCGAGGTGATCGTGCTGGGACCGCAGGCGTCCGCCTGTGCGGGAACCGAAAGCTGGGAGACAGTCATGGCGGGCGGCGGCGCCGACCTGCCGCCGATCGATCCGGAAGCCCCGGCGGCTGTCCTGGCGACGTCCGGCACGACCAGCGCGCCGAAGACCTTCCTCCTCTCCCACCGCAACATCGGCGCCAACGTGACGGCCCTGCTCGGCCTGAACCTCGTTGGCCCCGAGGACCGCATCCTGCTGCCGTTGCCGCTGCACCACGCCTATCCGCTCGTGGTCGGCATGCTGACGACGCTCGCCGCGGGCAGCGCGCTGGTCCTGCCGTCCGGCGCCGGCGGCCCCGCAATCATGCGCGCCGCCCGCGAGGGCGCCATATCGGTCATTGTCGGCGTGCCGCGCCTGTACGACGCCATCGCCGGCGCCATCGATGCCCGCATCGCCGCGCGGCCCTGGCCCGTGCGGATCATCGCGCGCAGCGCGCTATGGATCTCCGGCCTTGTGCGCCGGGCCACCGGCCTTTCGATCGGTCCGATGCTGTTCAGGCCGGTTCGCCATGCCGTCTCCCCGGCGCTGCGCCTCATGGTGTCCGGCGGCGCGCGGCTGGAACCGGCGACCGAGCGGCGTCTCGAAGACCTGGGCTGGACCGTGCTTTCCGGCTACGGCCTCGCGGAAACCGCGTCGATCTTCACCGGCAACCGGCCGGAACGGCGGCGGTTCGGCAGCGCCGGACAGCCGATCGGCGACGGCGAAATCCGCATTGCCGATCCCGGCACGGATGGCGTCGGTGAAATCCAGCTGCGCGGCGCGTCCGTGACGCCCGGCTATATCGACAATCCCGCCGCCAATGAGGCGGGCTTCACCCGGGACGGCTGGTTCCGCACCGGCGATCTCGGGTTTATCGATCGCAACGGCTTTCTGTTCGTGACAGGCCGCGCCCGGGAAGTCCTCGTCCTCGGCGGCGGCAAGAAGGTGAATCCCGAGGACCTCGAACGCGTCTACGGAGCCGCTCCGCAAATCCAGGAGATTGCGGTGCTGGAGATGGATGGCGCGCTCGCCGCGCTGGTCCGCCCCGATTATGCGAAGATTCACGCGATGGGGACGGTGAATATCCGCGAGGGCATCCGCATCGTGCTGGCCGAACGCGCGCAGCCGCTATCGCCGTATCAGAGATTGGCAGGCTTCGCCGTGACCGATGAGCCGCTGCCGCGGACGCGCATGGGCAAGTATCGGCGCTTCCTGCTGCGCGACCTCTACCGGCGGGCGGCCTCGGGGGCCCCGGCGCGTGAGGCCCGCGCGCCGACCGAGGCCGATCAGGTGCTGCTGGCTGCACCGGCCGCCGCCCGGGCATGGGCGCTGTTGCGTGCGCGCCATGCCGGGCCGATCGATCTCGACATGAGCCCGAGCCTGGATATGAACTTCGACTCGTTCACGTGGATGGAACTGACCGTTGCGCTGCAGGAGCAATGCGGCATCCGGCTGACCGAATCCGACATCGCGGCGGTGACGCGGCTGCGCGACCTGTTCCGGATCATCGCGGAGCGGGAGGGCGCGGCGCCCTTTGAGGCAGGAAAGCCGCCGCTGGCCGCCGACACGGAGCGCTGGCTGGCACCGGCCGGCGTCCTGCTGACCGCCGTCGGCGTATTCTTCTATGTGCTGAACCTTCTCATCATGCGGCTGTGTTTCCGGCTGACGGTGCGGGGGCTGGAACACCTGCCGCCGGCCGGTCCGTACGTCATCACGCCGAACCACGTCAGCGACCTCGACGCCATGGCCATCGCGGCGGCTCTGCCGTTGTCCCGGCTCCGGCAGGTCTACTGGGCGGGGGACATCGTCCGCCTGTTCTACAACGCCGCCAGCCGGCTGTTCTGCCGTGCGGTGCATTTGTTTCCGGTGGACGAACGGTTCCCCTCCGCCGCCGTCGACACGGCCGCGCGCGTGCTGGCGGCGGGCAAGGTCCAGGTCTGGTTCCCGGAAGGCTGGCGCGCGCCCGACGGGCGGCTGCAGCGTTTCCTGCCCGGCGTCGCGCAACTGCTGATCCGCAGCGGCGCGCCTGCGGTCCCAGCCTATCTCGACGGCGCGTTCGAGGCGCTGCCGCGCGGCCACCGTATTCCCCGCTTCCGCCGGATAACGCTGGTGTTCGGACCGCCCGCCCGCGCCGCGCTTTTGGCGCAGGAGCGCGATGGCGCAACGGCGGAGGAGCGGGTCTCCGCCGCGCTGCGCCGGCGCGTCATCATGCTGGCGACGGACGCCGGCTTCACGGTGACGACGATTGACCGCCCCGGCATGACAGGGTGACGAAGCGATTTGAGATCATTCGGCCGAGGCCGCGTGGACAAAACGAACGAGTGGGATTCCCCCGGCGCGGAGGCGTGCGCTCGGGAATTCCGTGTCCGCGTGACGCTGATTAACGCGTCCTGCCGGAGCGAGAGCGGTCGGCAACCTCGAGTTCATTTGGCGGCAGGCGAAGGACTCGACCGGGACCGACCGGCTTCAGTGGCCGGAATCGCAAACCTTCCACGCGCTCCGAACAGCGCTTCGCTGCCGAAAAAGCGTGAGTAAGGTCTCTCACCCAAAGCGCTCGGTAACAGGTTGAAACATCAATCGTGGCACACGGACGCGTTACGGTTTGCCGATACGGCGCATCGCACAATCGATCATTTTCTTCAAATTGAGACTTTACAGCAAATGATCGTTACCGTTAACGTTTTCGTTGCACGGTCCGGTTGCCTGCAAAAACTCTAATCCTATCCAACTGTCTGTCTGTTTCTGCCGAGAACCCCACTTGCCGGCGATCCGCCGGAATGCTGCATCCGAAACGGTGCAGCAGGAGGAGACGAAATGGACGTCCGCCGGACACTACCTCCGGACCTGCAGCATTGCCCGCCCCATTGCCCGCCCCCGGAAATCGACTCCGCCGCCCGCGTGGCCCGATCGGCGTTGCTGCCTCGCCCGTCGCAAATGCGTCGCCGGGAACGGCCCCCGCCCGGTGAGACCATGCGCGCGCGACGACGGCGCTGAAGGCGGCTGCCCCGGTGCGCTGCCGCCGGGAGACCGGCTAGGACGAAATCATGATGTAACCGAACGCGTCTGCGGCTGCCTCGGCAGCGCGGCGACGCGCGCCCGCTGTGGGCTTCGAAAAGGACCACGAGATGGCGCTGCCAAAGGATTTCTGGAACGGCACCGGCAACTGGAATAGCGATGCGGGGCTCTGGAGCCTGGGAACTGCGCCGGCAGCCGGGCAGGACACGGAAGTCCAGAGCGGCATCGCGACTCTCACCGCCGCCGGCGCGGCTGGGTCGGTGCAGGTCGACGCGGGTTCCGTCCTGCAGGTGCAACAAGGCGGCGTGCTGACCGCCTCCGGTGCCGCGACCATCGCCGGAGGGTTGTATTTGTCGAGCGGCGGCTCGGCGTCCACGAGCGATCTTTCAATCACCGGCAGCGGTCGCATCTGGATCGACTCGCCCTTCGCCGCCGGCACAGGCGGCAGCAGCCTGACGGTCAACGGCACGCTGACCAACACCAGCACCGACAACAACGCGCTCTACATCGGCAACACCAACATCACCGCCGCCGACACCGTCACCGCGCAGGGTCTCGCGAACAGCGGCGCGATCCATCTCAGCGGCAGCGCTTCGGCCTCCGGCCGGCTGAACGTGAACGGCGAGGCGACCAACACCGGCAGCGCGCTCGTGGATTCCGGCGGGCAACTGAATGTCGGCGCGGGGCACGGCTATACCCAGGCGGGCGGCAGCACCGGCGTTGCCGCAGGCGGCACGCTGACGGCGCAGACGGTCGACCTGACCGGCGGGTATCTGGACGGCACCGGGTCCGTGGTCGGCACCGTCAACAACGCAACCGGCGGCACGATCTATGGCGGGTTCCAGTTCGGCCAGCCCGGCACGTTGTCGGTGAACGGCGTCTACAACCAGGGCGGCACCGGAACGCTCGAAGCGAACATCTCATACAACGGAACCTCGTCCGGCGTCGTCGCTGTCACGGGCAACAATTTCGTCAACCTGACCGGCGGCACGCTGCTGCTGAGCGGCGCCCCCGCGCTCGGGCAGGTCGAGACGGTGATGACCTTCGGCGGCGGCGACCTGATCGGGCAGTTCTCCCATGTTCAGCTCGGTTCCGCGATCGGCGACGGCAGCAACGTGGCGCTGTCAGACGGCACGACGGTCGAGGTGTTCTACAACAACGACGCCGGAACGATTCAGATCGAGCGCGTGAGCACCGCCTCGCTTGCCACCAGCTACCACTGGACCGGCGGCACGGGGAACTGGAGCACGGCGAGTGACTGGAGCGGCGGGCAGGCACCGAACCCGACCGCCGACGTGGTGATCGGCGACACCAGCACCGGCAACGTGACGCTCGACGGATCGAGCGGCGACACGACGGTGAACTCGCTCTCGGTGCTCGCCTCCAACGCGCTGACGGTGAGCGGCGTGACGCTCACCGCGGCGGCAGGCGCGGCCGGCATTTCGGTCGCCGCCGGCGGCACGCTCTCGCTCGCGGGCAGCGGTGAGATCGACGGCTCGGAGCTGAAAGGCGGCGGACTGATGCAGACCGCCAGCGGAAACAGCGGCGTTCTCGCGGGTGACACGATCGACGCCGGCGCGACCTTCCAGGGCCAGCTCAATTCGAACACGACGCTGCTGGGCCCCATCGCCAATGCCGGCACGATCGGCGTGGCCGGCGGCAGCGGCACCAACAGTTCGCTGACCATCGGCAACAGCGTCACGCTGTCCGGCAATGGCACGGTGATCCTGACCGCCAATACCGGCGGCGGCACGGCCTTCGTTCAGGGCAGTGGCCAGACCCTGACCAACGCCGGCAACACGATCGAAGGCACCGGCGTCATCGGCAACGGCAGTCTGGCGCTGGTCAACGAGGCCGTGGTCGAAGCCACGCCCGAAGGCGGCACAACGGGCCTGACGCTGAACGGGGGCGGCGTCCTCAACACCGGCACGTTGGAGGCGGCGGGCGGCGGAACGCTCGCGATCAACACCACCGTGCAGAACGCGGGCGGCACCATCTCGGTCGTCGATGCCGGCAGCACCGTGCAGATCCTCAACGCGACCGTGCAGGGCGGGCTGCTCGTCAATCTCGCGGGCACGATGGCGACGGCGGGCAACTCGGCACTGGACGGCTCGACGCTCGGCGCGCTCACCATCGGTGCGGGCAGCACCTACACCGCATCGGACGGCGCCACCACCACGCTGTACGGCGCGATCGTCAACGACGGAACGATCTCCGTGGTCGGCGGCAGCGGCGCGAACGGCTACCTGAACATCGGCAACAGCGTCGCACTGTCGGGCGGCGGCACGGTCCTGCTGAGCACCAACACCGGCGGCGGCGCGGCCTATATCCACGGCAACGGCCAGACGCTGACCAACGCCGACAACACCATCGAAGGCTCCGGCACGATCGGCGACGGCAGCCTTTCGGTGGTCAACCAGAAGCTGATCCAAGCCGCGCCAGAGGGCGGCAATGCCACCCTCACCCTGAACGGCGGCGGCATCACCAACACCGGGACGCTGAAGGCCACCAGCACCGCCACGCTCGCGGTCAACACCACGGTCAATAACGCAGGCGGCACGATCACCGCCGCGAGCGGCGGCACGGTGCAGATCGTCAACGCCACCGTGCAGGGCGGCCTGCTGACCACCGCCGGCACCGGCACGCTCGCGACCGTCGGCAGCTCCACGCTCGACGGCACCACACAGGGCACGCTGACCATCGGGAGCGGCAGCACCTACACCGCCTCGAACGGGGCCAGCACCTTCCTGCTCGGCACCATCGCCAACGACGGCACGATCGCGGTCCTTGGCGGCAGCGGCGCGAACGGCTACCTGGCGATGGGCGGCGACGTCACGCTGTCCGGCGGCGGCGCGGTCGTGCTTTCGACGCGCTCGGGTGGCGGCAGCGCCTACATCCACGGCAACGGCACGACGCTCACCAACGTCAACGACACGATCGAAGGCACCGGCGTCATCGGCGACGGAAACATGGTTCTGGTGAACCATGCCGTGGTGGATGCCACACCCGAGTCCGATACGGCATCCCTGTTGCTGAACAGCAGCGGCGGCGTGACGAACACCGGCACGCTGGAAGCGACGGGCGGCGGCACGCTCGTGGTGCAGACCAATGTCGCGAACGCGGGAGGCTTGGTCACCGCGGCAGGCGCCGGCAGCGCCGTCACCATCACCGGCAACGCCACGATCACCGGCGGGACGCTCAGCACCACCGCGAACGGAACGATGGGCACGGCGGGAGGGAACAGCGCCACGCTGTCGGGCGTGACCATCGCGGCGGGCACCACCTACACCTCGCCCCTCAACTCCACCACCATCTTGAACGGCGCGATCGTCAACCACGGCACGTTCGACATCCTCGGCGGCAGCGGGAACAACACCTTCCTTGCGATGGGCAGCGACGTGACGCTGTCCGGCGGCGGGACGGTCGTGCTTTCGACCCATACCGGCAGCGGCAATGCCGTCATCCACGGGAACGGCCAGACGCTGACCAACGCCGACAACACGATCGAAGGCAGCGGCATCATCGGCGACGGCAACATGGTTCTGGTGAACCAGTCGGTCGTCGATGCGACGCCGGAGGCCGATACGGCGTCGCTTCTGCTCAACAGCGGCGGCGGCGTGACCAACACCGGCACGCTGGAAGCCACGGGCGGCGGCACGCTGGTCGTGCAGACAAACGTCTCGAATGCAGGCGGACTGATCACCGCCGCGGGTTCCGGCAGCGCGGTCACCGTCACCGGCGGCGCCACCATCACCGGCGGCACGCTGAGCGAAAGCGCGGGCGGCTCGCTGGGCACCGCCGCCGGCAACAGCGTCACGCTGTCCGGCGTGACCGTTGCGGCTGGGACCACCTACACGTCGCCGCTGAACTCCACCACCGTGCTGAACGGCGCGATCGTCAACCACGGCACGTTCGACATCGAGGGCGGCAACGCCACCAACACCTTCCTTGCGATGAGCGGCGACGTGACGCTGTCCGGCGGCGGGACGGTGATCCTCGTCACGCACTCGGGCAGCGGCGACGCGGTTGTTCATGGCAACGGCACAACGCTCACGAACGCCGACAACCTGATCGAGGGCACCGGCGTCATCGGCGACGGCAACATGGTGCTGGTCAACCAGGGCATCGTGGACGCGACGCCCGAAGCCGGCACGGCGACGCTGACGCTGAACGGCGGTGGCGTGACCAACAGCGGCACGCTGGAAGCGACCGGTGGCGGCACGCTGTCGATCATCGGCGGGACGATCACGAACAACGGCACGGTGCAGGCGCTGGACGGCAGCGCGGTCACCTACGGGCCGGGCGCGGGCAACGCCAACGCAAGCGGCGGCACGCTGACCGGCGGCACCTGGGTGGCCATCGCCAACGGGCATGGCGCGACGGTTTCGGTCACCGGCGGGGCGGTCGCCACCGACGCGGCCACCATCGTCCTGTCGGGCGCGGGCTCCGTGTTCCAGGGCGGCGACGGCACCAGCTTCACGGCGATCGAGAACAGCCTGACCGGGATCGCCACCACGGGCGAGCTGGATATCCTCGGCCAGCGCAACTACGCGGTGGGCGCCGGCGCACTGACGGATGACGGACGCCTGGTGCTTGGCGGCGGCACGATCAGCGGCGGGGCGCTGTCCATCGGCGCGCTCGGGCTTCTGACGGGCTACGGCACCGTATCGGATCTCACGTCCAACGCCGGCATCGTGGATGCGTCCGGCGGCACGCTCGACATCGCGACCGCCGTTTCCGGCACTGGCAGCTTCCGTATCGAGGCAGGCTCCGAGCTGGAACTGAGCGGCGCGACCGCCGAGGGCGTGACCTATCAGTCGGGCACCGGCGTGCTGCGGGTCGATCAGCCCGCCACGCAGAACTACACCGGCATCATCAGCGGTTTCGGCGGATCCGACATCCTGGAGCTTGCCAACACCGATGCGGTATCGGTCACGCCCGGCACGTTCGACGGCACGAACACGACGCTGACCGTCAACCTGAGCGGCGGCGGCACGCTGACCTACACGCTGGCGGGCGACTACTCCAGCGACCATTTCGGCGTCACGCTGGTGCACGGCGGCGTGGACAGCGACATCGCGCTCAGCACGCTGCTTTCCGGCACGCCCACCATCGCCGCGCCTGGACCGCAGACGATCGGCGTGGGCAAGACCGCCGCGATCGGCGGCGTAAGCGTTGCGGAATCGCCGACGACCGGCGGCGAGACCTTCACCGTGGTGCTGTCCGATGCGCACGGGACGCTTTCGGCGAACACCGGCGCGGCGGGCGGCGGGGGCAGCGTGTTGCAGTCGAATGGCGGCACGACGCTGACCATCACCGGCACGCTGGATCAGGTGAACGCCGACCTGACGACGCTGACCGACACCAGCGCGACCGCAGGCGGCGACACGATCGGCGTCAGCGTGTCCGACAGCAACGGCGGCACCGCCAACCCCGCCTCCATCGCCGTCACGGTGAACGGCCTGCCCAGCGTCGCGGTGCCCGGCGCGCAGGCGATCTTCCAGGGCAATGCGACGGGGATCGGCGGCATCGTGCTGTCGGAGGCCGGCAACACGGCGGGCGAGACCTTCACGGTCACCGTCGCGGACACGCATGGCCTGCTTGCTGCGACGGGGGCCGGAGTGTCGGGTTCCGGCACGTCGAGCCTGACGATCACCGGATCGCTCGCGCAGGTGAACGCCGACCTCGCCACGCTGTCCGACACCAACGCGACCGCGGGCGCCGACAACATTTCGATCGGCGTGACCGACAGCTTCGGCAACACCGGCAGCAACACGGCGAGCATCGCCGTGACGCCGCTTTCGCCGGAGGTTTCCGTGCCGGGCGCGCAGACGATCGCGCAGGGCAACGCCACGCCGATCACCGGCATCACCCTGTCGGAGACGCACAGCGTCGCCGGCGAGACCTTCACCGTCACGCTGTCCGACACGCATGGCCTGCTGTCGGCGACCGGGGCGGGCGTGTCGGGCTCCGGCACGACCACGCTGACCATCACCGGCTCGCTCGCGCAGGTGAACTCCGATCTCGCGACGCTGTCGGACACCAATGCGACGACGGGCGCTGACAACATCTCCATCGGCGTCACCGACAGCTTCGGCAACACGGGCGGCGCGACCGCGGACGTGACGGTCTCGACGCTCTCGCTGAGCGTTTCGGTGCCGGGTCCGCGAACGATCAACCAGGGCAACGAGACCGGCATCGGCGGGATCGCGCTCTCCGAGCCCGGCAGCACCTCGGACGAGACCTTCACGGTCGTCCTGTCCGACGCGCACGGGCTGCTGTCGGCGACCGGTGCGGGCGTTTCCGGCTCCGGCACGTCGAGCCTGACGATCACCGGCTCGCTCGCGCAGGTGAACGCCGATCTCGCGACGCTGTCGGATACCAACGCAACGGCCGGGATCGACAACATCGCGGTCAGCGCATCCGACAGCTTCGGCAACACGGGTGGCGGCACGGCGGACATCACGGTGGCGGCGCTCACGCCCGTCCTCGCGGTGCCGGGCGCGCAGACGGTCCATCAGGGCAGCTCGACCGCCATCACCGGGGTCAGCCTGTCGGAAGCGAACAACGTGACGGGCGAAACCTTCACGGTGACGCTGACCGACACGAACGGGCTGCTTTCAGCAAGCGGCGCGGGCGTATCGGGCGCCGGCACGACGACGCTGACGATCACCGGCTCGCTCGCGCAGGTGAATGCCGATTTGGCGACGCTGCAGGACACCGACAGCGTCGCGGGCGCCGACACCATCACGCTCACCGCGCAGGACAGCTTCGGCAACGACGCGGCATCGGCCAGCATCGGCATCACCGCGACGGCGGCGTCCGGCCCAGGCGTGATCCTGTTCAAGACCGGCAGCGGCATCACGCACGAGGGCCCGTCCGTCACCGGCCTGTCGCTGACCCGGCAGGACCGGCTCTACGTGCTGCGCGGCGGCACCGCCACCGGCACCACCATGGCAGGACACTCCACCGCCTACGTGGCTCTGGGCGGCGAGGCGGACGGCACCGTCATCAACAACCAGGGCCTGCTCTACGTCGTGAAGGGCGGCACGGCCAACGGCACGGTGATCAACGCAGGCGGCGCCGACATCGTCACGCAAGGCGGCATTGCGCACGGCACGACGGTCAACCTGAACGGCACGGAAATCGTCGGGGCGGGCGGCACAGCCTACGACGCGATGCTCGCCTCCGGCGGCGCGCAGAATGTCAGCGGAGGCGGCATCGCGATCGGCACGCAGGTTGAAGCCAACGGCATCCTGCGCGTCGGCAACGGCGGCGTGGCCAACGCGGCGATCGTCGGTTCGGGCGGCATGGCGTTCATCCATGCCGGCGGCGCGATCACGGGCGGCCTGACGCTGGACGGCGGCGAGGCGATCATCGCGGGCTCCGCGTCGGCGGGCCAGACCGTTGCGTTCGGCGGTGCCGACGGACTGCTGGAGCTCGAGAACCTGCCAGAGTTCGCCGCAACCATCGGCGGCTTCGGCGCGGGCGATGCCATCGACCTGGCGGGCTTCGGCTACGCGCCCGGGGAGACGCGGTCCTTCGCCCCGAACGGCGGCAACACGGGCGGCACGCTGACGGTTACGAACGGCACGCATCAGGCACAGCTGACGCTGGCAGGCAGCTACCAGACCTCGGACTTCACGCTATCGTCCGATCACGCCGGCGGCACCCTCATCAGGTTCGCATGACGCCTGCCCCGCCGCCCGCCGCGCGAGGGCGGCGGGGCGGAAGGTCCCTGCCCGCGAGGAGGCGCCGATCCTCGGGCCGCGACTGGGCCCAAGGCTCGGCGTCGATCGGCTTCGCGACGAACTGATCCGCGAACACGGGTTGAAGCCCGATTTGGCGGCAATCCAAGAGGTTCTGGTCCGCCACGGCTGTCCGGTGCCACGCGACCGCGTCCGGGTCGATGTCGGCAAGATCAGCAGCGGCATCCACCGATGCATCGCGAGCGACGCCGAAGGCGGAGCGCTGATGGCCCCTCCGGCCCATCGGCGCCGGCGATGATGCGTTGAAACATGGGCCGGTGCTCCCCTCGGTGTCCGCTCACAGCCGGATCGCCCGCAGCCGCAGGGCGTTGCCGACCACCGAGACGGAGCTGAGCGACATGGCCAGCGCGGCGACGACGGGGCTGAGCAGGATGCCGAACAGCGGATACAGCACCCCCGCCGCGATCGGCACGCCGAGCGCGTCGTAGATGAAGGCGAAGAACAGGTTCTGGCGGATGTTGCGCATCGCCGCGCGGCTGAGCATGCGGGCGCGCGCGATCCCTGCCAGGTCGCCCTTCACCAGCGTCACCCCCGCGCTCTGCATCGCAACATCGGTGCCGGTGCCCATCGCGATGCCGACATCGGCCTCGGCCAGGGCAGGCGCGTCGTTCACGCCGTCGCCCGCCATGGCGACGATGTGGCCCTCGCCGCGCAGATTGGGGACGATGCGGTTCTTGTCCTCCGGCAGCACGCCGGCCTCCACCTCCTCGATACCGAGCCTGCGCGCGACCGCCTCGGCCGTGGTGCGGTTGTCGCCGGTCAGCATGACGATGCGGATGCCATCGGCCTTCAGATTGGCCAGCGCGGCGGGCGTGGTCTGCTTCGCCGGGTCGGCGACCGCCACCACGCCGCCCGGCCCGCCATCCACCGCCAGGAACAGCGCGGTGGCGCCGTCGCGGCGCAGGTCGTCCGCCCGGGCGCCCAGCGCGGCCAGGTCGATGCCGAGTTCCGCCATCAGCTTCGCGTTGCCGAGCGCGACGTGGCGGTCGCCCACCGTACCGGTCACGCCCTTTCCGGTGACGGAGGCAAAGTCGGCCGCCTCCCGCAGCGCCAGACCGCGCTCCCGCGCCGCGGCGACGATGGCGGCGGCGAGCGGGTGCTCGCTCGACCGCTCCAGGCTGGCCGCGAGCGAAAGCACCTCGTCGTTGGGCAAGTTGGCGGCGGGCAAGTTGGCGGCGGGCAAGTTGACGGCGGGCAGGTTGGTGGCGGGCAGGTTGGTGGCGGTCACGATGGCCACCACGCGCGGCTTGCCCTCGGTCAGCGTGCCGGTCTTGTCAACGACCAGGACGTTGACCTTCTCCATCCGCTCCAGCGCCTCGGCGGAGCGGATCAGTACGCCCGCTCCTGCCCCCTTGCCGACGCAGACCATGATCGACATCGGGGTGGCGAGGCCGAGCGCGCAGGGGCGGCGATGATGACGACCGACCCGGCCGCGACCAGCGCGTAGGCCAGGGCGGGCGACGGCCCCCAGATCGCCCAACCGATGAAGGCGAGCGCCACGACCGCGATCACTGCCGGCACGAAATGGCCGGATACCGTGTCGGCCAGGCGCTGGATCGGCGCGCGGCTGCGCTGCGCCTCGGCGACCATGACGACGATGCGGGAGAGCATGGTGTCGGCACCGATCTCCTCCGCGCGCATGACCAGAGCGTCCGTGCCGTTCACCGTGCCGCCGATCACCTTGTCGCCCGCCTGCTTCTCGACCGGCAGGGACTCGCCCGTGACCATCGGTTCGTCCACCGCGCTGCGGCCCTCCGGCACCACGCCGTCCACCGGCACGTCGTCACCCGGCCGCACGCGCAGCCGGTCGCCAAGCTGCACGGCGGCCAGGGGGACTTCCCGGTCCTCGCCATCCGACCGGAGACGCCGCGCCGTCTTCGGCGCCAGGTCCAGCAGCGCGCGGATGGCGCCGCCCGTCTGCTCGCGAGCGCGCAGTTCCAGCACCTGCCCGAGCAGGACAAGGACGGTGATGACGGCGGCTGCCTCGAAATACACGGCGACCGCACCGCCCATGCCGCGGAATCCGGCGGGGAAGACGCCTGGCGCGAGCGTCGCCACCACGCTGTAGAGCCAGGCGACGCCGGTGCCGAGCGCGATCAACGTGAACATGTTCAGGTTGCGGCTGACCAGGGATGCCCAGCCGCGCTGGAAGAAAGGCCAGCCCGCCCACAGCACGACGGGGGTGGCAAGCACGAACTGCACCCAGTTGGAGACGATCGGGGACAGGAAGTGAAGTCGCCCGAACAGCGGCAGGTGGGCCCCCCTCTCCAGCACGACGACCGGGATGCTCAGCGCCAGCCCGATCCAGAGCCGCCGCAGCATGTCGAGGTATTCGGGGTTCGGCCCTGCCACCGCCGACGCCTCCAGCGGCTCCAGCGCCATGCCGCAGATCGGGCAATTGCCTGGCCGGTCCTGGCGGATCTGCGGGTGCATCGGGCAGGTGTAGATGACGCCCTTGCGCGGGACGGGCGCCGGCTCGGCGACCCGCGGCGCGGTGTATTTCACGGGATCGGCGGCGAACTTCGACCGGCATCCCTCGGAGCAGAAATGCTGGGTGACGCCGCGGAATTCGAGCCGGAACTTCGATGTCGCCGGGTCGACCTGCATCCCGCAGACAGGGTCGGTCGCGAGCGGGTGGTCCGGTCCCGCCGCATGGAGGTGATGATGGGCGTGCGCAGCGTGCCCATGATCGTGCTTGTCCGGCGCCCGGTCGCTCATGATGCTCTCCGTTCCATCGCCAGCGTGACCTATGTGCCCTACGGGGGTACGGTATCGACCATGCACGCTGTCACGAAAAAGTCAGTCGCCGCCCGCCTCAAGCGGATCGAGGGCCAGATCAGCGGTCTCCTGCGCATGGTCGAGGAGGAGCGGTATTGCGTGGATGTGCTGACGCAGATCAGCGCCGTCCGCGCGGCGCTTCATAAAGTCGAGAGCGAGATCTTGCGTGACCACGTCTCGCATTGCGTCGCGGGGGCCTTCGCCGCGGGAGATCCGATCGAACAGCGGCGCAAAGTCGAGGAACTTGTCGAGACTGTCGGCCGCATGTCGAGATGACGACATGAGGCGTGCGGCGCAAATCGTCCGGCTGCTGATGGGGGCCGTCTTGCTCGCGTGGTCACTGTTCGCGTCCGCGCAGGCGATTCCCATGGCCCGCAAGCATCAGCCCCCTGCGTGACCCTCTCGCATCCGGCGCGCATCCTCGGCGTGGGCGCGCAGCACGCCGCACCGGGCCATTTCCGTCATGCGACGTAGGGATCATGCGAACTCTGCGCTGCCCGCCGATGGCGCCCTGGATGGCGCCTGCGCGGGCCCCGCTGGCCGGTCCGGCCAGCGCGAAAACGACTGCTTCCGTCTGCGGGACGCGACGGGGACCGGGCTGCCGGCGATGCCGTCCATCCCGCCGCCACGCCGCCTCGTCTGAATGTCGCCGTAGCGCCCATTCCTCCAGACGAACGGAACCTCCATGACCATGATGCTCACGCGACGCGGCCTGCTCGCGTCCGACCGCTCGCCGCCGCCTACGCCGTTGCGCCCAAGGGCGCCCGCGCCCTGGCGGACTCACCCCTCCGACTGACGGCCGAGCGCCGCACCCTTGATGTCAACGGCAAAGCCGCCTCGGTGTTCGGACTGCGCCAGCCGGACGGCACGCGAGGCGTGGTATTGGCGCCCGATCAGCGCTTCCTGATCGATCTGATCAACAAGTCCGGCGAATACCGACTTTACTTGACGAAGACTGAGGCCGCGCTCCCCTGCCGACGGGCGCGGCCTCATTGCCTGCTGCCCGATCCTGGAGTGACTTGGCTCAATGAGTGCGCGGTGGATCGCGTTCCATATGGTTGAATCCGAGGACGATCCCAGGACCGGCCGGATGTCTCGCGGTATCGCGATGTATGTCAGGGCAGCGTTGGCGGGCGTGGTTGTATTCGCGGCGCTCGTCCTGTTCGTCGTGTCCGGCCCCGTCGCCAGCCAGCCGCGCCCGACCGTGCACGGCACGGTCCTGTCGGTGGTGTTCCTCGCGCATCCTCACGATCATGGCAGCCCTTGCATCGACGACAGCACGCTGCGGGATCCGCGGTGCTGCGCGGCCATGCAGGGTTCTCCGGCCGCCGCTCTCCCGTCGCCGCTCTCCCGTCGCCGCTCTCTCCGGGCGAGCGTCTGCATTTCGGCGCCAGATTTCCTTATTTCTCTGGAACGATACCGCGGGCAGACGGCATCCCCGTCGCCCCCGCCTTGCACCCGCCGCGTTTCGTGGCCTGACCGGCCACGGAGGCAATGACAGCGCGACCGGGCTGACGCTGGTCGGGCGACGGGTCTTTCTCCGTGGGCGGTCTCGGCCACTGACGCCGGACCATGCGCGCCGACCGCGCGGCCTGACCGCTTACTTCCAACGGAGCACACCGAAGAACACCGTCAAAACCACTTCTGGATTCCTGGCCCTCGCATTCGCCATCGCCGTCCTCGGCGCCGGCACCGCCCGGGCGCGGTCGGATCGGGGCCACAACGTTCACCATCCCGGTGACGGACCAGCGCAAAGCACCCAGGCGATGCCGGCTCCGGCAAGCGGCATGCCCGGCATGATGGGCGGCAACACGCAGCAGATGATGGGCATGATGCAGATGATGGAGCGCATGGAGCAGATGGGGCCCGGAGGCATGGCCGGCCCAATGGGCATGATGCGCTTCGACCACATCGAGGGCTGCATCGCCTTCCTGCGTGCGGAACGTGGAGTCACCGACGCCAAACAGCCGCAATGGGACGCCTTCGCCGATGCGCTGCGCAAGCAGGCGTCCGCGATGACGATGATGCGAGAGCAGATGGTGCAAGGCGGCATGCTGACCAACTGGCCGGACCGGCTGACCCGCAGTGAACGGATGCTCTCGGCACGGCTTGACGCCTTGAAGGCGATCGAAGGCCCCGCGCGCGCCCTTTACGGTGTGCTGTCACCGGAACAGCAGTCCAAATCCGATAACCTGATGGGCCGCCCGATGGAAGGCATGGGACGATGACCATGCATCTCCATGACGCCCAGAGCAGCGGACCGCACGTGCCGCTGTGGCGCACACCTTCCGGCCTCGTCCTGTGCGGATTCCTGCTGATTGCAGGCTTCTATCTGCTCACCGAGCACACCGCCCACGTCTTTGGCGCCCTGCCCTTTCTGCCGTTCCTGTCTTGTCCACTGATGCACCTGTTCATGCACCACGGGCATGGCGGGCATAGCGGCCACCGAAGCGGCGATGCAAAGGGGGCACGCCATGACTCACGATACCGCCCCGGCCTACGGGCTTTGGACGCTCGTCATTCTGAACTCGGCCGTGTTCATCTTCTTCGCCTTCAGCTTTGGCAAGCCAAGAACGCCGCGGGGTTGGCGATCCTTCAGCGCGTTCAGTGCCTTCATCGTGGCGCTGTTCGCGGAAATGTATGGCTTCCCGCTGACTGTCTACCTGCTCTCGGGCTGGCTTCAGAGGCTTTACCCGGGGATCAACCTGATGTCGCACGAAGCGGGTCATCTCTGGTCGACCGTCTTCGGTCTGAAGGGCAATCCGCACGTCAGCATAACGCATGTTCTGAGCTACGTTTTCATCGGCGGTGGTTTCATCCTGCTGTCCTCGGCCTGGAACGTCCGCTACCAGGCACAGAAGCAGCACCGCCTCGTGACGACGGGCTCCTACGCCCATGTCCGTCATCCCCAATACGTCGCCTTCATCGCCATCATGTTCGGATTCCTGCTGCAATGGCCGACCATCCTGACACTGACGATGTTTCTGGTCCTGGTCGCCATGTACATCCACCTCGCTCACACCGAAGAGGCGGAGACCCACCGTGATTTCGGGGGGGAATACGAGAACTACGCCGCCGAAGTCCCCGCGTGGTTCCCGTATCTGCGCAGGCAAGGACTCGCAAATCCATTGAGTGGGAGGTAGCAATGCCGCTGCATGTGATCTCCATGCACAACCCCGCCACCGCAAGCCTCCGGGGCGCCGGGCTCACGGCACGCCTCGCCGTATGCGTCGCCGTGATCGTGGGGGCGATCGGTCGTTGGGCTGTCGCACAGAACTGGGATGGGCACATGATGAACGGCTCCGGCATGGGCGGATTCATGTGGTGCATGGGGCTGATCTGGGTTCTGCTCCTTGTCCTCATCGTGCTCGGGGTGATTGCGCTGGTTAAGTATCTGTTTCGCGGCTGTTGGGGATGGGCGGAACGCGGCGGATCGGGATCTGCAGCGGCTCTCGCGGCCAGGTGCTGTCGCTTTCATATCCAAGCTCCTGCTCGAAACAGGTCGCGACAGGCTCGTCCTCTACAAGCTCATGGAAGAGGTGTTGACGGGCGAAACCGAGGGCCGGAGAGCGCGTTCACCGAATGCGCTGTCGAACTCGTCCGCGCGCTCGATCCATCCCTGGTTGACGGCCCGGCGACGCCGCTGTCGGCTGAGGGACTGGCCGGCTGTGCCGTCCGGCCCCTGGCGATAACAGCCATCGCGGGATCGGACGCGACGCCGCTGTTCCAATCGCCACGACGCCGGTCCGCCCGAGCGTTGGAGGAGAGCGATGTTCCCCTTGGAGCGGATCACCTTGCTCCGGGCACCAGAAGGCTCAGGGAGGCGGGTCTGCCTGGGTCTATGATCGCTAGTGTGGCGGGGCTAAATTCGGCCGCGGGGAACGCGTGTCAAGCGACGTGACCCCGCCGACCGGGCTGCCCGCCCCGATGATCGAGGGCGCCGATACCATGCAGGGCCAAGGGAAGAAATCCGGAACCTCATGCACGAGACCAGCACGATGCCGCCGGATCAGCAGGCTTGCCGATGGGAATGGCGCAGCTTCGCGCGATCCCTGGCGGCACTGGAGGCAAGGATCGGTCCGCCGGCGGACACGCCGGTTCACCAGAGCACGGAGTTCTATATTCTCAGCGAGCGGGATGACCTGAACCTCAAGCTCCGCGACGGCATGCTCGATCTCAAGCGCCGTTGCCGGGTGGACATGAACGGCCTGGAGCTGTGGCGTCCCATCGCAAAGCTGGCCCTGCCCGCGCCTGCGGAGGCGATCGACACGTTGCTAAGCCCGTTCGGTCTTCGCTGGCCCAGGCGAGCGCCGGCGAGGCGCGAGACGTTTCTGGAGCGGATCGGTGAGCTGGGCGATCTGCGGCCCGTCGAGGTGAGGAAGACCAGGCGCCAGTTCGAATACGGACACTGCCTCGCCGAGTTGACTGAGATTTCGGCGAACGGGCAGGTCCGTCAAAGCGTGTGCATCGAAAGTCCCGATGCCGTCCGCCTGCTGTCCGTGCTGCGCGGCCTTGGCGTCGAACCGGGGTCGAATACCGGCTTCCCGTGCGCACTCCGCTCGATGTTCTGTGACGCGGACACGGCGGAGCGGACGGCTCGCGCCCGCACGGTCGAGATCGAGCGGAAGTTTCTCGTCGATACGGCGAAATGGCGGCCGGCGGATGCGGGGGTCGATTACCGGCAGGGCTATCTCGTCGCGGCAAGGGACCGCAGTGTGCGGGTCAGGGTCGCGGGACGCCGAGGGTACCTCACCATCAAGGGCGCGACCGTCGGCGCCACGCGCAGCGAGTTCGAGTACGAGATCCCTCTCGACCACGCCCTGTCGATGCTGGATGGCCTGTGCGAGCGGCCGATCATCGAGAAGACCCGGCACACCGAGCGCATCGCCGGCAGGGATTGGGAGATCGACGTGTTCCACGGCCAGAACGAAGGGCTTGTCGTCGCCGAAATCGAACTTGATACCGAGACAGACACCTTCGAAAAGCCGGCCTGGGCCGGGCGGGAAGTGTCCGACGATCCCCGCTACCTCAATGCCAATCTGTTCCGCCACCCCTTCGGCAGCTGGCCGCCAGCGGAACGGTGAGCGGCGAACCGGGGTTGCTCCACCACGCTCACACGCACACCGCTCGGCGTTAGGGCCGCCTACCGGTTGAACGTCTGCCCCGATGGCGAACCGGGGCCGCTGGCGCGGTGCCGGGCGCCAGGATGGCGCCGCCAGCTCTGCAGCGCTCGCAATCTCGGCGACTTCTTGACCTGGTGTTCGGACATTCGGCCGAGCAAGCTGTCGAGCATCTCGATCGCTTCCGCGATGTGCGGGCCCTTGTTCAGCATGACGCATTCCGCGCGCGCGGACATCGCTGCGTCGGTCATCTCGCCCCTGGTCGGCAGACCGGTCTTGACCATCGATTCCAGCACCTGCGTCGCCCAGATGACGGGCACATGGGCCGCCTCGCAGGCCCAAAGAACCTCTTCCTGCATCTCCGCGACGCGCGGGAACCCGATTTCCACCGCCAGGTCGCCCCGCGCGATCATGACTCCGAACGGTTGGGCGCCCGCCGCCTGGACGATGATCTCCGGCAGGTTGGCGATCGCCGGCTGCGTCTCGATCTTTGCGATCACCCCGAGCTGCCGCGCACCGGACCGCCGGGCCGCGAGCGCCTCCTGCAACGCCGCGACATCGTCTGCGCTGTTGACGAACGAATGACCGACCAAGTCGGCATGGGCGGCGATGACATCGAGGTCTGACAGATCCTGGGGGCTCAGCGGTTCGAGGCCCAACGCGATCTCCGGGAAGTTCAAACCCTTATCTGTCTTGAGCTTGTAGCCATCCTCCGGCGCCCGGTGAACCTGGACCTCAACCGAACCGTCCGCGCGCCGTCGTTGCACCACGCCTTCGACGACGCCGTCATCGATCGCGACACGGGAGCCGGGCTTGAGGCGAAGCAGGATCACGCCCGGCTCGACCACGGCGGCGAACCCCGGTTCCCCTGCGTCGAGGGCGGCTTCCGAGGCCACAAGAGCGAGGGTGTCACCGACCTCGAGCCGCTTGTCGCCTTTCGGATGACGGGTCGCGGCGGTCCGGAGCTTCGGCCCGGCGATGTCCATCAGCACCGGCACGTAACGGCCGCACATGTGGGCCGCCTCGCGCGCGTTCGATGCCATCGCGATCCAGTCATCCGGCGTATCGTGCGCGCAATTGATGCGGACGATATCGGCGCCGCGCTGGATCAAGGAGCGTACGTAGCCCGGCTCGGTCGCGGCTTCGGTCGGAAGCGTCGTCATGATGCGCGTGGTGCCTCGCCTGCGCGGGGGGCCGAACAGGCCAGCGGCATTCGCTTCCAGCCTGTTGGCACCCCGCATGAAGTGCCGTGCGGGGGGAGGCCACGGCGTTTGATCCGGCGCCGAAGCCAGCCGGGCCAGTGCGCCCGTCACCGCGTCGAGCGAGGCGAGCACGTGGCCCTCGGCGCGGCCGAGGGAAGACAGGCCGAGCCGGGCCAGCTGATCCTGCAACGGGCGGAGATCTCTGCTCCTCAGCGCGAGATAGTGCGCGAAGTTGAGCATGCTTGCCGTCGCTTCGGCCCGCTTCAGGTGGGGCTTCCAGCTCCGGTGCAGCGCTCGCCCTTCGAGCTTCACGCTGTCCCGCAGGTCCCGCACATGGAGAAGCAGGGATTGCAGATCGTTCCCAGCCTCCTCACGCGGATCACTGTCGTAAGCCATGAGCTTGCGGTCCCGGGCGGGTTGGTGACCTTAGAGCTTTCGGCGTCTCTCCTCCATTGATCCATCTCAATCGCGGTTCGCGCTTCCGGCCACGGGGGTCGGCCAACCAGGGCGCGCGCCCCTCTGCTCCCGCTTGATCCGTCTCAATGACCGGGTGGCTGGCCGGGATCATCGTCGCCGTCTTCGTCCTCCGACGAACGGGAGCAGCGGCCGATGGATCAGAAGCGCGCGATCGTGGACGGCAACGAAGCCGTCGCCTCGGTGGCCTACCGCCTGAACGAGATGATCGCCATCTTCCCCATCACGCCTGCCTCGCCCATGGGCGAATGGGCGGACCAATGGATGTCCGAAGCCCGCCCCAATCTGTGGGGGACGGTGCCCGAAGTTATCGAGATGCAGAGCGAAGGCGGGGCCGCCGGCGCCCTGCACGGCGCGTTGCAGGCCGGCGCTCTGGGCACGACCTTCACCGCGTCGCAGGGCCTGCTGCTGATGTTGCCGAACATGTACAAGATCGCCGGGGAACTGACCGCGGCGGTGATCCATGTCGCGGCCCGCGCGGTCGCCACCCATGCCCTGTCGATCTTCGGCGACCACAGCGACGTGATGGCGGCGCGGGCGACCGGCTTCGCGCTGCTCGCGTCGAACTCGGTTCAGGAGGCGTCGGACTTCGCGCTGATCGCGCAGGCCGCGTCGCTGGAGTCGCGGGTGCCGTTCCTGCATTTCGTCGACGGGTTCCGCACCTCGCACGAGGTGATGGCGATCGAGCCCCTGTCGGACGACGACCTACGCGCGGTGATCGACATGCAGGCCATCGCCCGGCACCGCGCCCGCGCGCTGACGCCCGATCGCCCTGTGTTGCGCGGCACCGCGCAGAACCCAGACGTGTTCTTCCAGTCGCGGGAAGCCGGCAACGCGTTCTACAGCGCCTGTCCCGCCATCGTGCAGCAGACGATGGACCGGTTCGCCGCGCGGACCGGCCGCCATTACCGGCTGTTCGACTACGTGGGTGCGCCGGACGCCGAGCGGGTCGTCGTGCTGATGGGCTCGGGCGCCGGCGCGGCCGAGGAAGCGGTCGAGGCACTGCAGGCGCGCGGCGAGAAGGTCGGGCTGGTCAAGGTCCGGCTGTTCCGCCCATTCAACGCCGAGGCGCTGCTGGCCGCCCTTCCGGAAACGGTTCGTGCGATCGCCGTACTCGACCGCACCAAGGAACCCGGCAGTGCCGGCGAGCCGCTGTATCAGGATGTCGTGACCGCGGTGATGGAGCGGTTCTCCGCCGGACGGATCGCGGTTCTGCCCCGCATCGTCGGCGGCCGCTACGGCCTGGGGTCGAAGGAGTTCACCCCGGCGATGGTCAAGGCGTGCCTGGACACATTGTCCGCTCCGGCGCCACGAAATCATTTCACCGTCGGCATCGTGGACGACGTGACGCACACCAGCCTCGCCGTCGATCGGGATTTCTCGACCGAGGCACCGGGCACGGTGCGGGCACTGTTCTACGGGCTGGGATCGGACGGAACGGTCGGGGCGAACAAGAATTCGATCAAGATCATCGGCAACCGCACCGGCAGCCATGTCCAGGGCTACTTCGTCTACGATTCGAAGAAGGCCGGTTCGATGACCGTGTCGCATCTGCGCTTCGGCCCCACGCCCATCCGTTCGACCTACCTGATCGGGCGGGCGAATTTCATCGCCTGCCACCAGTTCCAGTTCCTCGACCGCCTCGACATCCTCTCGGCCGCCGAGGATGGCGCGACCGTCCTGCTGAACGCGCCGCACGGGCCGGACCAGGTCTGGGAAAACCTGCCGCGCCGCGTGCAGGAGACGATCCTCCGCCAGAAACTGCGGCTTTTCGTCATCGACGCGATGGCGGTGGCGCGGCAGACCGGGGTGGGGCGGCGGATCAACACCATCATGCAGGTCTGCTTCTTCGCTATCTCGGGCGTGCTTCCGCGCGATGAGGCGATCGGAGCGATCAAGCACGCGATCGAGGAAACCTACGGCAAGCGCGGCACCGCAGCGGTGCAGCAGAATTTCGCCGCGGTGGACCAGACGCTTGCCGGGCTGCACGAAGTCGCTCCGGGCAGCACGGCGGCCTCCGCCGGCGAAATCCGTCCGCCGGTGCCGCCTGCCGCGCCCGATTTCGTCCGAAACGTCCTGGGCCCGCAGATCGCCGGCCTCGGCGACGTGCTGCCGGTCAGCGCGATGCCGATCGATGGAACCTACCCGACCGGAACGTCGCAGTGGGAGAGGCGCTGCATCGCGCCGCAGATCCCGGTATGGGACGAATCGCTCTGCATCCAGTGCGGCAAATGCGTGATCGTCTGCCCGCATTCGGTCATCCGCGCCAAGCTGTGCGACGAGGCCGCGCTGGCGGATGCACCGCCCGGCTTCAAGTCGATGGCGTCCAAGTTCCCCGAGGTGCAGGGGCACGGCCGCTATCTGCTGCAGGTCTCGCCCGAGGATTGCACCGGATGCAGCCTGTGCGTCGAGATCTGCCCAGCCAAAAGCAAGAGCGTCGCCAAGCACAAGGCGCTCGCCATGGCCGATATCGCGCCGCTGCTGGATCAGGAACGCGCGAACTGGGATTTCTTCGCCGCCCTGCCGGAACTCGACCGCGGCGCGCTCGCGCATGACACGCTGCGCAACACGCAGATGCTGGAGCCGTTGTTCGAGTTCTCGGGCGCCTGCTCGGGCTGCGGCGAGACGCCCTATATCAGACTGCTGACCCAGCTGTTCGGCGACCGCCTGCTGATTGCGAACGCAACGGGGTGCTCGTCCATCTATGGCGGCAACCTGCCGACGACGCCCTACACCGTCAATGCCGAGGGGCGCGGGCCGGCCTGGTCGAACTCGCTGTTCGAGGACAATGCCGAATTCGGCCTGGGCATGCGGCTGGCGGTGGACCAGCAGCGCGCCTATGCGTGCGAACTCGTGCGCCGCCTCTCGCCAGTGATCGGCGCCGATCTGGCAGCGGCGCTGCTGGCGGCGGACGAGACGACCGAACAGGGCATCGAAGCGCAGCGCGGCCGGGTCGTCGAATTGCGGCGCCGCCTGCGCGATGCCGGCACGCCGGAGGCCGCGGTCCTGCGGGACCTCGCGGACATGCTGGTGCGCAAGAGCGTCTGGCTCGTCGGCGGCGATGGCTGGGCCTACGACATCGGCGCCGGCGGGCTGGACCACGTGCTGGCCTCCGGCCGCAACGTCAACGTCCTGGTGCTGGACACGGAAGTCTATTCCAACACCGGCGGGCAGATGTCGAAGGCCACGCCGCGCGGCGCGGTGGCCAAGTTCGCGATGGGCGGCAAGCGCACCGGCAAGAAGGATCTGGCGATGGAGGCGATCAGCTACGGATCGGTCTATGTCGCGCAAATCGCGATGGGCGGCGGCGACGCGCACACGCTCAAGGCGTTCCTGGAAGCGGAGTCCTATGATGGCCCGTCGCTTCTCATCGCCTACAGCCATTGCATCGCGCATGGCTACGACCTGTCGCTGGGCTTGGCGCAGCAGAAGGCCGCGGTGCGCTCGGGCTACTGGCCGCTGCTGCGCTACGACCCGCGCCTGCGGGACGAGGGCAAGAATCCGTTCCAGCTCGACTCCGCCAAGCCGAGCGTGCCGTTCCACGACTATGCCTACCAGGAAGCGCGCTACACGATGCTGATCCGCAGCAACCCTGAGGCGGCGCGCGACCTGCTGGCCCAGGCGGAATGCGATATCCGGCAGCGATGGGAGGTGTACGCGGCAGAGGCCGCGCAGCCCGGGCGCCCGGCCGCGGCGGTGGAGACGCAGCAATGAGCAAGCTGGAAACCACCTATCTCGGCCTGGCGCTGAAGAATCCGCTTGCGGCCTCCTCGTCGCCTTTGACGGACTCTGTCGAGGGAATTTGCGCCCTTGAGGATCATGGCCTCGCGGCGGTGGTGCTGCCCTCCTTGTTCGAGGAGCAACTGGAGGCCGAAAGCGCCGGCCTGCATGCCGATCTGGAGCGGGGCAGCGAAGGGTTCGCCGAGGCGACACGGTTCCTGCCGGACCTTGCGACATACAATCTCGGGCCTGACCGGTACCTGGACCTGATCCGCCGGGCCAGGAACCGTGTCGCCATTCCCGTCATTGCCAGCCTGAACGGGACCACGCCGGGCGGATGGCTGGAATACGCCCGGCTGATCGAGCAAGCGGGCGCAAGCGCGCTCGAACTCAATATGTACGCGATCGAGACGGATCCGGAGCGGACCGGAGCGGAAATCGAGGCACGCCAGCAGGACATGGTCAGGCTGGTACGCGACGCGGTGACCATCCCGCTGTCGATCAAGCTGTCGCCGTTCTACAGCGGCCTTGCCAACATGGCCCGCGGCCTCGACGCCGCGGGTGCCGACGGGCTGGTGCTGTTCAACCGCTTCTATCAGCCCGACTTCGATATCGTGGAGCGGGAAGTGGTGAACGCCCTCGCGCTCAGCACCCCGTCCGAGCTGCTGCCGCGCTTGCACTGGACGGCGATCCTGAGCGGGCGGGTGGGGGCCGATCTGTCGATCACCGGGGGCGTGCATGGCGCGGAGGATGTGGTGAAGTGCGTCATGGCCGGCGCGCGGCTCTCCTTCATGGCAAGCGCGCTGCTGAAACATGGGGCGGGCTATGCCCGGAGCGTCCTGGCACAGCTCGATCAATGGCTGGACGCGCACGAATATGCGTCGGTTACCGAAATGTGCGGCTGCATGGGCTACACTGCAGTGCCCGATCCGGCAGCATTGGAGCGCAGCAACTACATGAAAGTCCTCGGCTCCTACATGGCCGAACGCGAGACGTCCGTCTGAAGTCAGGACCTGCACTTCGGATCGGTGGGACGACCGGAAGTGGCGGAAATCCGACCCTTGCGGTCTGATGACTTGTGCGGCCGCGAAAGTCCAACCCTGTTGCATTGGCGGGTTGGTCCGCGTGACCTGAGCCCCAACTGTCCTGCACTCAGAAGTAGAGTCCGCGGTTGCCGTCAGAGCCATCCTGACGGTGTTTCTCGGTTCGGTTTAGCGCCGTTTCTCCGTCCCGGCCTGTCATCCTATCGTCGCCGCGCACAGCCTGGGTCAAGGCTGGCCGCAGGCCATCGCCGAAGGCGACGCGCAGTGGCCTGGACGCGGGCGAGCACGACGGCAGCATGATCGAGGCCGGCGTCCGTCTGCCCAGCCCGGAGTGGGGCCGCACCTCGTTGTAGTCCTGCTGCCAAGCCGGCAGGATCGGGCGCGCCTGCCGCGCCGAGGTGAACAACGTCTCGTTCAGGCACTCATCGCGCAGATTGCCGTTGAAGCTTTCGACAAAGGCGTTCTGCTGTGGCTTGCCGGGCGCGATGTGGTGCCAGCCTACATTTCGCTCCTGCGACTAGGGCAGCACCGCGCTGGCTGGTCAGTTCCGTGCGGTTGTCGCTGACCACGGTGGCCGGATAGCCGCGCTTGGCCGCGATCGCGTCCAGCTCGCGCACCACCCGCCGGCCGGACAGAGACGTATCGGCGATCAAGGCCAGGCATTCGCGGGTGAAGTCGTCCACAACGCACAGCACCCGGAACCGGCGGCCGTCCGTCAGCGTGTCGGAGACGAAGTCCAGCGACCAGCGCTGGTTCGGCGCTTCCGGCAGAGCCATCGGCGCTCGTGTGCCCAGCGCCCGCTTGCGGCCGCCCCGGCGACGCACCTGCAACCGCTCCTCGGCATATAGCCGCCGTAGCTTCTTGTGGTTCGGCGCCAGGCCCTCGCGCTTCAGAAGCAAGCCAAGCCGGCGGTAGCCGAACCGGCGGCGTTCGCCTGCCAATGCACGCAGCCGGGCCCGCAGCGGCGCGTCGTCACCACATCGGTGCCGATAGCGCACCGACGTCCGGTCCGTCCCGAGGATCGCGCACGCCCGCCGCTCGCTGATGACGTGCGCCTTGCGCGCAGCGATCATAGCGTCCCTCCTGGCCGCAGGCATCATCATTTTTTGCGGCGATGTCTTTCAACACCGCGTTGTCCAGCATGGCGTCGGTCGGCAGCTTCTTCAGCCGCGTGTTCTCGTCCTCCAGTTGCCGCAGCCGCCGCGCCTCGGACACATCCAGGCCACCGAATTTGGCTTTCCACTTGTAGAACGTCGCCTCGCTGACCCCGTGCTTGCGGCAGACATCCGCCGTCTTCGCCCCCGCTTCCTGCTCGCGCAGGATCCCGATGATCTGCTCCTCGGTGAAACGCGATCCCTTCATCTCCGCCTCCTGCTCAGGCGGACTCTACCCAAAATCGGAGGAGTTTCAGGGGCTCAGGTCAAGCGCGACCAACTCGGCAAGTTGCTGACATCGGCCTACACATTGCAGCTTAAACTCGGTTTCTAGCGGCAAGGTCGTCCGCCTATCGCTAGGTCGCGTCGGATGCCCTCGGCGATCAGGCCTCGGGCATGCCGAACGTGGATTGCCCTGGCGCTCTAGGCAATGCAATCATCAACCCATGCGAGTTGAGGCCGAGGTTTCACGGGATCCTAGGTCCCAGCGCGTCATCCTTGTCGTAGATGACGAGTCCCATCAGATCCCCGCAGGCATAAATTTGGCCGCTGCGCTGCTTCTGCTCGGCATTCGGCAACTTAGAAGCAGTCCGCGCGCACGCCAGCCGCGCGGTGCTTTCTGCATGATGGGCGTATGCCAGGAGTGCCTCGTGCGTGCCGAGGGCCGTCTTGTGCAAGCGTGCATGATGCCGGTGACGGAAGGGCTTCGCGTCAGCATCCGCACGCCCAGCGCATGACGGCGTTCGATATCGCGGTGCTCGGCGGCGGCCCCGCGGGCATGACTGCGGCGATTGCGGCAGCCGCGTACGCGCGCGTTATGCTGATCGACGAACACGCGCGGCCCGGGGGACAGGTCTATCGCGCGCCCGCGTCTTCCCTGCGCCCGTTGGGCGCGGATGCGGCGGCGGGCGATGCGATGCGTCGCGCGCTCGGCGCCAGCGGCGCGACCTTGCGCAATGCCGTACGCGCATGGTCCGTTGGCGGAGGCCCGCTCGTGGCGCGCGGCGAACCAGCCGCGCCATTCCGCATCGATCTGTGCGACGACGCGGGTACGTCGCACATGACGGCGCGGGCCCTGATCGTGTGTGCAGGCGCGCACGAACGCGTCATACCGTTTGCGGGCTGGACCTTGCCGGGGGTCGTGGGGCTTGCGGCAGCGACCATCCTGTTGAAGTCGCAGGGCGTGGTGCCCGGCCGGCGGGTCGTGGTTGCGGGAACCGGTCCGCTGCTGGCCGCCGTCGCCGCCGGCATTCTCGACAAGGGCGGCTCGGTTGCGGCGGTGGTCGATGCGTCCGCGCGCGGGCAGTGGGTTCGCAGCTTGCCGGCATTGTCTACCCAGCCGTCGCAGCTTCTCCGCGGTACGCAGTGGCTCGCGCGGATCGTCCGCGCGGGCGTGCCGGTGCTTGCTGCGCACCGCATCCTGCGCGCGGCCGGCGCAGACGGGGTCGAAGCGGTCGAGGTCGCGCCGCTTCAAGGCGGGCAGACGCGCGAGATCCCGTGCGACGCGGTTTGCGTCGGTCATGGGTTGGTTCCGGCAACGGAAGCGACGCGCATCTTCGGGGCACGCCATGTCTTCGACCCAGGTCGCGGCGGCTGGATTCCGGTGCTCGATGCGGGCCAGCGAACGACGGTCCAAAACCTCTACGCGGCAGGCGACGGAGCGGGCATTCGCGGCGCCGCCATGGCCGAAATCAGCGGCCGGGCCGCCGCCCTGTCTGCTCTCGCGGATCTTGGCCTCTGTGCAGACGCACAGCCCGCACGCGGCAGCCGCATGCCCCGGCCCGGTTCCGCGGCGTTCGCCGACGCGATCGCATCGCTCATGCGTCCGCCAGGGGCGCTTGTCGATGCCATCCCGCCCGATTGCGTGGTCTGCCGGTGCGAGGACGTGACGCGGGGGGAGATCGAGACGGCAATCGACACGGGCGCGGCGGACCTCAATCAGATCAAGCACTTCACGCGCTGCGGCATGGGGCCGTGCCAGGGGCGCATGTGCGGAGAAGCCGCGGCGGAGCTGATGGCGCGGCGGCTCGGCGGCCGCGAGGCCGTCGGGCAATGGACGGCGCGGCTCCCGCTGCGTCCGGTGCCGCTGGAGGCGATGCTGGGCGAGTTCGACTACGGCGACATACCGATCCCGGTGCCAGCGCCGATATGAGCAACCGGTTCGACTGCGCGGTCGTGGGTGCGGGCGTGATGGGGTGCAGCGTCGCCCTGTTTCTCGCGCGCGGCGGGATGCGCGTGGTGCTGCTCGACAGCGGTCCGATCTGCCGGCAGGCATCCGGCGTTAACGCCGGCACGCTGACGATGCAGATGACGCGCGCCGCGCTGATTCCATACGCGATGCGCGCCTGGGAGATGTGGATGCGCGCGCCGGAATGGCTCGACGGCGGCGATGTGGCGGCGCGCTTGCGTCCGGGCCTGTCGGTGGCGTTCACGCCGGGCGAGGCGGCGATGCTGGAGGAACGCGCCCGCGTCCGGCGGGAGGCGGGAGCTCCGATCGAGGTGATCGACGCCGCGCGCGCGGTCGCGATCGAACCGTCGCTCAACCCCGCCGTGTTGATGGCTGGGTTCTGCCCGATCGACGGCTTCGCCAGCGCCTACCTGACGGGCCGTGCCTTCCGCCCGGCGCTGCTCGCCGCCGGCGTCGACCTGCGCGAGGGGAACGCGGTTCACGACGTCTCGCCCGGCTTCGTTCTGCGCACGGCGCACGAGCCGGTACATGCGGCCCGCGTCGTGCTGGCGGGCGGCGTGTGGCTGGAGCCGATGGCAGCATGGTTCGGCGTGAAGCTGCGGATCAAGACGTTGATCAACCAGCTGGTGGTAACCGAACGCCTGCCGCCAGTGATGCGCTCGGTGCTCGGCGTCGCGTCGGGGCTGCTGTCGCTGAAGCAGTTCGACAACGGCACGGTGCTGGTCGGCGGCGGCTGGCAGGGGATCGGCGACCGCGACACCGGACCGGTTGCGGTCAAGCCGGAGAACCTCCTCGGCAACATCCGCCTTGCGGTGCATACGATCCCCGCGCTGCGCGATGCGCGGATGGTGCGTAGCTGGCTGGGGCTGGAAGCCGAGACGGACGACGCGTTGCCGGCAATCGGCAGGCTGCCGGGCGTGCCGGACGTCTGGACCATCGGCAGCGCCCACTCCGGCTATACGTCGGGCCCGTATTTCGGGAAGCTGCTTGCACACGCCATCCTGGGCGAGGAACCTGAGTTGCCCCTGTTTCCGATCGACCGTCTGCTGGTCAGAGAGGCCGCATGATCCCGTCCGCGCCGAATGCGTTCCACGGCATCTACCCGAGCACGGTGCTGCCGATGCGGCCGGACTACGCCCCCGACTGGGACGCCTTTGCCGCCCACACCGCCGCCTGCGTGCTTCAGCCGGGCATCGCCGGCGTGCTGTGCAACGGCCACGCGGGCGAGAACTTCGTCATCTCCGCAGAAGAGAAGCGCAAGGCGGTTGCGGTCACGGTCGAAGCAGTCGGCGCGAGCCGGATCGTGGTTGCGGGCGTCAACCACGAATCCAGCCTTGCCGCGGCGGAGGAAGCGCGCGCCGCGCGGGATGCCGGCGCCGACGCGGTCATGGTTTTTGCCCCGAACGCCTTTGCGCTCGCGCAGGACGGCGAGATGGCGGAGCGGCACCACCGGATCGTCGCCGAAGCCGTTCCCGGCATGCCGCTGTTTCTTTTCCAGGCCAGCGTGAATGCCGGCCGGATGGCGTATACCCACGACGTGCTCGACCGGCTGCTGCGTATCCCGTCCGTCGTGGGGATCAAGGAAGGCGGCTGGGAGGTGGACGCGTACGACGCCTTGCGCCGCATGGTGAAGGCGCGTGCCCCGCATATCGCCGTGATGGCAAGCGGCGACGAGCATATGTTCGCCTGCTTCGTGCATGGCTCGGACGGCAGCCTCGTCTCGCTCGCCGACATCGTGCCGGAGCAGATCGTCGCCCTCGACGCGGCGGTACGCCATGGCGATCTCGCCGGCGCGCGCGCCGTGCATGAACGCATCGAGCCGTTGGCCGAGGCGATCTATGGAGCGCCGCCTGGGGGCCGCGCCACGGCGCGCATCAAGCATTGTCTGCACGCGCTCGGCCGTCTGCCCTGCGCCGCGGTGCGTCCTCCGGTCGGCCCTGTATCGGCGGACGAGGCGGAGATGCTCGAGCAGGCGTTGCGCGCCGCCGGGCTGTAGGCCGCGGCGGTGTGACTTTTTGGGTCTTCGTGGTCACACCCTGACCGCCGAAGCGCGATCCGAACACTACCGTGTGATCGACAACGCCACGGCCATGGTGTTGGAATACCGCTGTTACGCTCATGCGCCGGAGGGTTCCGCGCATACGGATTCCTGAATGGGGAGAAGGTTGATGGCGATATTGCGTGTTCTCGCGGTCGCGGCGATGATGACAGTCTCGCTGCTCGCCGGGGCGCAGGCCCGCTCGCTGGACGACATCCTGTCCACCGGCGAGCTCCGCATCGGCGTCAATCCCAACTATCCGCCTACGGCCATGTACGACGACAAGAACCAGCTTGTCGGGTTCGACATCGACGTGGCCACGAAACTGGCGTCGATGCTGGGGGTGAAGCCGAACTTCGTCACCGTCGATCCGAACAGCCGGGTGCCCTTCATCACCAGCGGGCGGATCGACATCGTGCTCGGCGGCATGACGCGCACGCCCGACCGCGCGAAACTGATCGACTTCACCCTGCCGATCATGACCGAATCGCTCGGCGCGCTGTCGATCGAGGGCAAGCCGTTCAAGAACCTGTCCGATCTCGACAAGGACACGGTGACGCTCGCCGAGGTGCGCGGCACCACGCCGATCCCCTGGATCGCCGCCAATCTTCCGCACGCGAAGGTCTTGCTGCTCGACAATCATCCCGACGTGTTGCGCGCGGTGGCGCAGGGCCGTGCCGACGCCGTCGTGGATGATCTGGCCTCGCTCGGCGAGGTGTCGAAGAAGATCGACGCGCACTGGATGCCGCTTGCCGGCCACGCCAAGGAGGTCGATTGGGACTGTATCGGCGTCAACCGCGCCGACCAATCGCTGCGGCGCTGGCTGAACGTGGCCATCTTCTCGCTCGAGCAGTCCGAGTTCATCCAGCAGGCCTACAAGAAGTGGTATGGCTTCGACATGTCGGCGCCGATCCCGCTCAGCCCGTATTTCTGAACCGGAGGTGCAGCCGGGCGGCCGCACGCCGGCCGCCCGGCTGATCTGGCACCGTGGATTACCGGTTTCACTTCGGACAGATCTTCACCAGCCTGCCCTTCCTCATGGGCGGCGCTCTCCTCAGCCTGGAGATCGCCGTCCTTGCGTTCTTCGGCGGCATGGTCATCGGCACGGCGGGCGCTGCCGCCGTCACGCTCGGCAGCCCGGCATTGCGGCGCATCGCGCGCGCCTACATCGTCTTCTTCACCAATACGCCGCAACTGGTTCAGATCTTCTTTCTCTTCTTCGTCCTGCCCGACGCCGGCATCGTGCTTGATCCGCTGCAGGCCGTGCTGCTGGGCATGACGCTGAACGCCGGCGCCTACCTCACTGAAATCCAGCGTGCCGGTTTCACCTCGGTCCGGCAGACCGAACTCGACGCGGCGGCGGTGCTCGGCATGTCCACCTGGCAGTCGATCCGTTACGTCATCCTGCCGCATGTGGTTCGCACCTTGTTTGCGCCGCTGTCCAACCACTTCATCCTCATGGTGCTCGGCACCTCGATGGCCGCAGTGTTCGGCGTCGATGAACTCACCGGACGCGCCTACAGCATCAACGCGGAGACCTTCCGTTCGCTGGAGGTCTTCTCGGTCACCGCGATCCTTTATGTCCTGATCACCATCGCCGCCAGCATGGTGCTCGCGCTTGCCGGCCGGGCGCTGTTCCGGGTGCGGATGAAGTTCGTCTGATGCTCAGCCGGCTGCTCGCGGAGTCCCCGCGCTTCTTCACGATCTACACGGCCGAGTTCCTGCTTCAGGCGGCGCTGACCACGCTGGCGCTGTCGGCCGGCGGCTGCCTCGTCGGGCTCGTGCTCGGCTTCGGCATCGCGGTGCTGCGCCGGACTCGCGGCCTGGCCTGGCTGCCAGCGCGCATCGTCGCCATCGGCTTCTCCGAACTGTTCCGTCGCATCCCATTCCTGGTGAACCTATTTCTCGTCTTCTACGCCACGCAGGTTGCCGGCCTGGAAGCTCCGGTGTTCGCCATCGCGATGGTCAGCGTCTGCCTGATTGCCAGCGCCTACCTTGCGGAAATCGGACGCGCCGGCCTCGACTCGGTGCATCCGAATCAGTGGGACAGTGCGGCGGTGTGCAACTTCACCGCCTGGCAGACGCTCCGGCTTGTGGTGATTCCGCAGGCCTGGAAGGTGATCCTGCCGCCGGCCTTCGGTTTCTTCCTGTTGTTCATCAAGGACTCGGCGCTCGCCTCGCAGATCGGGCTTCTGGAGCTCACCTATGCAGGGCGCAACCTGAACAACCGCGGTTTCATGCCGCTGCTGTCGTTCGGCTCGATCCTGCTGCTGTATTTCGCGCTTTCCTATCCGCTGACGCTCCTCGGGCGGCGACTGGAGGCACGGCTTGCCAACGCTCGACATCGATAACCTCGGCGCCTCGTACGGCGGCAACACGGTGCTGCGCGGCGTCACCATGGCGCTGCGCACCGGCGAGGTGATGAGCCTGATTGGCCCATCGGGCTCCGGCAAGAGCACGCTGCTGCGCGTGCTGGTCGGGCTGCTGGTGCCGGACCATGGGCGCGTCGTCGTGGATGGCGCGCCGGTCAACTATGCGAACAAGCAGAGCGTGCGCGCCTTGCGCGAACGCTGCGCGATCGTGTTCCAGCAATACAACCTGTTCCAGAACATGAACGTGCTGGAGAACGTCGCCGTCACCCCGGTGCGCATCCGCAAGCGCCCACGGCGGGAGGTGGAGGCCGAAGCGATGGCCCTGCTCGCGCGCGTAGGTCTCGGCGACAAGATCCGGAGCTATCCAGACGAACTGTCCGGCGGCCAGCAGCAGCGCGTCGCTATCGCCCGAGCATTGGCGCTGAAGCCGGAGTTCCTGTTCCTCGACGAAATCACCGCGGCGCTGGACCCGGAGCTTGTCAGCGACGTGCTCGACGTCATCCGCGGGCTCGCCAATGACGGGATGACGATGCTGATCGTCTCGCACGAGATGGCCTTCGTGCGCGAGATTTCGGACCGCGTCGTCTTCATGGCCGACGGGCTGGTGGTGGAAACCGGCACACCAACGGAAATCTTCGATCACCCCCAGATGCCCCGCACGCGCGACTTCGTCGGCAAGATCCTCCGTCACTGATCCCTCGGCCACGCCGCAACGCTGCCAGTCGAAGCGGCGTTGAACTCGTTCCACGAACTAGGAATGTGCGCGAGGTATGGCGCGCGAGCATCGCCAGAATGGTCGGCATGTTCATCGAGTGGCATGACTTAATTCTCTGCAGCACCGCCACGACACTCGTCTTCCTGGCGATCCAAGCATGGCGGAGATAGCTTCGCTGACCAGCCCGACTGCTATGTGGAAAAAGGGCGACCGTCCAGGCGCCAATTTGAACCTGGCGATCGCGACGGGCAACAGCGCTATGCCAGCGAAGACAATCAAGCGAAACAGTCACGGTGCTCTTATGCCGGCCTCGCGCGCCCTTGATACAGATACGTGTGTGTCCGCGGACCGGGAAGCCGAGCGTTCTCCATTTCTTCAATCCGGAACCCATTGCCGGCGATCAGATCATCCATTTTGCGGTTCAGATGACAGCCGCCCGCCAGGCGGGACCACAGCGGATCGAGCCGGTCCTGCCACCGCGCAACGCCCGGCTCTGGTGCGCGACCGTGCTCAACGAAGAGGAGCGCGCCGGCCGGTCGCAACACGCGACGCATCTCGCCTAGCGCCTGAGCCCCATTCGGGATCGTGCACAACGTCCATGTCGTGACGACCGTATCGATACTGCCGCTGTCAAGTGGGATCTCTTCGGCCGTTCCATCGAGCAATGTGATCGGCACCACGGCAGCCTCGGCGCGCGGGCGCGCCATGGTCAACAACTCCGATGATGGCTCCAGCCCGATCACCGAAGTGACCGTTCCGCCATACAAAGGGAAGTTGAGTCCAGAGCCGATGCCGATTTCGAGTACTCTTCCTTCGGCTGCGCCGATCACACGCTGCCGGAACGGCAAGAGCTGCTTTTTACCCATCGCCAGATGCGTGAGGCGCGGAATGATGTAGCGCTGATAGAAGCTCATTGGTGTGCTTTCTCTTCATGACCGGCGCTCGCGCGCGCCAACGCGTCCAAGTTCTGCCGCGGCCCGGCGTTGAAGCCTAATTCCAGCACCGGACCGTCGATAGGCGCGTCCACGTGGGACACCGCCACCAGCCCGGTAGGCGCTTCCCGGCCCCCGCTTGGCCTTCAGCGCCGCGCAGACACAGGTGCCCGGTGCGGCTAGGCCGCCGGACGCGTGCGGTAGCCGAGCAGCCGAAGGGCGTTGAGCGTCACAAGGACGGTTGCGCCGGTGTCGGCCAGCACGGCTGGCCACAGGCCGGTGATGCCGACGACCGTCGTCACCACGAAGATGCCTTTCAGCCCCAGGGCGATGCCGACGTTCTGGCGGATGTTGGCCAGCGTTGCCCGCGACAGCGCGATGAGGGTTGCGAGACCGGTGACGTGGCTGTGCAGCAACGCGGCGTCAGCGGTCTCCCGGGTCACGTCCGTGCCGCCGCCCATCGCGATGCCGACCGAGGCCGCGGCGAGCGCGGGCGCGTCGTTGATGCCGTCTCCCACCATGGCCACCAACCCCCGTGCCCGCAGCGCGCCGATTTCGTGCAGCTTTTCCTCGGGCAGCAGGCCCGACTTCACCGTCAGGCCGAGCGCTCTCCCAATGGCCTCGCCGGTGCGGGCGTTGTCGCCGGTGAGCATGACAGCCTTGACGCCGAGCGCCGCGAGTTCCCGGATGCCGGCGGTCGCATCGGGCCGGGGTTCGTCGCGGATCGCGATCAGGCCGGTGGGCGCGCCCTCCACGGTCACCACCACGACCGTCTTGCCCTGCTGCTCCCACTCCGAGACCGTCCGCTCCGCATCGCTTGGCAGCGATGCCTGCGTGGCCGCGTGAGAGGGTGAGGCAACGGTGACACGCTTGCCCCCGACGACCGCCTCCGCCCCCTTGCCCGGGATGGCGCGACCATCCCGCACCGGGCGCAGCGGGATTCCGTCCGCTTCCGCGCGCGCCAGGATGGCGCGGCCGAGCGGGTGGCTCGAGCCGTTCTCCACCGCCGCGGCCAAGCCGATGGCGGTGCGCTCGGCGCCCGCCAGCGCCCGGACGTCGGTTACGCGCGGGCGACCCTCGGTGAGAGTGCCGGTCTTGTCGAAGGCCACCGTCCGGATGCGGCCGATCGTCTCCAACGCACCGCCGCCCTTGACCAGCAGGCCGCGCCGCGTCCCAGCGGCCAGACCCGAGGCGATCGCCGCAGGCGTCGAGAGGACGAGCGCGCAGGGGCAGGCCACGAGCAGCAACGTCAAGCCGCGGTAGATCCAGGTGCCCCAGTCCGCGCCGCCCACCAGAGGTGGCGCAGCGGCGACGAGGGCGGCAACCACGACGGAGGCGGGCGTGTAGACGGCGGCGAAGCGCTCGATGAAGCGCGCTGTCGGCGCCTTGGCCTCCTGCGCTTCCTCGACCATGCGGATGATGCGGGCGATCGTGTTGTCCGCCGCTGGCCGGGTCACGCGCACCTGGAGCACGCCTGAAGCGTTGATGCTGCCCGCGAATACGGCGGCGCCTTCGGCCTTGGGCACCGGCACGGCCTCGCCGGTCACCGGGCTCTCGTCCACGTCCGACTCACCCTCGACCACCTCACCGTCCGCCGAGACGCGGTCCCCGGGCCGGATGAGCACGAGGTCGCCCGGCTTCAGGCTGGCCGCGGGCACCTCGCACGCCGCTCCGCCATCGATGCGCAATGCGGTCCTCGGCACCAGGGCTCCCAGCGCCTCGATGCCCGCGCGCGCCCGGTTCGCAGCGAGGCCCTCCAGCAGCTCGCCGACGGTGAAGAGGAACACCACGACGGCCGCCTCGGAGGTCGCGCCGATGGCGATGGCGCCGAGCGTGGCGATCGACATCAGCATCTCGATGGAGAACGGCGATCCTGCCTGCGCGGCGACGATGGCTTTGCGGCCGAAGAACCACAGGCCGAGCAGCGCGGCCGGCAGGTAGCCCCAATGTCCCACGGCGGGCAGGGCGAAGGATGCGGAGAACCCGGCGGCGGTCAGCGCACCCAGCAGCGCCGCCAGCCGGGGCTTCGCACCCTGCCACCACGGCTTGCGGGCCGGGGCCGACGGCTGGGCCGCCATTGCGGCCGACACTTCCCCGACCAGCACATGGGGCGGCTCGATCGGCTCGATGCCGAAGCCGAGTTTGCGAACCTGGTCCTCGATCGCGGCGCGCGGTGTGGCGGCCTCATTCAGACGAAGAGCCAGGGTCTGCGCGGCGTAGTTGAGCCGCACGTCCTCAGCGCCCGCCGCGCGCCCCACGGCGGTCTCGATCTTGGCGGCGCAACTCGGGCAATCCATGCCCTCGACCCGGTACCGAAGAGCCGCCGGAGGCCGCGCGCCCGCCTCCATCAGATTGCCGTCCGCCATCGTTCCCCTTCCTGCCGTCCGGCATGGCCCGGCTTGCGCCGCGGCACGATGGCTCCTCATATGGACCCTGTAGCCGCTATAGGGTCAAGGGGATGGGCGCATATCCGTCACTGAGCATCGGCGCCCTCTCGAAGGCGACCGGCACGACGGTGGTGACGATCCGCTGGTACGAACGGGTCGGCGTGCTTCCGACACCCGCGCGGACGCCTGGGAACTATCGCGCCTACGGGAAAGCGCATCTCGACCGGCTGAGCTTCATCCGGCGCGCCCGGGACCTCGGCTTCAGCCTCGACGAGGTGCGCGACCTGCTGCGGCTGTCGGACGACAAGGACCAGTCATGCGAGGCGGTGGACCAGGTGGCGCGGCAGCACCTGGCGGAGGTCACGCGCAAGATCGCGGATCTGAAAGCGCTCCGGCGAGAGCTTCAGGATCTCATCGGCCAATGTCGTCACGGCACGTTCGCGGACTGCCGGATCGTTCAGGCACTGTCGCCTCGACAAAGCCGGCGTTGAGCAACCGGAGACACGAAGCCGCGCGGCCCCCGGTGAGCCCTTCAGTCTTGAAGCGGCGCTCGCAGTCCTGTTCACCATCTTCTCTTCGGGCACCAGCCTCATACGTCAGCTTTTGTCAGTCGAATGTCGATTTCACGATCCATGAATGACCACTCTTTGGTGGCGCGAAGTTCGGTCATCATTGTGTCGAACGCCGGCTCATCGCCCGGCGAAAATTCGAGAAAGCCGATGAAGTCGAAAGGCGCTTGCGTCGCAAGATCCCTGCAGTGCAGGAGACGACGCGCGACAGCTGGGAGATAGCGCATCCCGATCGCAATATGATGCGAGTCTTCCTCAAGGATTGCGCGGCGCTCGTCCTGCGTGAAGGCCCACCATTCAGCTCGTTTGCGAAGCAGGATCAGCGCAGCCGAGGTTGCATCGGGCCGCCCGATAGGGGCCTGCCGGTTGACCAGCGCATTCTTCTCCGAGCGTGTCGTATAGCGGTCATTGCTGGCAACGCCGCAGAGCGTCCAAGCGGCTTCGGACGGCACCCGCGTGAGGAGGCCGGCGAACATGCCAACCCTGGCCGCCGGCGCAATCGGCGGTCCGGACAGGGTGTTCTGGGAGACGACACGCATTGCTCCCTGCACACCGCCCAGGAAGGTGAAGGCTCGCGGGTTCGCGGCGGCGCACGCCTCAGTCGTCATGGCCGTGACACGCTGGCAAGGTGTAGACGCCACGTACCCGTTGCCTGAGGTCTGATGGTTCAGGCGAGCGGCGGTCGGTCAGCATGTTCTCGCTCGCGAATGAGGCTAGATCTGAGCAGAACCGCCATCGACAAAGAGCTCGCTCCCGGTGACGAAGCTGCTCTCATCGGACGCCAGGAACAGTGCCGCCTGCGCGGTCTCCTCGACCCTGCCGAGGCGGCCGAGGGGGGTGGTCGAGCGCACGAAATCGACCATCTGCTGGTGCGCTTCTTCGGATGTCGCGAGATCGTGCCATCCGGGCGTCGATGTGGCGCCTGGCACCAGCACGTTCACGCGGATCTGCCGCGGCGCGAGATCAAGGATCCAGCAGCGGGCGAAATTGCGGACGGCAGCCTTGCTGGCGCTGTAGACGCTGAAAGCGGGCGTTCCGGTCGTCGCCGTCGTCGATCCCGTCAGGATAATCGACCCGCCGTTCCGCATCAGGGGCAGCGCCTTCTGCACGGTGAACAGCGTTCCCTTCACGTTGACCCGGAACGTGCGTTCGAAATGATCCTCGGTGATCGCTTCGAGCGGCATGAACTCGCCGCCGCCTGCATTGGCGAACAGCACATCGATCGAGCCCGCTTCTGCGCGTACGACCGCAAAGAGCCGGTCGAGGTCTGCCAAATCCGACACGTCGCCGGAGATCCCGCGTGCATCGCCGCCCACTTCGGCGACCGCTAAATCCAGCTCCTTCTGGCGGCGCCCTGTCATGAATACCCTGGCACCTTTGGCGGCAAACAGCTTGGCGGTTGCCAAACCTATCCCGCTATTGGCGCCGGTGATCACTGCAACCTTGTTCTCCAGCCGGGGCACTTCAGCATCCTTCCGGTATGATTCTGGGTTCGGTCCGGGATCAAGAGCCGGCGTCGCCGCCCATCGCCTCGCGCACCGTTGCCGCAAGAGCGTCCCGCGTCGCCTGCAGAGCGGCCGCCGCGTCCGGGCCCACCCCATGACGCGCGGCGAACCATTCGGGATCGTTGTAGCCAAGCCAGGTCGTGCCGTCGGCGTCCTGCCAGACGAGCGCCTTGAGCGGCAGGTCGATGCCGAGGGTCTGGGCCGCCTGCATCAGCGGCGTCCCGCCCCTTGCGTTGCCGAAGACCAGCAGCTCGGTCGGACGGAGCGGCAGGCCCGCTGCCTCGGCGCCCGCGGCGTGGTCGATGCGGGCGAAGACCGTCATCCCGCGCTGCACGACCGCGTCCGCGAAGCGGTCCGCCGTCTGCCGCGGTCCGAACGCGCTGCGGACGACGCGCATTCCGGCGGGCGCAATCATGGGGCACCTCGTCGCCGCACGACCGTGCTCATGCGGCCGCGGGATCGGGCGCCGGGTCGGCCCGGAACCGACTTTCGACGACCGCCATGCGTTCCGCGAGTTGCGTCGGCGTCAGCAGGCCCTTCTGAAACAGGATAACCGCGAAGGCCGTAAGCCAGCGTTCGTAGTAGCCGAGCCGGCCGATCATCTCAGTCCCGAGAGCTTCGACCCCGCGCCGCTTCTCCTCGGTGCTGATGATCTTGTGAAAGTCGAGAACGTCCGCGAGCGCGTGGCAGCGCTTTTCCCACGGCTTCAGCTCATGGTCGACGCGCTGGAAAGCTGGAGAGGGCTGGCCGCCCACGTCGTTCGGCAGCCGGCGCATGAAGTCCTCGATGCTGGTCATGCCCCGCTCCCGTCCTTCCCTGCGGTGACGGGGACGACGCCGATCATCGCATCGCGCGTCACCAGCGCGGCCAACTGCTCCTCGGTGAAGTCGTCGGTGCCCTCCGGCCGGCGCGGCAGCACGAGGAAACGAAGCGCGGAGGTCGAGTCGGTGACCCGTATTTCCACCTCGTCGGGGATGATCGTGCCGAACTCCGCCAGCAGGGCACGCGGCTCCACCACCGCGCGGGCGCGATAGGGCTTCTGCTTGTACCAGTCCGGGGGCAACCCAAGCACCGGGCGGGGGTAGCAGGAGCACAAGGTGCAGACCACGAGGTTGTGGACCGTCGCCGTGTTCTCCAGCACGATCAGGCCGGTGTCGTCGTAGAACGTGATGCCCAGTTCCTCGCACGTGCCCCTGCCATCGGCCAGCAGGCGCGCACGGAACTCGGCGTCCACCCAGGCGCGCGCGATAACCTTCGCGCCGAGAGCGGGGGTACGGGAGTCGAGAACGTCGATCTGATGTCTGACCTCACCGGGACGAATCAGGTTCCGCTCGGTCAGCAACTCTTCCAGAGCGGTCTCGAGAACATCGAAGTAGTCCGGCGGACCGGTTTCGGTGATCTCGTCGTGCGGGCGGCTTTCGCCGGGTCCATGTTCATGCATGCCGTGCTGACTCCAGCCAAGTCTCGAATACCTCGATGCGCAGATTGTCATGCGGCGGGCCTGCGTAGTCGGTCCAGATCTCGGTCATCGGGAAGACGATGCGGTAATAGTATCTCCGGTCTCCGGCATTGCGGCCGAAGCCTTCCTCCTCATTGTCGATCGCCGGCGTGACGAGGCGCTCGACGGTTCCCGTTTTGCCTCGCAAATAAAGCGGGACGCGGTAGTGGCCCAGAGGAAAGCGGATAACGACCCTGACCGGATCGCCTGGCCGAAGCGGCGCAACTTCGCCGAGTGCGGGGACGACCTCGATTAGCGTTCGGGCGCTCTCCGGTGGCTGTTCCGCCATCTGGAACTCCTCTGCGAGCCGCCCGCAGTCTGCCGCACGGACGGGCTCAGCGATGCTAGATGTTGTTAAGAGCTGCAAATTGCGCCGTAAGCATAGGTCGCAGTCGAGTTGCGGTCGGTCAGGCGCCGCTGCGGCGCGAGCTTGCTTACATTGCCCTCACGCATGTCCTCCGGAAGGCCGTATGTCGACGCGAACTACCTCGAGCCGCGTGCTGATCGGCATGGGGAAACCTACGCGTTCCAACATCGGCGGTAGTTGCGCCATAAGTGCGTCGAGTGCCTCGGCGGTGTCGAAGACGGCAATCACGGTCAGCCCTTCCTCGTTCACCGCGCCGATGTAGGTGCTTACAGAGGGTGGTAACCCTTGCGGCAAGAGCCGGGGAAACGTGTCCCGGAACTGCTCCGCGGATATCCCAACAAATTTGTTTACGACACAAACCGCCATGTTTCCCTCGCGTTTCTCACACCGCCCATAGTTTGCCGTGCAGCCGTTCTCGTCCGTGCCAAGTGTTGCTACGAGCTGCGAATTGCGTTGTCGGCGCGAAGGCGATGCCCTACGGCAGGTTGCCTCGCGTCACCCCTTGTGACCATGCAAAGCCGATCACACCGCCTTTCGCCACGGGCAAAACGATTAGGGTGATGATCGAGAATAGCGGCAAGGCGATCGCGCCTTCGGTCCAGATCGACATCTCCCAGGTCCGGTCGGCGAAAATGAGCGGCGGCATGAAGAGATGCAGAACCAGGAAGATCGTTACGTACGGCGCGAAGTCGTCGGACGGATACTGGCCGTTTTCGTTGGCACATGCGGGACAGGTCGGTCGCACCGCTAGATAGCCGCAGAACAGCGAGCCAATGCCACAAGCCGGACACTTGCGAGCCACGCCACGAGCCACCCCAAGAGGAAGACTCGGAGGCGACCGCGGCGCCAGCCGCGGGCTCGACAACCCTGGCCGCATGTCCGGGCCCGCCGGTTGAGTGCTTTGCGACGAAGCTGCCGCCCCCACCGGCTGGTCGGTCATGGGGCAAAGCGCGTGAACACGTAGTCATGGTCGCGAACGCTTGCCTGGTGGCATGGAAAGCAGGCTTCGTGTTGCGCGCGATCGACGGCTCGGCCGGCGATAAAGCGGCCGAAGCCCCAACCGCCCGTGTCAGCGTATCTGCGCGCGTCCTTGACCATGAGCTGAACCGTCGTGGGCCTGCCGGGAACGAATGCGCCAGAAAATTCGCTTGACGGTTCGCGCTTCCATGCAAGCTTCACGAGGATCGTGCCGTCCGGAAACGGTAACCTCCCCTCCTCATAGGCTCTCACGGCGATGGGGTTGCCGAGGATCCCACGCAGCTCATTGAACTCACCGGTCTCGTGCGACGGCGCGATCAGTTCCCAGTGCCGGTAGCCGTCGGGAATGTGGACGCCGAAGATGGGCGAGCCGTCCTCGGCCGCACTCGGGCCGAGCGGAAGGAGCGCACCTGCGCACGCGAGCGCAACGCAGAAGCCGCGCGTGCCGCTCCGGCGCCATGCGGTGGCGGCTTGTTCAGACGCCTTCATATACCAGTCGCGTGAAGAAGTCGGGGTCAATGACGAAGGCGCTGAACGTCGCATCGAATGCGGCAGTCGGCTTGGCGGCCACAGCCTCGTCTCGCGAGTACCCCTGCCTCTTGAGCGCGGCGACCTTGTCGCGAACGGCGACGAGCATATCGCGGAACTGGTGGAGCTCGCGCCGGGTGCCGACCGCCTTTCCGTGCCCGGCAATGATGACCGTGTCGTCTCGCGTGGCGGCGAGGTTGGCGTCCGACGCCGCAATCATTCCGTCGATGCTGCCGCCCGTCGAGTAGTCGATGAACGGATACACCCCGTTCCAGAGCGTGTCGCCGACGTGGACCACGTTCGCCTCGACGAAGGTCACCGAGATGTCGCTGTCGGTATGCGCCGGCGCGTAGGGCCTCAGCACGACCGTCTGCCCGTTCAGTTGCAGCGTGCGCTCCGTGCTGAAGACCTCGGTCGGCAGCCCGCCAGCCGGCAGCGCGAGAAAGTTGTAGTCCCAGTCCGCGACGCGCTCGACCTGCGACAGGTGCTTCAGCGTGTTCGCATGGGCGATGATCTTCGCCCCGGACGCGTTCAGCCAGGTGTTGCCGTCGGTGTGGTCGAAGTGCCAATGCGAGTTGACGAGATTGGTGATTGGGTCGGCGCCGAGATCGGCGAGTGCCTTAGTCATTTGCGGACGCGAGACGCCGATGCCCGCATCGATCAGCACCTTGCCGTCGGGGCCTGTCAACACCGCGACGGTGCCGCCAGATCCTTCGAGCACGGCGAGGTTGTGACCGAGCTTGTGCGTCACGATCGGCGACGCTGCGGCACTGGCTTTGATCAGCGTCACCAGCCCGCGCGCTTCCGCAAAGGCCTGGCGAGGCGTGAGCCACGCATCGCCCGCCATGGCTGCGCCGATGCAGCAGAGGCAGAAGCCCCGCCTGGAAAGCGCGGCTTTGCGCGGCAGCGGTGCGATCGCGGCGCGCGCGTTCCGTGCGGAGATCATCGTCAGCTCTGGAAGAAGGCCAGCAGATCGGCGTTGATGATGCCGGCGTGCGTCGTCGGCATCCCGTGCGGAAGGCCCTTGTAGGTTTTCAGCGTGCCGTGCTTCAGCAGCTTGGCCGAGAGCGGTCCGGCATCCGCGTAGGGGACGATCTGGTCGTCTTCGCTGTGCATCACCAGTACCGGCACGCCGATCTTTCGCAGGTCGGCGGTGAAGTCGGTCTGGGAAAAGGCGACGACGCCGTCGTAGTGAGCCTTGGCGCCGCCCATCATGCCCTGCCGCCACCAGTTGTGGATGATGGGCTCGGAAGCCTGTGCGCCGGGCCGGTCGTAATTGTAGAAGGGGCCTGCGGCGACGGCGCGGTAGAACACGGAGCGGTTGGCCGCGAGCTGCGCCTGGTAATCGTCGAAGACGGCCTTAGGCAGCCCGCCCGGATTGTTGGGCGTCTGCACCATGATCGGCGGAACCGCGCTGATGATGGCCGCCTTGGCGACGCGGTCTTCGCCGTGCCGGGCAAGGTAGCGCACCACTTCGCCGCCGCCCGTGGAATGGCCGACATGGATCGCGCTCTTCAGATCGAGGTGCGCCGTGACCGCGGCCAGGTCGTCGGCATAGTGGTCCATGTCATGGCCGTCGGCGACCTGCGTGGAGCGGCCATGGCCGCGCCGGTCATGCGCGATCACCCGGAACCCCTTGCCGAGGAAGAACAGCATTTGCGCGTCCCAGTCATCGGCCGATAGCGGCCAGCCGTGGCTGAACACGATGGGCTGTCCGGTGCCCCAGTCCTTGTAGAAGATTTCCACCCCGTCGCGTGTCGTCACAGTCGGCATCGTGAGGGCTCCATTTCGTTGGGTGTTCCGTTCGGAT
>JAFEFJ010000039.1 GCA_018240635.1 Pseudomonadota bacterium | reverse complement strand
AAGATTCTCGAGCTTTGCGAAATCACCGACCTGCCGAAAGGCAAGCGTCCGTACTCGACGATCATCGAGGTTCAGCAGCTCCGTGACGACATTGTCCATCCGAAGGTCCACGGAGAGATCATCGAAAAGGAGATGTCCCTGACCAAGGAGCCGCCGCTCTTCGAGCCGATGTTTATCGAGGCGCGAGTGAGCAGGGAGAAGGCGCTGCGTATCAGGGATGACATTGCCGCCTTCGCGGAGCTCGTGCAATCGGCCGCGAAGGCCAGATTTCCTGAGGCACTTTCGTGGGACTTTGGAGCGTTCGACGGCCCGTACAGGATCGGGGGCAGTTCACTGACGGCGGAGTTATCGGGCCAGGCCCGACCGCAACGGCGAGAGAGGTGATGCTGCGCAGCCCAGTCGTCTGAAGCGCATAGCCGTTCCGGTCCGCCCTCACAACAAACAATCCGTCCCCCAGCCGAACCGTTTGCGCCCCGCTGCCGGCAGCCTTGCGCTCCGCAACCTTGAAGGATCGCGAACTGCGGCCTTATGCTGCACTGCAGCAGGACGAACGGAAGCGGGTGGTGGTGATGACGGCAGCGGCGGCGCAGGCGGAAACGACGGCGGCGGCGCCTCCCCACTTCACTCACCGCCAGATCCTGACGGTCATCAGCGGCATCCTGCTCTGCATCTTCCTCGCCGCGATCGACCAGACCGTGGTGATCCCCGCCGTCCCCGCCATCGCCGCCGACCTCAACGGCTTCGGGCACCTGGCCTGGATCATCTCCGCCTACCTGCTCACCTCCACCGCCATGACGCCGATCTACGGCAAGCTGTCCGACATCTACGGGCGGCGCAGGCTGCTGCTGATCGCGCTCGTGGTGTTCGCCATCGCCTCCGCGCTGTGCGCGATGGCGGCCTCGCTCACGCAGCTCATCCTCGCCCGCGCATTGCAGGGCGTCGGTGGCGCCGGGCTGATGGCGATGGCGCAGGCGGCGATCGCCGACGTGGTCAGCCCGCGCGAGCGCGGCCGCTACCAGGGCTACATGGCGACGACCTGGGGCATCGCCTCCGTCGCCGGCCCCATCGTCGGCGGCTGGGCGACGGATCACCTGTCGTGGCGCTGGATCTTCTGGGCCAACCTGCCGATCGCGCTGATCGCCATGCTGCTGTGCGAGCGGGCGCTGCGCATCCTGCAGCCGCGCGCAGCCAAGGTGCGGATCGACTGGGTGGGCGCGGCGCTGCTCTCCACCGCGATCAGCGCCTGGCTCGTGGTGCTGAGCTGGGGCGGCGTCACGATGCCCTGGACCGCGCCGCCCATCCTGCTGCTCGCCCTCGCCGGCAGCGGGCTGATCGTGGCGCTGGCGTGGTGGGAGCGCCGCTTCGCCGATCCGCTGCTGCCGCCGCGGCTGTTCGCCAACGCCGTGTTCGTGCGCGGCGTGACGATCGCCTTCTTCGGCGCCTTCGCGCTGTTCGCCGGCAGCTTCCTGCTGCCGCTCTATTTCCAGCTCGTGCGCGGCGTCGATGCCTCGGCCTCGGGCATGCTGATGGTGCCGTTCCTCGCCACCAACTGCGCCGGCGCCTGGGTCGCGGGGTCGCTGGCGCGCCGCCGCGGCAAGATGAAGGGCATCATGGTCGCGGGCCTTGTTGCCTGCATCGCGGGCTTCGTCGCGATGTGGTTCGTCGGCGCCGACACGCCGGGCTGGGTGCTCGTCGCCTACCAGTTCGTGCTCGGCTTCGGCATCGGCATGGTGATGCCGAGCTGCCTCGTCTGCGTGCAGAACGCCGCCCCGCGCGGCGACGTGGGCGCGGCGACCGGCTCGGTCCTGTTCCTCCGCTCGATGGGCGGCGCCTTCGGCAGCACGCTGGTGGGCGCGGTGCTCTCGGCCGGCTTCGCCGCCCGCCTCGCGGCATTGGGCATCACCGCGCATATCGACCTCGGCGAGGCCCGCCACGGCGGCGGCGCGCTCGCCGACGTCCCGGCCGCGATGCTGCCGCATGTCCGCGCCGCGCTGGCCGCGTCCTTCGACGTGGCGTTCCTGGTCTGCGGCGTCGCGATGGCGGTGGCGCTCGCGGTCGCCTGGCGGATGCGCGACCTGCCGCTGCGGACGGTGTCCGCCAACGAACCCGCCGAGCCCGCCGCGCTGGCGCATTGAGAGGTTGGTGAGCCGGGAGGGGATCGAACCCTCGGCCATCCGATTAAAAGTCGGATGCTCTACCGCTGAGCTACCGGCTCGCCCGTGGGACGTTTCGTGGCGCGTTTCCCCTGGCGGGCGGCGCTAAAGCCTCCCCCCGCTCCTGTCAATCGGCTCCGCCGCAATGCCACATGCGGGCCTCGGCGGGCCGGACTCCCTTGGCAAACGCCGGTACAGCACAAGCGGGCGGCAGCGCGTGCGCGCTCCGCCTCGGCAGCACCGGGAATCCGGCGCGGCTCACCCGGTGTCGAAGGGCGGCCAGGGCCAGAGCGGCGGGGCGTTGTCGCGCGCGGCCTCGGCCTCCTCGGGCGGCGGCGCGCCCCGCGCCTGCCGCGCCGCCACGGCGCGGATGGCGGTCTCGTCGCCCATCGCGCTCAGGATCGCGAGGCCGGCGCGCTTCACCGCCTGCGCCGTCGCCTCGTCGCCGTTCACCCGCGCCGCACCCGCAAGCGCGATGCAGGCATCCGTCACCACGTCGCCGTCCGGCTTGCCCGCGATGCTGGCGATCAGGCTCATCTTGCGCAGCCACGCATCGCCCCTCCGCCGCGGGGGCGGCGTGCCGAACGGCCGCTCCAGCATCATGTAGCGCTTGTCGAGCCCGATCGCGGCGAGTTCCGCGAGCTTGGCCGCGCGCTTCTCGGCGCGCCTCGCGAGCGCGTCCGCATGCCGCTCCTGCGCCTCGGGCGAGGCGGCGCGCGCCGCCCGCCGCGCGAGCGCGGCCTCCCATTCCAGCCGCGCCTGCAAGGCGGCGATGCGGTTGATCGCGTGCGTGACCGCGCGCTGCGCCAGCCCCGCGGCGAGCCACGCGGCGGCGGAAACCTTGCCGCTGCCGTCGGGCGCCGGCTCGGGCGCATAGGGATCGGTGCCGTCGGGCGCCACCGCGCTGCGCCGCCCGGTGCGCTCGATCACCCGCGCGCTGATCGCGTTGCCGATCTCCACGAGCCTGGCCAGCCACCGCGCCACCACCGCCCCGGGGCGCGCCCCGGGCCGCGCCCCGCCACCCGCGCGCGCCGCCGCGCCGGAATGCGGCGGTGGCGGCAGGCTCTGCGGTGCGGAAGCGGTTGCGGTTGTCATGCCCCCGCTTATGCGCCGGAGGGCAGCAGGTGTAAAGTATTTGTTCCTAGGATATTATACGTATTGCGCGCTGACCGGCCCTGCCGCGCCCTGCCCCGGAAATGCCACGAAGCCGACAGGTTTCGGCGGAAACGGAAACACATCGACACGCCGCGCGTAAGCCTGCCGTCAGCGTCGGGGCCCTAAGACGCATCTGTCTACACTCACAAGGAGGAACGAGAATGACCATTCGTCAGTCGTTGCGTCTGCTACCGATCGTGCTCGGCGGCATGGCGTTCGCCGCCGCGCCGGTCGCGCTTTCCGCTCATCATCTGCTGGATGCCAAGGTCGCCATGGCCAAGGGCGAAGGCGGACACGGCGAAGGCGGAAGCGGCGGCTCCGGCGGGTCGGGCGGCGGCTCCGGCGGTCACGGCGGCTCCGGCGATCACGGCGGAAGCGGCGGCTCGGGCGATCACGGCGGCTCGAACGACTCGTCGAGCGACAGCGGCACCGACAAGTAGCCGCGGGGCCGGCCGCCGCCTTGCCGCGTCGCGGCAGGCGGCGGCCGCTTCCCCTTCCCCGCGGGCGGTTTGATCTCGATCATGGCTGCCCGGCCCGGCATCCCCCGCAATGCATGAAGGCCGGGCCGAAGAAAGGCGGACGATTTCCCTGATGCGGGTTCTGGTCATCGAGGACAATCCCCGGCTGTCGGCGGTCGTCGCCAAGCTGCTGGCCGACCACGGCTTCGCGGTCGACACGGCGGCGGACGGCGAGGAGGCGGAGGCCGCGCTGCGCATCGCCAGTTACGACGTCGTGCTCCTCGACCTCACCCTGCCGGACACCGAGGGCCTCGCCCTGCTCCGCCGGATGCGCGCCGAGAAGATCATGGCGCCGGTGATCGTCGTCACCGCGCGCTCCGAGGTCGTGCAGCGCGTGCAGCTTCTCGACGCCGGCGCCGACGACTACCTGGTCAAGCCGTTCTCGATGGACGAATTGCTGGCCCGCGTGCGCGCCATGCTGCGCCGCCCGGCGCACATGGCGGACGACATCCTCTCGGCCGGCAACGTCTCGCTCGAAACCAAATCGCTCACGCTCACCATCGACGGCGTCACCGTCGATGCTCCGCGGCGCGAGATCGGCGTGCTGGAGACGCTGCTGCGCAATCTGGGGCGGCTGGTGGCGAAGCAGAAACTCGCCGATGCCGTCTATTCCTTGGACAACGAGGTCACGCCCAACGCGGTGGAGGTCGCGGTCTCGCGCCTGCGCAAGCGCCTGCAGACCCATGGCGCGGCGGTGTCGATCACCGCGATGCGCGGCCTGGGCTACGTGCTGACCGATCAATGCCCGCCCTGACGACGGAACCGGCAGCGCGGGAACCGGCAGCGCGGGAACCGGGATCGCCGCAACCCGCGCCCCAGCAGCCCGTACGGTCGTTGCAGCGGATACTGGCGTTCCGCATCGTGCTGGTCTGCCTCGGCGCCACGGTCGCGCTCACCGCCTATGTCGCGGCGATCTACCTGATGGACCTCGCGGAGCTTCGCCAGCGGGCGCTCGCGGGGATGGCCGCATCCGTCGTCGAGGAGCTCGCGGCCGGCCGGAACCCCGCCCTCCTGCCGCCCTTCCGCGACTATCCCTCCGCGTACGGCGTGCGCGTTTTCAACCGCCGCTCGGTGGAGAACCGCAAGCTCGTCGCGGAGGTCAATCCGCACCTGCTGCCGCCGCTCACCGCGGCTGGCGGCACGGAATCGGACTACGACATAACCGAGGGGCTGGCCGTGCGCCCGCTCGGCGCCGACGATGGCGCGGCCGATAGCTGGATCTACACCGACCACTTCGACGTGAAGGGCAATTCCTACTGGGTCCAGACCGTCATGGCCGGCGATCCCGCACGGCTCTGGTGGGGCATCATGGAAAAGGAAGTGCGCGACCATGTGATGGTCCCCGTCCTGTTCCTGATGCCGGGCCTGATGCTGGCGATCCTGCTGACGATCCGCCGCTCGCTCGAACCGCTCACGCGCATCTCGCGCCGGGCAGCCGGCCTGACGCGGGCCATCGAATCCGGCAACACGCCCAGTCCCCTGCCGGTCGCCGGCCTGCCCGCCGAGGTGCGCGACCTTGTCGTCGCGATCAACGGCATGTCGGCCAGCCTCGATCAGCTGTTCCAGCGGCAGAAGCAGTTCGCCTCCGACGTCGCGCACGAACTGCGTACGCCGCTCGCGGTCATGCTGCTGGAGACCGCCCGCCTCGCGCCCTCGCCCGAGCGCGAGTCGATCGCGGACGAGGTGCAGGGCCTGATCCGCATGGTGAACCAGTTGCTGCGTCTCGCGCAGGCCGAGGACGCGATGCTGCGCGAACGCGCGCCGCTCGACATCGTCCCCGCCGTGCGCCGCGTGTGCGAGGATCTGGCCGACCGCGCGATGGCCCGCAGCCAGACCATCGAGTTCGACGCCCCGGACGGACCCGTCGTCGTCTTCGGCCATCCGACGCTGATCGAGATCGCCGTGACCAACGTGCTCGACAACGCGATCCGGCTGTCGCCGCGGGGCTCGGTCGTTTCGGTTTCGATCGACACGGCCGGCACGGTCACGGTGGACGACAGCGGCCCCGGCGTCCCCGACGCCGACAAGACGCGGATCTTCGAGCGCTACTGGCGCGGCGACACGCGCCGCGGCGGCAGCGGCATAGGCCTCGCCCTGGTCAGCCGCATCGTGCGGCTGCACGACGGCGCCGCGCGCGTCGAGGACCGTCCTGGCGGCACCGGCGCGCGCTTCGTCCTGCGCTTCGGCCCGCCACCCGATCGCCCAGCCGACACCCGCGCCGCCCGCCTGCGCCGCCTCCGAGTCCCCGCGTCTCTTCACTGAGACGTTACGGCTATGCGTGGGCTTTCCGGTCGGCGGAGGCACCATGATGCTCGCCCGGTCGTAATCCTGCGCGAACGATGGCGCCCGCGCCCGATCCGCCAGCAGCGGTGGATCAGGCCCCCTTCCCGGCTGATGGCGATGGTCGGGTCGGCTCGGGAACGCAACCGTGAAGAGGCCGCCAAGTTTCTGACCGAGGCTGGCCTTGGCGTGCCGTAAGGCAGCGACGCTGTACTATTGGCTCACGAGGGACGCGGCATTCGACAGGACTGCAACGTCATGCCTGGATCGGTGCAGATCGTAAGGGCTGATGCATCGCTGCGGCCCCTTAGCCATCATCGGACACCCCGATTGGTTCAAGAGACTCGTGGGCGCAGCCGTGGGGACGGCTTGAAGAACCGCACTTCACAGCGACGTTAGCACCGCTCCGGACGCTTTGTGTCTGATTTTCCGTTGCGTTAACATCACCCAAAATTGAGAAAGAGAAGGCTGACAGTCGCGGGAGGCAATATGAACGGTCTAGCGACCTTGCCCACCAAACGCCCCCGATGAGACGGGGCCTTCTTTCCCACGTCTCCGTGACGTTTTTCATTCTTACTGCAGTAAGCGTGGCCACTGTTCCGGTTGCTACAGCTCAGACAGGCTCACACGGAGCGACGCCGCAGGTTCGGGTGAACCTTGAGTCGAATGGAACAGCACCCGACGAGGCCTCGGCACTCGCCGAAAAACTCCAGAACCCGATCGCGGACCTCATCAGTCTGCCGTTTCAGAATAACACCGACTTCCACGTCGGCCCGCAGCGCGGCGTTCAGGACATCCTCAATATTCAACCGGTCATCCCGATCCATGTGAACGAGGACTGGAACGTCATCACTCGAACCATTCTCCCGCTGGTCTGGAGCCCGTCCTTTCAGCCGGATGCGAGCGTTCCGCCGTTCGGCCTGGCGCCCGTGACGTTCTCCGCCTTCGCGTCGCCCGTGAACACGTTCGATGGCTGGACATTTGGGGCCGGGCCGATCGTCGAGCTGCCGACCGGCACCAACAAGAACCTGGGATCGAATGTCTGGGGCCTTGGCCCGGCCGTCGTCGGGGTGCGCACCGTGCATCCATGGGTCTACGGTCTGCTGGTGAACACCGTGTTCTCGCTGGGCGGCACATCGGGCAGCGGCGGGACGAAATACACGCTCACCACGATCAACCCTTTCATCAACTACAACTTCGGCGGCGGCTGGTTCATCGGCACCAGCATGGTGACGACCGCGAACTGGGATGCCCCCGGCGAAAAATGGACTCTTCCCGTCGGCTTGCAGGGCGGCCGACTGATCAAAGTCGGTGGAAAGTTGCCGGTCGACTTGGTGGTCGGGGCCTACTATAACGCGCTCCGGCCAGAGGGCGCCGGAACCTGGGATCTGCGCACGCAGGTCACCTTCATCTTCTGAATGAACGGCCCGAGCGGACACGAACGTCCGGCGAGGGCGCCTCTTGGAGGAGCGGCGTCCATGCGGAACTTGACGCGTCCATTTCTGAGCCTGCTCGCGGTATCGAGCATGTTGCTGACTTGGCCCGCACTTGCGGCCGAGATGCACGGCCGCGTCGCTACCGCGCAGGGAGCGATTGCCGATGCCGCTGTTACGTTATGGGTGGCCGGCGCGGGCGATCCGCAGCAGGTGGGGCAAACACACACGGGCGCGGATGGCGGCTTCGTCCTCAATGCGGACACAACCGGCGGCGTTCTCTATGTGACCGCGAAAGGTGGTCATCCCGCCGGCAAGGAGGCGTCGCCGGGCGGGCTCGTGTTGCTGGCGGTGCTCGGCGAGCGTCCGCCCGGGACTCTCGTCGTCAACGAACTCACCACGGTCGCATCGGCCTTCACCGCCGCGCAGTTCCTCCACGGCGAAGCGATCTCGGGCAATCCGCTCGGCCTGCGGATCGCCGCGGGCAACGTGCCGAACTTCGTAGACCTGCGCACCGGCAAATGGGGCCATGCGCTCCTCGATCCGCTCAACAGCACGCAGACCGCGACGCTCGCCACGTTCGACACGCTCGGCGCGCTGGTGACCGCCTTCGCGGCGGGCGACGACGCCTGGCGCGCGCGCTTCCTCAAGGCGGCGACGCCCGGTTCCGGCGCAGCACCTTCCGGCCTCATCGACGCCCTGGCGGACATCGCCCGCGAACCCTGGACGGCTCCGAAGGACCTGTTCGCCTTGTTCGACGAAGCCTATCCGCAACCGAAGGACGGCTCCCGCCGCGCCGCGCCCTTCCTGCCGTATCTCGCGCTGGTGCCGCCCGACTTCGCGCTCACGCTCTGCTTCGCCGGCGGCGGCATGCTCGCCAACGGGCGCTTCATGTTCGACCAGGACGGCAACCTCTGGAGCGGCCAGAACTGGATGCCCGGATCGCAATCGGGCGTGAACCGCAGCATCGGCGGGGGCGTGGTGAAGATGGCGCCGAACGGCACGGCGCTGTCGCCGCCCATTACGGGCTTCACCGGCATGGGCCTCGACGGCGTCGGCTGGGGCACGCTCGTCACCGCCGACCGTGTCTGGATCTCCGGCTTCAACGGCAAGATCCTCGTGATGGATCTGAACGGCCATCCCGTCGCGAAGGAAAGCGACGTGCCGTTCAAGAATCTCTTCGGCCTGATGGGCATCGCCGCCGCGCCGAACGGCGACATCTGGGTGGCCGACGGCGCCGACGATCAGTTGCTGCTGTTTCCCGGCGGGCGGCTCAAGGACGGCAGGATCGTGAAGGTCGCGGGCCTGGCTTCGCCGTTCGACATCATCGTCGATCCGCAGAACCGCGTCTGGGTCAGCAACTCGCAGGCGGAGACCGTGCTGCGGTTCCCCGCCGACGATCCGTCGAAGGTCGAAACCTTCCACGCCGGCCTCAGCGTCCGCGCGCTCGCGCTCGACGAGAAGGGCAATCTCTGGGTCGCGAGCAACGCCTCGCCCGACCTGCCCCTGCCGAAGATGCCGCCCGGCATCTCGATCATGGAGCAGTTCAAGATCCTCGCGGGCACCATCCTGCGCTATCCGAAACCCACGGGCATCGTCAGCATGTTCCGCCCCGATGGCGAGCAGCCGTCGCCGAAGGGCTACGACGGCGGCGGCGCGATCGACGGTCCCTGGGGCATCAACATCGACGGCAACGGCGATGTCTGGGTGGGCACGATCAAGGGCCGCTCGGTCGTGCTGCTGGCGGGCGATGGAACGAAGGGCCATCCCGCCGGCACCAGGACGGGCGACCTGCTCCACGTGTTCACGGGCGGCAGCATCCAGGCGATCACCGATGTCGCCGTCGATCCGGCGGGCAATGTCTGGGTCGCCAACAACTGGAATTCGATCGAGGGCGCCACCGCCGAAAATCCGCCGTTCCCGGTATCGACCTGGGGCGGAGGCTCCGGCCTGACCGTCATCTACGGCGTCGCCGGCCCGGTCCGCCCGCCGCGCATAGGCTTGGCGCGCCCGAACTGACGCGCGCAGGCGTGGCGGCGCGCAGGTCGGTCCGTCCGGCTCGTAAGAGCCCCGCCGCGCGCCGCTTCAACGGCTGCTGTGCGTCGCCGTCTTGTTGACGATCTTCCAGGCGCCGTTGACGCGCAGCAGGTTGTGGAAGTCGATCCAGCCGTCGGGTCGGTCCCTGAAGTCGAAGCTCAGTTGCACCGACGCCGCGTCGCCCACCTGCGTGACCGAGACGATGCGCCCGACCGTGTTCGCGCTCGGCGGCGAGGCCCATTGCTCGAAGCTGTCCGAAATCAGGTTCTTGTGCAGCTTGCCCGCGCTGTCGATGAAGAAGATCCAGGCGTCCGGATCGAACGCCTCGCGCAGCTTGCCGATATCGTTGTCGTTGAAAGCATCGACGTACAGATTGATCACCCGCACGATCGCGTCGTAGTCGTCCGTCCGCTTCGTCATCCCCGCCTCCCCGGTGCCGCGGGGCATCCTATCACGCCGCGGACGCGGGGCGCGCCTTCCCCCGCCCACAGCCACGCCGCGGTCAGCGCCAGAAGAACCGTGGCGGCGGCGCTGCCCCAGCTTACGGCGTCCCACCCCGCCCAGCGTCCCGCTCCCAGCAGGCGCACCAGCACCGGGGCCAGGATCTGGCCGGCGGCAAACCCGACCGTCATGCGCGCGAGCAGCGGCGTCGGGTTGTCGGGCCGCGCCTCGCGGGCGATCTGCAGCCCCGCCATCGTCGCCACCATGAACGTGCCGCCGACCAGCACCGCCGAGGCCGCCAGCGCCCAGAGCGACGCCGCCACCAGCGGCAGCGCGGTGCCCGCGGCCATCACGCCTTGCGCCAGCGCCCACACGCGCCGTCGCGGCCAAGCCGCCAGGAAGCGGGCCGCGCCCGCCACCGACAGCGCGGCGGCCAGGCCGAACAGCGGCCAGGTCAGGCCGAACACCAGCGGATCGGAGACCAGCCGCCGCGCCATCGCAGGCAGGAAGGTCGCCGGTATGATGTAGCCGAAGCCGAACGCCGCATAGCACAGCACCAGCGGCAGGCTTCGGCCGCCATCCCGAGCCTGCTGCGGCGCCGCCGCCCTTGCGGGTGGCGCCGGGGCCTTGCCCTCGCTCCGGGGGAGCGCCGCCGCCACGAATACCGCCGCCGCCGCCGCGAGCGCGCCGAACGCGATCCACAGCCGGTCCGCCGGCAGCCGCCCGCAGGCCCAGGCCAGCGTCCCCGCCAGCGCGATGCCCGCGCCCACGCCGGTATAGATCCAGGCCCCGCGCCCCGCCGCCCGCAGGCGCGCCAGTTCGCCCAGGCAAAGTCCGCTCGCGCAGACCAGCGTCCACGCGCTGAACACCCCGGCCGCGCAGCGCAGTGCCGCGCCCGCCTCGACGGACAGTCCGTGCCCGACCCACCCCGCAGCGAGCGTCGCCGCCGCCACGCCCGCGAGCGAGGCCAGCAGCCCGAGGCGCGGCGCGCGCGCGAACCACGCCGCCGTCATGCCGCCGGCCAGGTAGCCCGCGTAGTTGAGCGCCGCCCATTCCGCGCCCGAAGCCGCGTCCAGCACCCCATCGCGCTGCATCAGCGGCAGCAGCGGCGTGAAGGCGAAGCGGCCGATTCCCATCGCGGCGGCCAGGGCGACGATGCCGCAGGCCACGGTCCGCCAGGCCCGGCGGGCGCGGTCTGCTTCGGTGTGCGGTCCTGTATCCGGGTGATGTGCCATCCCGCCACCAGACACCCGCCGAACTTCTTTGAAAATTGAATTATCGAGATCTATAGTTCTCGGAATGAGAATGATTGATCTCGACGACCTGCACATCTTCCGCGCCGTGGTGCGCGAGGGCGGGGTGACGCGCGCCGCCTCGCGCCTGCACCGCGTGCCCTCCAACGTCACCACCCGCATCAAGCAGTTCGAGGATCGTCTCGGCACCGCCCTGTTCCGCCGCCAGGGCCGCGCCCTCGTGCTCACCGACGCCGGGCGCAGGCTGCTCGGCCACGCCGAGCGGCTGTTGCAGATGGCCGACGCCGCCGAGCAGGCGATGCGCGAAGGCGGCGTGCGCGGCACGCTCCGGCTCGGCTCGCTGGAAAGCGCCGCCGCCGTGCGGCTGCCCGCGATCCTGTCGGCGTTCCACGCCCGCCACCCCGAGGTGTCGATCGAACTGCGCACCGCCACCACGGCGGAATCGCTCGCCCTGCTGGAGCGCTTCGAGATCGACGCGGCGCTGGTCTCCGAACCGTTCGAGGCGGACGGCCTCGCCGCGCAGCCCGCCTTCGCCGAGGAACTGGTGCTGATAAGCCCGCTCGGCGCGCCGCCGCTGCGCGGGCCCGCGGACCTGCACGGCGCCACGCTGATCGCCTTCCCGCATGGCTGCTCGTACCGCCGCCGGCTGATGCAGTGGCTGGCCGAGGGCCGCGCCTCGCCCGGCCGCCTGCTCGACCTCGGCTCGTATCACGCCATCATCGCCTGCGTGGCCGCGGGCGTCGGCGTCGCGATCGTGCCGGCCGAGGTGCTCGATCAGGCGCGCGCGGGCGCCGCCGTGCGCCGGCACCCCCTGCCCGCGCCGATCGCCGCGAACCGCACCCACCTGGTCTGGCGCGGCGAGGCAGAGGGGCCGCTACGTGCCCTGATGGCCCTGCTGCCCGCCGCACAGGGCGCCATGCCCAGTGAAGGCGCGCCGCCCCACCACGTCTGATGGGGGCTGCGGTTTCGTCCGCGCTCCGGACACCGTCCGATGCACAGGCAATCCCACGCATCGGAACGGCCACTTTACATCCTCCGCCCCGTCAGATGACCGCCGTCCGCATCGATTGCGCAGGATCGCCGGTCAAAAGCGATGCAGGTGAGAGCCTGTTCACAGACAGGCCGGCCTCCGCGTGTGACGCTCCGCGCATGAGCCCTGGCAGACGTTCCGTCCCCAGCCATGCAGGAAGATCGATCAATGATGCAGACACATGAGGAAATTCCGGGCGCCGTGGCCGCAGGCCGGACGCTCGCGAGCGTTGTCGCGACGATCGAAAACATCATCCGGGATTGGGATCTGGATCAGCCGGTCGAGGCAGGAACGCGCCTGGTGGCGGATCTCGGCTTCGAGTCGATCGACCTGATCCAGATGGCCGCGGCGCTGGAGCAGGAGTTCGGCCGCCCCAACTTCTCGTTCGCCGATCTTCTGATCGTGGATGGCCGCTATGTCGATGATCTCACGGTCGGCCAGATCTGCGAGGCGCTCGATCTCCACATGGGCGCACTTCGTGGCCGGCCCCAACGGGACGGCAGGACACACGGGGCGGCGATGGCCGCCGCCGGCTCCGGCCCCTTCTGAGGCGGCCGCGCCGCAGCGGCCGTCGGAAGCCGGGGCGGCGTGGCCCACCGCCCCGCGTCCTTTCAGTTCTTCACGTCGGCCATCACCTGCATCTTCACGATGCGGTCCGGGTTCTGCACCATGCCGCTCGGCCCGCTGCCGCGCTTGATCTCGTCCACGAACTGCATGCCCTGCACCACCTGGCCCCAGATCGTGTACTGGCCATCGAGATGCGGGGACGGCGCGAACATGATGAAGAACTGGCTGTTCGCGCTGTTCGGGTCCGATGTGCGGGCCGCGCCCACCGTGCCGCGCAGGAAGTGCTTCTTCGTGGTGAACTCGGCGGGCAGGTCGGGCAGCTTGCTGCCGCCGGTGCCGGTGCCGGTCGGGTCGCCACCCTGCGCCATGAAGCCCTCGATCACGCGGTGGAACGGCGTGCCGTCGTAGAAGCCCTGGCGCGTCAGCTCCTTCACCCGCGCGACGGCCTTGGGCGCGATGTCGGGGAACAGCTCGATCACCACACGGCCGTTCTTCAGGTCCATGTACAGCGTGTTCTCGGGATCGAGCTTGGCCTGGGCGGCGGCGGTATCGGTCATGACGGTTTCCATGCTGAGGGTTGCAGTCGCCGCGGCCAGCGCGACGAAGGTTCGGCGGCGCATCTGTCCTCCGTTCTCCAGAAAAGGGTCAGGCGCGGCGTTCGCGTATCCGCGCCAGCGTGCGGTCCAGCGTCTTCTTCGGGACGAAGGACGAAATGTCGCCGCCCAGGGCTGCGACTTCCTTGACCAGCCGCGAAGCGATGAACTGATGCCGCTCGCTCGCCATCAGGAACACCGTCTCCACGTCGGGCGCCATGCGGTAGTTCATGCCCGCCATCATGAACTCGTAGTCGAAATCCGTGACGGCGCGCAGCCCGCGCACGATCATGCAGGCGCCGATCGACCGCGCGAAGTCGATCAGCAGCCCTTCGAACGGGCGCACCTCCACCACGGTTCCGTTGCGCGCGGCGATCTCCGCCACCTCGGCGGTGACCATCTCGACGCGCTCCTCCAGGCTGAACAGCGGACCCTTGCCCGTGTTGATGGCCACGCCGATCACCAGCTTGTCCATCAGCCGCGCGGCACGCCCGATCACGTCCAGATGCCCGTTGGTCACCGGATCGAAGGTGCCGGGATAGAGGCCGATGCGCGGCGTGCGCGGGGAATCAGTCATCGGTGGCGTCCTCCGCCTCGCTCGCGCCGTCCGGCGGCGTCCCGCCCGGCGTCTGGTTGTCCTCGTCGCCCTCGGGCGCGTCGTCCGGCTGCTCGATCACCGGGAAGACCGCGGTGACGTGCTCGCCCTCGTTCAGCCGGAGCAGCATCACGCCCATCGCCTGCCGCCCGGTGACGCGCACCTGGTCGGCGGGCACGCGGATCAGCCGTCCGCCATCCGTCACCAGCATCACGTCGTCGCCCGGCTGCACCGGGAAGGTGGCGGCGACGCTGGTTCCGCTGCGCCTGGACAGCGTGATGTTGGCGATGCCCTGCCCGCCGCGTCCCGTGACGCGGTACTCGAAGGCGGAGCTGCGCTTGCCGAAGCCGCCATCCGTCACGGTCAGCAGGAATTCCTCGGCCTGTTCCAGCTCGGCGATCCGCGCATCGCTCAGCGCGACCTCCGCCACCGCCTCCTCGGCCTCCGCCGCCGTCTCGGGCTCGTCCTCGTCGCCGGCGCGGCGCTTCGCGCTCGCCACCTTCAGATAGGCGGCGCGCTCCTCGTTGGTCACATCGACATGGCGCAGCACCGACAGGCTCATCACCTCGTCGCCGCCCAGCAGCCTGATGCCGCGCACGCCCGAACTGTCGCGCCCGGCAAACACGCGCAGCGTGTCGTCGGTGATGTGGAAGCGGATGCAGCGCCCGCGCCGCGTCGCCAGCAGCACGTCGTCGCCCTCGCGGCAGGTCGCGACCCCGATCAGCCGGTCGCCCTCGTCGAGCTTCATCGCGATCAGGCCGGAGGACCGCACGTTGCGGAAATCCGACAGCCGGTTGCGCCGCACGCCGCCCGAGGCGGTGGCGAACACCAGATGCAGGCTGTCCCACAGCGTCTCGTCCTGCGGCAGCGGCAGCACGGTGGTGATCGCATCGCCGCCGAGTTCGGGCAGCAGGTTGACCAGCGCGCGGCCCTTCGCGGTGGGGCCGGCCTCCGGCAGGCGCCAGACCTTCTCGCGGAACGCCTTGCCGCCGCTTGAGAAGAACAGCACCCATTGATGCGTGTGCGCGTTGAAGCTGCGCGTCACCACGTCGTCGCCGCGCGTGCCCGCGCCGGTGCGCCCGCGCCCGCCGCGGTTCTGCGCGCGGAACGTCTCCAGCGGCGTGCGCTTGATGAAGCCGTCGCGCGTGATGGTCACCACCATCTGCCCGGGCTCGATCAGGCTCTCGTCGTCCTGGTCGGCGTCGGCGTCGCCGATCTCGGTCATGCGCGGGCTTGCGATGTGCTTGCGCGCGGCGAGCAGTTCCTCGCGCATCACCTCCATCCGGCGGATGCGCGAGGCGAGGATCTCCAGCAGCTCGGTGATCTTCGCCGCGACTTCCGTCATCTCCTGCTGGATCTTCTCGCGCTCCAGCCCGGTCAGCCGTTGCAGGCGCAACTCCAGGATGCCGCGCGCCTGCGCGTCGGTCAGGCGCACCGTGCCCTCGGGCGTGATGACGTTGCCCGGCTCGTCGATCAGCGCCAGCAGCGCGCCGACATCCTCGGCCGGCCAGTCGCGCCCCATCAGCGCGGCGCGCGCCGCCGCCGCGTCGGGGCTCGCGCGGATGACGCGGATCACCTCGTCGATGTTGGCAACCGCGATCGCGAGCCCGACCAGCAGGTGCGCGCGCTCGCGCGCCTTGCCCAGATCGAAGCGCGCGCGCCGCAGGATCACGTCCTCGCGGAACGCGATGAAGCACGCCAGCGCGTCCTTCAGCCCCATCAGCCGCGGCCGCCCGGCGTCCAGCGCCAGCATGTTCACGCCGAAGCTGATCTGCATGTTGGTGAAGCGGTAGAGCTGGTTCAGCACCACCTCGGCCGTCGCGTCGCGCTTCAGCTCGATCACCACGCGCATCCCCGAGCGGTCGCTCTCGTCGCGGATGTCGCTGATGCCCTCGATCTGCTTGGCGCGCACCAGCTCGGCCATGCGCTCCTGCAGCGTGGCCTTGTTCACCTGGTAGGGCAGTTCGGTGACGATGATCGCCTGGCGGTCCTTGCGCGCGCTTTCCTCGATCTCGGCGCGCGCGCGGATGATGATGGAGCCGCGCCCCGTCTCGAACGCGGAACGGATGCCGCTGCGGCCCAGGATGATGCCGCCGGTCGGGAAATCCGGTCCCGGCACGATCTTCATCAGCGCGTCGAGCGGGGTGTCCGGGTCCTCGATCAGCGCCAGCGTGGCGTCGATGATCTCGCCCGGATTGTGCGTCGGGATGTTGGTCGCCATGCCGACGGCGATGCCGCTCGCGCCGTTCACCAGCAGGTTCGGGAAGCTCGCCGGCAGGACGACCGGCTCCTCGTCCTTCTCGTCGTAGTTCGGCTGGAAATCGACGGTGTCGCGGTCGATGTCGTCCAGCAGCAGCATGGCGGCGCGTGCGAGGCGCGCTTCGGTGTAGCGCATCGCCGCCGGCGGATCGCCGTCCACCGAGCCGAAATTGCCCTGCCCATCGATCAGCGGCACGCGCATCGAGAAGGTCTGCGCCATGCGCACCATGGCGTCGTAGATCGCGGCGTCGCCGTGCGGGTGGTATTTGCCCATCACGTCGCCGACCACGCGGGACGACTTCACGTACGGCTTGTCGTGCGTCCAGCCGCCCTGCTGCATGCCGAACAGGATGCGCCGGTGCACGGGCTTCAGCCCGTCGCGCGCATCGGGCAGCGCGCGCGAGACGATGACCGACATCGCGTAGTCGAGATACGACCGGCGCATCTCGTCTTCGAGCATCACCGGCTGCATGTCGCCGCCACCGCCCGCGCCCGCCCCGCCCGCAGGCGGGACCGGCGGCGGCGCGCCATCGGCCGGGGGCGTGCCGGGATCGTCCTGGCGCGCGGGATCGTCGTTGGTATCGCTCAAGCCTGGGGTCTGTCCGGGTCCGAGGGAGAGGGAGGGCGCGCAGCCGCCATCGAGGGTCCGCTGCAGCGCGGCAGAGAGCCTAGATAGCCGGATTCCGGCTGGTTGGCGAGGGCCGCCGCGCCGCACCTCTCCCCTGGGCATGGATGGCCGCGGCCCTGGCTCGTAAGGGTTCCGTAAGCTCGGTCCTGGACTGGCTCGTCGGGTTGTCGGTTCACCCAAGTCCCTGGATTGCGGATGGCCTGGCGCGGGCGCGCGCCGGGGCCGCGATCCGGGACACTGGCGCGGGAGCAGTGATCGGATGGATGCCGCCGTTACGCAGTGGATCAACGCCGCCGCCGGGCAGTTCGGCCTTCTCGATGCGTTCGCCATCGCGCTCACGCGGTTCGGCGTTCCCGTTCTGGTCCTGCTGGTGGCGGCGCAGTGGTGGACCCGCCGCGACCGCGCCCATGTGCGGCACGCCTGCGCCGCCGCCGGCCTGTCGTTCGCCCTCGGCCTCGCGATCAATCAGGCCGTCCTGCTGTTCATCCACCGCGTCCGCCCCTACGACGCCGGCGTCACCCACCTGCTGATCGACCGCAGCGCGGACTGGTCCTTCCCGTCCGACCACGCGACCGCCACCTTCGCGATCGCCGCCGCCTTCGTGCTCGCTTCCGTGCCGGTGCGCGGCCTGCTGTTCCTCGCGGGCGCGCTGCTTGTGTGCTGGTCGCGCGTCTTCGTCGGCACGCATTACGTCACCGACGTGCTGGGCGGCGCGATGACGGGCACGCTCGCGGCGATCCTGGTGCGCGGCGTCTATCGCGAAGGGAGCCGGATCGACGGCCTGGTGACCGGCATCCTCTGAGCGCGGCGGCAGGCGCCTACCCGGGCATCCCGTAACGCGGCCCCAGCGGGTCGGGGCCGAAGCGGTTCGGCCCCAGCGTGCCCTGCGTGCAGGCCCAGATCAGCAGCATGATCCAGCCGATCACCGGGATGATGCCGATCAGCAGCCACCAGCCCGATCTGTCGATGTCGTGCAGCCGCCGCACCGCCACCGCAAGCGCCGGCAGGACCAGCGCCAGTTCGATCAGGTTTCCGAGCAGCCCTCCGCCCGCCTCCTGCCCGATGCCGTAGACGGCGATGTTCACCAGCGCCTGGAACAGCGCGAACCACCAGTATTCCGACCGCCGCGCGCGGCCGGAGAAGGTGGCGTATTTGGAAAAGCAGGCCGAAACGGCCTCCACGAACCCCATGGCGCGACTCCCGTTCCCGCCGATGCTACAGCGTCACGACCGCGGCGCCAGGGGGCGCGGTCACGCGAGGCCCGCCAGATACCCCGCCACCGCCGGCCAGTCGCCCGCATCGGCCACCGCCGCCACGTAGCCGTCCGGGCGCACCAGCCTGATGCCGCCGCCCGGCAGCGCGGGACGGACGAGCGGCTCCAGCAGCGCCGCGTGCCGCGCGCACAGCGCGGCGCCCTGCCCGTCCGCGTCCTCCCCGAACAGCGCGAACAGCGGCCGCGGGCCGGCGCCGACCGGCGCCTCCCCCGCGCGGGGCTGCATCCGTTCGCCCGGCGCGGGCGGGCCGGGATGGCGCGCCGCCGGGCCGTTCAGCGGGCTCTGCGGATAGCCGACGGAAAGCTCCGACAGCGCCTCGGCCATGCCGTGCCGCACCGGCCCGAGCCCCAGCACCACCCGCGCGGCGGCGTTGCGCAGCGCCTGCAGCACCGGATTGCGCAGGATCGCGATCTCGGTCATCCGCCCGGCGTCGCGCAGCACCTCGTCGCCCACCGCGCTGCGCTCGGCGCTGTAACTGTCGAGCAGCACCGGCGCGCGCGCCGTGCCGTGGCAAGCCAGCGCCAGCTTCCACGCCAGGTTGAAGGCATCCTGCATCCCGGTGTTCATGCCCTGCCCGCCCGCCGGGCTGTGGACATGCGCCGCATCGCCGGCCAGGAAGACGCGGCCCGCGCGGTAGTCCTTCACCTTGCGCTCGTTGATGCGGAAGCTGGACAACCACACCGGATCGCGCACCGCGACGCCGCCCGGCCCGCGCCGGTCCAGCACCGCCTGCACCTCCGCCAGCGCCGGGTCGGGGCGGCGCGCATCGCCCTGCACGACCCCGGCATCGGCGATCACGCGGTAGCGGCCGGACGAGATCGGAAACAGCACCAGGATACCCTCGGCGTGCCAGTAGATCGCCAGCTCGTCCGGCGGCACGCCGAGCCCGTCCAGATGCACGTCCGCCAGGATCCAGTCGGTCATCAGCGTGTCGCCGCCGAAGTCCAGCCCGAGCGCGTGGCGCACCGTGCTGTGGGCGCCGTCGCAGCCGATCAGCCAGTCAACCTCCAGCGTCTCCTCGTCGCCGTTCGGGCGGCGCAGCGTCGCCACCACGCCCTTGGCGTCGGCGTCGAACGCGGCGAGTTCCGTCTCGCGCTCCACGCGCACGCCGAGGCCCGCGAGATGGTCCTCCAGCAGCCGCTCCGTCTCGCTCTGCGGGATCATCAGCCCGTGCGGGAACGGGCTTGCGACCTCCCCGAACCCGATGCGCGCCAGCGGCCGCCCGCCGGCCACGATGCGCGCGCCGTTGAGCCGCATCCCCGAGCCGAGGAAATTCCCGGCGCAGCCCGCGCGGTCGAGCAGTTCCAGCGTGCGCGGCCACACGACCAGCGCCTTCGACTTGTCGGTGCGCGCCGCGTTGCGGTCCAAGATGCGGACGGCCACGCCGTAGCGCGCCAACTCCGCCGCCATCGTCAGCCCCACGGGCCCCGCGCCCGCCACCAGCACCTGCGTCATCGCCACGGTCTCCTTCAGGGGCGCGCCCGCACGGGGTCGCGGAGGCGGGGAAGGATGGCATGGCAGCGTTAACGTCCGCCTCCCCCCCCGTCACCGCCCGCCTGCGCGGGCCAAGACGGAAGCGCGGCGGAGGCGGAACCGCCCCCTAGAACGGGATCTCGTCGTCGAGGTCGCTGCCGCCGCCGCGGGGTGCGTCCCAGGAGGGGCCGCCCGCTCCGCCGCCGCTGCGGGCGCCGGCCGGAGCGCCGCTGCGCGCCGGGGCGCGCTCTCGCGGCGTGAACCCGCCCTCGCCCATCTCGCCGCCGCCCCCGCCGCCGCGCGTATCCAGCATCGTCAGCTCGCCCTTGAAGCGGCCGATCACCACCTCGGTCGTGTAGCGCTCCTGGCCGCTCTGGTCGGTCCACTTCCGCGTCTGCAGCGCGCCTTCGACATAGATCTTCGCGCCTTTCTTCAGATACCGCTCCGCCACCTCGCCGATGCGGTCGTTGAAGATCACGATCCGATGCCACTCGGTGCGCTCCTTGCGCTCGCCCGAGGCGCGGTCGTTCCATGTCTCGCTGGTGGCGAGCGTCAGGTTGACGATCTTCGTCCCGTCCTGGGACGTGCGAACCTCCGGATCCTTTCCCAGGTTGCCGATGAGGATCACCTTGTTGACGCTACCCGCCATGTGCCGCTTCCTGCTGCCTGACCGTCCGCGCGGGGCATCGCCCCCCGCGTATGGCATCCTGCCATCCCGCCACCATAGCGGTCCGGTCCTTCCCAAGTCTTAAAAGTCTTGCCATATAAAAGCGGAACATCACTAGAACAAGCGAGTCATCACGAATGGACGCCGACGCGCAGGCAAATAGCGTCCGGGCGGCGGGCGTCCGGGCGCGTGCCCCCCGTCCAGAGGCTGGGCGCCCGGAAACCGACCGACCCGCCTCCGGCGCGCCGCCCGTCCCGCACGATCACATCCACGTCCGCGGCGCGCGCGAGCACAATCTCAAGAACATCGACGTCCGCATCCCGCGCGACCGGCTGACCGTCATCACCGGGCTCTCGGGCTCGGGCAAGTCCTCCCTCGCCTTCGACACGATCTACGCGGAAGGCCAGCGCCGCTACGTCGAAAGCCTCTCCGCCTACGCCCGCCAGTTCCTTGAACTGATGGGAAAGCCGGACGTGGACGCGATCGACGGCCTGTCGCCCGCCATCTCCATCGAGCAAAAGACCACCAGCCGCAACCCGCGCAGCACGGTCGGCACCGTCACCGAAATCCACGACTACATGCGCCTGCTGTGGGCGCGCGCCGGCGTGCCCTATTCGCCCGCCACCGGCCTGCCGATCGAGGCGCAGACCGTCAGCCAGATGGTGGACCGCGTGCTGGCGATGCCCGAAGGCACCCGCCTGCTGCTGCTCGCCCCCGTCGTGCGCGACCGCAAGGGCGAGTACCGCAAGGAACTGGCCGAACTCCAGCGCCGCGGCTTCACCCGCGTGAAGGTGGACGGCAAGCTGTTCGAAATCAACGAAGTCCCGGCGCTGAACCGCAAGGTGAAGCACGAGATCGAGGCGGTGGTGGACCGGCTCGTGATCCGCGGCGACATCGCCCAGCGCGTCGCCGACAGCTTCGAGACCGCGCTCGCCTTGTCCGACGGCATCGCCTACGCCGAGAACGCGGACAGCGGCGAGCGGACCGTGTTCTCCTCCCGCTTCGCCTGCCCGGTCTCCGGCTTCACCATCGAGGAGATCGAGCCCCGCCTGTTCAGCTTCAACAGCCCGCACGGCGCCTGCCCCGCCTGCGACGGGCTGGGCACCGAAACCTTCTTCGACCCCGCGATGGTGGTGCCGGACGAGCGGCAGACGCTGGCGGGCGGCGCCATCGCCCCCTGGGCCGGCGCGCAGAGCCCCTATTACGACCAGACGCTGCAAAGCCTGGCGCGCCACTTCAAGGTCAGCACCGGCACGCCCTGGAAGGACCTGTCCAAGACCGTGCAGGACGCCATCCTGTTCGGCACCGGCGAAACCCCGGTCGCCATGTCCTACAAGGACGGCGTCCGCGCCTACACCGTGACCAAGCCGTTCGAGGGCGTGATCCGCAACCTCGAACGCCGCCACCAGGAAACCGACAGCGTCTGGGTGCGCGAGGAGCTTGCCCGCTACCAGGCCGACAAGCCCTGCCATGTCTGCCAGGGCGCCCGCCTGAAGCCCGAGGCGCTGGCCGTGAAGGTCGCCGGGAAGAACGTCGCCGAAGCGTCCGACCAGTCGATCCGCGCCGCGCTCGCGTGGTTCGAGGGCGTGATCGACACCCTCACCCCCCAGCGCGCCGAGATCGCGCGCCGCATCCTGCGCGAGATCATCGACCGGCTG
>JAFEFJ010000399.1 GCA_018240635.1 Pseudomonadota bacterium | reverse complement strand
GGTCTGCGCGGCGGCGTCGGCGGCACGGCGGGCGCGGGCGGCGGCGGTCTGCTCGGCCTGGATCGCGGCCTGCGCGGCGGCGGCGGCCTCGGCGGCGGCGTCGGCGGCGCGGTGCGACTCGGCCTCCGCCACGCGCACCGCCTCGGCGGCCTCGGCACAGGCATCGGCGGCCTCGGCTTCGGCGGCGGGGAAGGCGGCGTCCTGCTCCGCGAGCGCCGCGGTCTCGGCGTCGAGGCGGGCGAGCGCCGCCTCGGCGTCGGCGAGCGCGCGTTCGGCGTGCGAGAGGTCGCCGGTCAGTACCGAAAGCCGCCGCTCGGCGTCGGCCAGCGCCGCGCGGGCGCGCGCCTCCTCGGCGGCGACCTGTTCCTGTTCGAGCTTGTGGCGTTCGAGGGCGGTGCGCGTCTCGGCCTCGGCCTCGCGCAGCGGCGGCAGGCCGGCGGTGTCCTCGGCGGCGCGGGCGGCGGCGCGGGCGGCGGCTTCGGTGGCGTCCGCGACCGCGAGCCCCGCGTCATGCAGCGCGGCCTTGGCGGCGGCGCGCGCCGCATCGACGCGGGCGCGCTGCAACGCCAGCAGCTCCGACTCGGCCTGGCGGATCGCGCCCGAGATGTTGCGGTAGCGGCTGGCCTGCCGCGCCTGGCGCTTCAGCGTGCCGAGCTGGGTTTCGAGCTGGCCGCGCAGATCCTCGGCGCGCGCCAGGTTGGCCTCGGCGGCGCGCAGCTTGAGTTCGGCCTCGTGGCGGCGCGCGTGCAGGCCGGTGATGCCGGCCGCTTCCTCCAGCACCGCGCGGCGGTCCTCGGGGCGGGCGCCCACGATGGCGGCGACGCGGCCCTGGCTGACCATGCCCGAGGAGCGCGCGCCGGTGGCGAGGTCGGCGAACAGCGTCTGCACGTCGCGCGCGCGGGTCTCGCGGCCGTTGACGCGGTAGGCGCTGCCGTTGCCGCGCTCGATGCGGCGGCAGATTTCCAGCTCCGCATGCTCGTGGAACGGCGGCGGCACCGCGCCGGCGGTGTCGTCCAGCCGCAGCGTGACCTCGGCGAGGTTGCGCGCCGAGCGGCCCGCCGTGCCGGCGAAGATGACGTCGTCCATCTCCCCGCCGCGCATGTTGCGGGCGGAGGTTTCGCCCATCACCCAGCGCAGCGCCTCGACGACGTTGGACTTGCCGCAGCCGTTGGGGCCGACGATGCCGGTCAGTCCGGGAAGGATGTCCACCGTCGCGGGTTCGGCGAAGCTCTTGAACCCGGCGATGCGCAACCGCGAGAAACTGACCGGCAAGCTGTCTCCCTTTCGCCGCGTCAGCTCGCGGCTTCGACGAGTTTGGCGAAGGCGTCGAACTCCATCGCGCCCGGATGCGTCTTGCCGGCGATCAGAAAAGTCGGGGTCGAGTCGATGCCATATTTCTTCTGATCGGCCGCCTGCTGGGTGAGGATCCAGTTGCGGAACGCCGTGTCCTTGATGGTGGCGTTGAACGTGTCCTGGCTCATGCCCGCCAGCCCCGCGAGCTTGCCGAGTTCGCCCACCGTGTCCGCGCCGCGCGCGAAGGCCCAGCGGTCCTGGTTGGCGAACAGCGCGGCGATGAACGGCTCGTAGCGTTCCGGCGGCAGGGCGCGCGCCACCATCGCGGCGGTGAGCGCCACCTGATCGAGCGGGAAATCGCGGTAGACGAACCGCACCTTGCCCGGCTCCACCATCTCCTTGATGACCTGCGGCATCACCGCGTTGGCGAAGTGCGCGCAGTGGGTGCAGGTGAGCGAGAAGAACTCGGTGACCGTCACCTTGGCGTCCGGCTTGCCGAAGCTGCGCTCGGTTTCCCGCGGATCGGTCTCGGCCCGCGCCGGAAGGGGCCGCGCGAGCAACGCGCCGAGCCCGGCGGCGGATACAACCGATAGTGCGGAACGGCGAGTGAGCTGCATCATGACCTCAATATGTAGTGGTTCTACCCAAGATCGCGCGTGCGAGTCGAGGGGGTGGTTCGGGCCTGCCCGCGGAGCATCGGGCGGGGCGCTATTTCGGACGGCGCCCCGGCCAGCACAAGCGCGCCGAGCCCGGCGAGCGCGTCGCGCAGCGGGCCGGGCGGAAGGTCCGCCAGCGCCCGCTCGGCGCGCGCCCGGGCGGCCGGATCGGGGGGTGGCGCGGGGGCGGGCGCGGCGGCGGGCGGCGCGGCCGGCATGGTCTGGACGAAGCGCAGCGCGGCCACCGCTTCGCGCCCGAGATGGCCGTTGATCCGCCCGCGCAGCTCGTCGGCAAGGTGGGCGAGTTCGAGCGCGATGGGTCCGGAGCAGGCGATGGTGAGCGTGCCGGAGGCCAGTCCGCGCGGCGCGCTGACGGCGGCGAGCGCCGGGCCCACGATGGCGGGCCAGTCCGCCATGATCTGCGCGCCGGCGGGCGAGCGGCGGCGGAAGGCGGGGCGCGTCACGGCGGGCAGCAGCGCGGCCAGCGCCCGCGGCCCGTAGACGTGACGGTCGCCCCCCGGCATATCCTTGCGCGTGTCCGATTCGGCCATTCCGCCCGCCGCTCCGCTGCTCGACTGGTACGACCGCAACCGCCGCGCGATGCCGTGGCGGGCGCTGCCGGGCGAGCAGCCCGA
>JAFEFJ010000398.1 GCA_018240635.1 Pseudomonadota bacterium | reverse complement strand
AACGCCGCCATGTCCTTCGCCGCTTCCTCCGCACACGCTTCCGCGCCCGATGGGTCCGCTGCACGGCGGTGGTCGGCGCGGCGGCTGTTGCGGCTGCTCCAGCGGCTGGCCGGGATTGCCATCGACGTGCGCGCCAAGGCGCAGGAACGCGCCGAGGCGGAGGCGGAGGCGGACGCCCCGCCCGGCGCGGGGGCCAATCGCGATCCGGTCTTCGCCGATGCCGCCGGGCTCGACCTGCGGCTCGGCGCCATCGTCTACCGGCTGATCGGGCTGATGGCGCGCTGGCAGATGCGCGGGGCCTCGGCGCGCGGGTCGGCGCGGGCGAACGCGCCCGGCGCCGTCGAAAAGCGCCGGCAGGCGGCACGGCAGCGCGCGGAGGCGAAGGCCGCCTTCGTGCGGCAGACGAACCTCGATCCCCGCTACATGCCGCTCAAGCGCCCGCTCGGGCAGGAGCCGCCGCCGCGCCGGAGCAAGGCGTGGCGGTATCTGGAGGGCCTGGCCGCGACGATCGAGGGCACGGACGACCGCACGGTGGTGGCCTCGGCCTGCGCCGAGCTGGCGGCGATCGTGCGCAAGCTGGGCGACGCGAAGACGGCCGAGAGGATCGAGGCGCTGGGACGCGCGATCCTGGCGGAGCTGGACGGCGCGGCGTGGCGGCGCGCAGACGATGGTTGCACACGCAACGAATCGCACGCGCCGCCGGAAGCGCCGCCGCCCGACACGGGATAGGTTCAGGCGGCGCCTGGGCGTTTTGCGCGGACCGCCTCCGGCGGGGCCGCCGCTTCGTGCTGTACGGCGGCGGGGGGCTGGAGAGGAGCCCCTTCCCTCACCCTCCCACGGCTGCGCCGTGGGCCCCTCCCCCTCCCGCGACACGCGGGAGAGGGGCTGAACGGTAGCGTCAGGCTTGCGCCACCGCGGCGGACCAGGGGCTGGCGGCGTCGCTGATGCCGTGGCGGATGCCGTCGCTGCCCGCGACGATGATGTTCGGGCAGGCGAAGTTGATCGGCACCGCGCCGTGCTCCACCACCTCGGTCGGGCTGTCGGCGGCAAGCGCGGCCAGCACGTCGGCGGGCAGGCGGCGGTCGGCGCTGACCCGGTCGGGGTCGGAGACGTCGATGCGCGGGTGGTGCGCGGCGGTCGTGACATCCATGCCGAAATCGGCGGCGAAGGTGAGCAGCTGGAACACCGCCGCCATGATGCGCCGCCCGCCCGAGGCGCCGCAGGCCAGCACCGGCCTGCCGTCCTCGGCCAGCATCACCGGCAGCATGTTGGTGAGCGGACGCTTGCCCGGCGCGACCGAGTTCGGCTTTCCGGGGCTCGGGTCGAACCACATGATGCCGTTGTTCATCAGCACACCCGAGCCGGGCAGCACCATGCGGCTGCCCATCGACGAGAGCAGCGTGGTGGTCATCGCGACCATCGTGCCCTCGGCGTCCATCACGGTCAGATGGGTGGTGCAGCTTTCGGCGGCCTTCGGCTCGGCGTCGCCCAGGTTGTTCAGCCGGTCGTCGTAGGCGGCGCGCATGGCCCGCGCGAGCGCGGCATACCAGGCGGCCGACGGCGCCTTCCCGCCATAGGGGGCATCCGCCATGCGGGCGAGCACCTGCGCGAGCGTGGGCGCGGCGGTGAGGCCGCCGGTGAGCTGCATGGTGCGGCCGCGCCACGCCACCTCCGTCGCGGGCAGGATGCGGGCCTGGCAGCCGCGCAGGTCCTCGGCCGACAGCACGCCGCCCAGCGCCTTCATGTCGGCGGCGATCGAGGCGGCGATCTCGCCCTCGTAGTAGTCGCGCAGCCCCGCCTCCGACAGGCGGCGCAGCGTGGCCGGCAGGTTGCCGAGGCGGAAGAAGCCGGGCGAGCCCTGGTAGGGAGGCACCGGCGGCAGGCCGTTCGGCAGGTAGATGCGGGCGCTTTCCGGATAGAGCCGCAGCACGGACGCCGAGTTGGCCACCTTCAGCGTGGTGAACCAGTCCTGCGGCAGCCCGCGCTCGGCCAGCGCGATGGCGGGCGCCATGACCTCGCGCAGCGGCAGGCGGCCCCATTCGGCGTGCATCTTCGCGTACCCCGCGGGCGCCGATGGGATGGCGACCGAGAGCGGGCCGTGGATGTTGGCGTCGCCCTCCACCTGCGGCCAGGCGAACAGGTCCTGCACCACCTTGCCGGTGAGCTTGAATGTCGAGGGATCGAGGCCGCGCGGGGCGACGGGGCCGAAATCCACCACGTCCGCGCGGCGCTGCCCGGCGCGATGCACCAGCGCGAAGCCGATGCCGCCGAGGCCCGAGTTCCACGGCTCCACCGCCGCGAGCGCGAGCGCGGTCGCGACCGCCGCATCGACGGCGTTGCCGCCGGCATCGAGCACGGCGACGCCCGCCTCTGCCGCGCTCTTGGCCTGGGCGACGACCATGCCCCGCTTGCCGGTGGCGGCGGGCTTCGACAAGTGCCAGTTCTGCGTGACGTGCGGCGCGGGCTGATAGGTCATCGCGAAGCCTCCTCCTTGGCGGGCACCCAGCCGCGGCGCGCGGGGGCCCCGCCAGTCATGCCGCCGTCGATCACCACTTCCGAGCCGGTCATGTAGCGGGACAGATCGGAGGCCAGGAACAGCA
>JAFEFJ010000397.1 GCA_018240635.1 Pseudomonadota bacterium | reverse complement strand
CCGTCTCGGCGTTGTTGAGGTCGAACTGATCGAGCTTGCGGCCATCGAGATGCGTCAGCCGCGCGGTGAACGGCGCGCCGGCGGGCGTCGCGAAGGCGGCTTCCACCGTCCAGTATTCGCGGGCGCGGAACGCCTCGATCTCGGCCTCGCGCTCGCAGATCAGCCGCAGCGCGACCGACTGCACGCGCCCGGCCGAGCGGCTGCCCGGCAGCTTGCGCCACAGCACGGGGGAGAGGGTGAAGCCCACGAGGTAGTCGAGCGCGCGGCGCGCCAGGTAGGCTTCGATCAGCGGCTGGTCGAGGTCGCGCGGATGCGCCATCGCCTCGGCGACGGCGGAGCGGGTGATTTCGTTGAAGGTGACGCGGCGGACATCGACGCCCTTCAGCGCCCGCGCCTCGTCCAGCATGGCGCGGACATGCCAGGAAATCGCCTCGCCCTCGCGGTCGGGGTCGGTGGCGAGATACAGCGTGCGGGCGCCTTTCAGCGCCTTGGCGATGGCCGAGACCTGCCGGCGGCCGCGGTCGTCGGCTTCCCAGTCCATCGCGAAGTCCTGGTCCGGGCGCACCGAGCCATCCTTGGGCGGCAGGTCGCGCACGTGCCCGAAGCTCGCCAGCACGGTGAACTTGTCGCCAAGATACTTGTTGATTGTCTTGGCCTTGGCGGGCGATTCGACGACGACGACGTCGGTCATTGCATCCTGTGTGACGGCCTAGGCGCCTGCCGCTCAGAGGCCCGGGGACATTCCCGGATCGAGCAGCGCGACGCGGTTTCCGGGCAGGGTTTCCACCCGTCCCGCCAGCTCCAATTCCAGCAGCGCCGCCATGACGGCGGCCGGAGAGAACTGGCAGCGGCGCACCAGATCGTCAACGGGGGTGGGCGATGCTTCAAGCAATTCAAGCAGTTGACGGTGCGCATCGGCGGTTTCCCCCGCCGAATGCGGCGCTGGATCGGGCGGGTCGAGAAACGATCGCGGCGCGCCGAGGCCGGTCGGCATCCCCGGCGGAAGGCCGCGGGCGAACAGCGGAGAGCGGCCGATCCCCTCCCGCATCGGGTGGTCGGGCAGGTTGTCGAGCACATCGGTGGCGCTCTCCGTCAGCACCGCGCCCTGGCGCAGCAGGTCGTTCGCGCCGCGGGCACGCGGATCGAGGGGCGAGCCGGGGACGGCGAAGATCTCCCGCCCCGCCTCCTGGCCGAGCCGGGCGGTGATCAGGCTGCCCGAGCGGGGCGCGGCTTCGACCACGACGATGCCGAGCACAAGGCCGGCGATGATGCGGTTGCGGCGCGGGAAATGCCGGGCCAGCGGCTCGGTGCCGAGCGGCGCTTCGGCGACCACGGCGCCCGCCTCGGCGATGGCGCGTTGCAGGTCGGCGTTCTCGGGCGGGTAGGGCACATCCAGCCCGCCCGCGATGACGGCCACGGTCCGCCCGCGCGCCATCGCGCCACGATGGGCTGCCGCGTCGATCCCGCGCGCCAGGCCCGAGACCACCACGAGGCCCGCAGCCGCAAGGTCGGCGGCGAGGGTTTCGGCCATGCGCTGCCCGTTGGCCGAGGCGTTGCGTCCGCCCACCAGCGCGACCGACCGCGCATCGAGCAGGGCGGCGTCGCCCTGCACGGCGATCACCGGCGGGGCGTCGTCCAGCAGCGCGAGCAGCCTGGGATAGGCGTCGGTGTCGGCAAACAGCAGCCGCGCGCCGAGCTTTTCCAGCCGTTCGGCCTCCCGCGCGGCGGCGGCCTCGCTCGGCACGCGGGGTGGCGTGGTGCGGCCGCCGGCGCGCGCCAGCCCAGGCAGCGCGTCCAGCGCAGCGGCGGCGCTGCCGTAGCGTTGCAGCATCCGGCGGTAGGTGACGGGACCGACGCCCTCGGCCCGGGCGAGGCGGAAGCGGGCCAGGGTGTCGGCGTGCGTCATGTCCGTTGGCCGATCCGCGGTTCGGTGCCATCCAGGAGGCGGCGGATGTTCTGATGATGGCGCGCGAAGACCAGCACGGCGATGGCGAGCGCGAGCAGCGCCACGCCCCACGAACCGATGCCAAGCGGCCACAGCACCAGCGCGATCACCGGCGCGAGCGCGAAGGAAAGCAGCGCCGAGGCGGACGAGATGCGCCAGACCTTGGCAGCGATCAGCCAGACCGCGCCGGCCAGCAGCCCGACCGGCCAGGCGGCGGCGATCAGCACGCCGTAGCCAGTCGCCACGCCCTTGCCGCCCCGGAAGCCGAGCCAGACCGGAAACAGGTGCCCCAGCACCGCGCCGAGCCCGGACCACAGCGCCGCCGGGTCCCCCGCGATCGACCGCACGATCAGGACGGCGACGGCGCCCTTCAGCGCGTCCAGCAGCAGCGTCGCGGCGGCGAGCTTCCTGTTGCCGGTGCGCAGCACGTTGGTCGCGCCGATATTGCCCGAGCCGATCTCGCGGATGTCGCCGAGGCCCGCGGCCTGGGTCAGCAGGTAGCCGAACGGGATGGACCCAAGCAGGTAGCCCAGCACGATGCCGAAGAATGGCATCATCCGAACACGCGCCTTCCCGCCTTCCAGGCGCCCAGCACGCGGCCTTCCAGCGCGCGACCGTCGAAGGGCGTGTTCTGCGCCTTGCCCGGCAACTCGCCCGCCG
>JAFEFJ010000396.1 GCA_018240635.1 Pseudomonadota bacterium | reverse complement strand
ACGCGGCGCAGCTGTCGGTGCCTGCGGCGGGGCTGCTGCTCGCCGCGCAGCCGGCGGGGGCGATGATCGCCGCCCCCATCGCGGGCCGCCTCGCCGCGCGCCTCTCGCCACGCCTTCTGTTGCAGGCGGGCAGTCTGATCGCGGCAGCGGGCCTCGCCTGGATCGGCTTCGCCGGACGGCAGGCGCAGATCGCGCCGCTCGCCCTATCGATGTTCGCCAATGGCCTCGGTGTCGGGCTGTTCCAGGTCGCCTATTTCGACATCGTCACCGCCGCCCTGCCGCGCGCCGACCGCGGCGTGGCGGGCAGCCTCGCGATGGCCACGCGCACCATCGGCGTCGTCGCCGGCGCGACGCTGCTGATGCTGACGTTCCAGAGCCTCGACGCGGCGGCGGCATCGGCGGGCGCCGCGCCCGAGGACGCGTTCCTCGCCGGCATCCGCGGCGTCTTCCGCATCGCCGCCGCGGTGCCGTTGCTGCCGCTTCTGCTCGGCGGCGCGCTCAGTCTATCGCGGCGTGTGCGAGGTTGCTGATCCTGTCCAGCCGCGCCGAATGCCAGGGATCGGGCTGCACGTAGTTCGTCAGATAGGTGAACGACACGCCGCTCTCGGGATCGGCCCAGGAATAGGACGAACCGACGCCGCCATGCCCGAACGTAGCCGGGGAGGCGATCGAGCCCAGCCCCCTGATCCGGTCGCTCATGCCGCGCACATGGGGGCCCAGGCCGCGATGCATCGGGATGCCGTCCATGTAGGCGTCCGGCGTCTCGCCCGTGTGGTTGCGCGAGACGTAGGCGATCATGCGGGGCGAGAACAGCCGCACCGCGCCAAGCCGGCCGCCGCCCGCCAGCATCTGGTAGAACGCCGCCATGCCGCGCGCCGTCGCGTAGCCGCCGCCGCTCGGCAATCCGGCCGCGCGGAACTCGGCCGAGTTGTCGCGCGCGTCCTCGGCGTACACATCCGCGCAGCGGTGCTGCTGATCGGCCGGCACGCCCACGAAGATGTCGTTCTGCAGCCCGAGCGGTGCGATCACCCGCTCGCGGATCACGTCGCGGTAGTCGCGCCCGGTGGCCGCCTCCATCACCATCGCCTGCACCAGATGCGCCGCGCGCGGGTGGTATTCCATCCGCGTCCCCGGCGTCCATTCCAGCGAGAAGTCCGCCACCTCCGCGCGCATCCGCGCATGATCCGTCCAGGTCTCGCGCGAGACGTCGCCGGAGGGGAAGCCGCCCTGATGCGTCATCACCTGCTGCAGGGTGATCGCGCCCTTGCCGCGCGCGGCGAATTCCGGGATGTGGTCCGCCACGCGGTCGCTGAACGAGACCAGCCCTTCCTCCGCCAGCGCCCACACCGCCGCCGAGGTCAGCACCTTGGTCTGCGAGAACAGCAGGAACAGCGTGTCGTCCCGCGCCGGCATGGCTGGCTCGGTGCGCGCCTGCCCGTAGCTGCGGAACAGCGCCAGCTTGCCGTGCCGCGCGAAGGCGATCTGCGCGCCGGGGTAGCGGCCTTCCTCGATATGCCGGCGGATCAGCCGGTCCATCGCCTCGATCGGCGCCGAAGCCAGCCCCAGGCTCGCGGGATCGCTGGCAGGCAGCGGATAATCGCTCGGCATCGTTGTCCTCCCGGTCTCGTGTGCCCGACAGCCTAGACCGGCCCCGCCCGCGTGTCTTGCCGCCCCGCCCCGGATCGGTTCTGATCCGCGCCGCACACGGCTCGGGGGGAACCCAGGAAATGGCTGAGATACGCACGGCCCATCTGTTCAAGCTGAAACTCGTCGCCGCCGCCCCGCAACTCGTGGGCACGACGCCGCTCGGCGAGCGGCGCGTGGTGGAAGTCACCGACGGCACGTTCGAGGGCGCGCGCCTGTCCGGCACGCTCGCCAAGGGCGGCGCCGCCGACTGGATCATGGTCCGCCCCGACGCCACGATGCTCGACGTGCGCCTCGTGCTGAAGACGAACGACGACGCGCTCATCAGCATGGCCTATCGCGGCTACCGCCACGGCGCGCCGGAGGTGCTGGCGCGCATGGCGAAGGGCGAGCACGTCGATCCGTCGCTCTACTACTTCCGCACCGCCATCTTCTTCGAGACGGGCGCTGCGAAATACGACTGGCTCAACCGCACCATCGCCATCGGCACCGGCGATCGTCCGCCCGAAGGCCCGGTGTATGACGTGTTCGAGGTGCTGTGAGATGGCGATCGTCGGTTTCGTCGGACTTGGCAACATGGGCGGCCCGATGGCCGCCAACCTCATCAAGGCCGGGCACACGGTGCGCGGCTTCGATCTCAGCCCCGCCGCGCTGGAAGCGCTCGCCAAGGCGGGCGGCCATCCCGCCGCGTCCGCCACCGAAGCGGTGAAGGGCGCGGACGCCATCGTCACCATGCTGCCCGCGGGCCAGCATGTGCGCGACGTGTGGATGCACCAGGGCGGATTGCTGGAAGTCGCGAAGGAAGCGGGCAACAACCCGGTCCTGATCGACAGCTCCACCATCGACGTGGACAGCGCCCGCGCCGTCGCCGCCGAGGCGGAGAAGGCGGGACTCGCGATGCTCGATGCGCCGGTCTCCGGCGGCACGGTCGGCGCGACCGAGGGCACGCTGACCTTCATGTGCGGCGG
>JAFEFJ010000395.1 GCA_018240635.1 Pseudomonadota bacterium | reverse complement strand
ATCGCGGCGATGAAGACGATCTGGACGCAGTCCAAGCCCGAGTTTCAGGGCAAATTCGTCTCGTTTCCACCGATGATGACCTGGCCCAAGCCCGTGCAGAAGCCGCACCCGCCGGTGATCGTCGGCGGCGCCTTCCCGCACGCCGCGCGCCGCGCGATCCGCTACGCCGACGGCTGGATCCCCATCGCCGACCGCGGCCCGAATGTAGCCGAGCAGCTGTCGCAATTCCGCGCGATGGCGGAGGAAGCGGGGCGCGACCCCGCCTCCTTGCCGGTGACGATCTTCCACGCGCCCGAGGACTTGGACACGCTCAAGCGCTACCGCGATCTCGGCGTCGCCCGCGCCCTCGTCGGCCTGCCCTCGGCCTCGTCGGACGAGATCCTCCCGATCATCGACCGCTGGGCGGAGATGATGCGCAAGATCTGACGGACGCGGCCAGATCGCGCGGCAGCGCGGTCTGGCCCAGCACCCAGCCTTCCCACCGCAGGATCCACGGATCGGCGGGCGCGGCGTCGGGGCGCCCTCCGGCTAGCACTTTCAACACGCACAGCAGCCCCAGCAGGCTGTCGAAGCGGTCCTCGCCCGCCGCCTCCACGCCGAACCCGTCGCGCAACGACGCCGCCTGCGCCGCATCGGGCTCGGCGCCGAGGGCGGCCATGCGTTCCAGCAGCGCCCCCGCCAGCGCCGCCCGGTCGAGCTGCCGTCGCTTGCTGCCGCCCATCCGGAGCCCGAGATGCCGCAGCGCCTCAGCCGGATAGGTCTCCGCCAACGCCACCCGGCCGGGCGCGAGCAGCGACAGGAACGGGCCCTCGAACGGCCAGAGCCGCGGCGGGGAGGCTCCGGCCAGCGCGGGGAGCAGCATATCCCGCCACGCCGCGATCGCCGCCTTGCCGGACTGGTTGGCCCCCAGCGTCCAGAACAGCGGCGCGCCCGCCGGGCGGTCGGCCGTGGCCCGGTCGCACAGGCGCGACAGTCCCTCCGGCCCGCCCAGCCCCAGCGCCGCCGCATGCGCCGCCCGCGTCATGCCGCGCACGCTGCGCCGCGGATAGAAGGGCCGGTCGAGCCGCAGTTCCTCAACGCGCTCGCAGACCGAAAAGAAATCGGGCCATGCGCCGAGCCCGCGCAGGAAGGCGGGGAAATCGGGCGCATCCAGCCGCGCCGCATAGGCGCGGGGGACACCGACCGGCAGATCGACCCCGAGCGCGACCGCGCCGCCGCCCGCCTCGGCCAGCAAACCCGGCAGGAAGTCCCCGACAGGTCCGACCGGACGCGCGGCGCCCACGCGCCAGCCGCGCCCCTCGCGCGAGGCGACCGTCACCCAGCGCTTGCGCGGGTCGGTGCTCCAGTCGGCATGCGCCGCGATAGCGGCGGGATGCGCCGCAGCGCGGCCCGTCAAGGCCCCTCCTACAGCGGCTTGTGCGCCCGCTCGATCAGGCGCGCGAACAGGCCGGGCTTCTTCGGCGGCTTCGGGGGCTCGGTCGCCTTCAGCCGCGCCTTCTCCTCCTCGCGCTGCTGGCGTTCCTTCGCGGCGAGCCATTTCTCCAGGCTCATTCCGGCCTTCGCCGCCCGCTTTGCTTCGTAGGCGCGCTGGCCTTCGGTGAGTGTCTTGCCGGTCTTGGTGCTCATCGTCGTCCCCCGCGCCGTCCGTGGCCGCGTGGCCGCGTTTTGGCAGGCGCGCCCGGCGGCTTCAAGATGCGCGCGCCATCGCGGAGAGATCGCTTGAGCTACTGCGCCATCGCCCCCGGCCATCCGGTCCACGAGTCCTACCACGCCACCGAACACGGCTTCCCCTCGCGCGACGAGACGGTGCTCTTCGAGCGGCTGTGCCTGGAAATCTTCCAGGCCGGCCTGTCCTGGGAGATCGTGCTCAAGCGCCGCGCCGGGATGCGGGAGGCGCTCGCGGGCTTCGAGGTTGACCGCGTCGCCGCCTTCACCGACGCCGACCAGGCCCGCCTGCTCGCCGACCCGCGCATCGTCCGCAACCGCCTGAAGGTGACGGCAATCGTCGGGAACGCCCGCCGCGTCCAGGCGCTGCGCGACAGCCACGGCGGCTTCGCCGCATGGCTCGATGCGCATCACCCGCTGGACAAGCCCGCCTGGGTGAAGCTGTTCAAGAAGACCTTCCTGTTCACCGGCGGCGAGATCGTCGGCGAGTTCCTGATGAGCCTCGACTATCTCCCCGGCGCGCACGCCCCCGATTGCCCGGTGTTCAAGACGATCGCCGCCCTGCCCGGCCGTCCCGGGCGCTGATCCGCCAACCCGCCCTTACAAATCCCCGAACAGCCCGCGCAGGAACCCGGGCGTCAGCGCCGACAGCGGATTGACCGACACCGACGGATCGGCAAGCGGCCCGCGCACCGTGTAGTTCGCGGCGAACAGCCCGCCGCCGGTCTCGGGCGAGAACAGCCGGCCGATCAGCGGCACCCGCCCCAGCAGCGAGTTGAAGAAATAGGCCGGCACCACGGTGCCCTGGATGTCGGCGGTGTCGCGGGCGAGATCGATGCGCCCCTTCGCGGTCAGCCCCAGCGAGGAACTGAACGCCCGCGCCTCCGACAGTTCCAGCACCGAGCCGGAAAGCCGGAACGGCGCGATCAGCTTGGTGAAGCCGAGCCCCGGCCCGTTCACCATGTCCACCACGCCGTAC
>JAFEFJ010000394.1 GCA_018240635.1 Pseudomonadota bacterium | reverse complement strand
CCCGGGCCTCTCTCCGTGTCGTGCGAGGCCGCCTCTTGGGGGGAGGGACGGCGGCGGCCTCGCCCGAGTCGCAAGCCGCCGATCAGATGGCGGGCTTGGCGAACTTCTCGACCGCCAGGGTGACGCGCGCGGTCAGCGGCGCCATCACCTGCTCGGTCAGCTTGAACGAGGCGTCGGTCAGCTTGCCGCCTTCGGCGATGCTGCGCTCCATCGCCGAGCGGGCGAGGCCGGCCTGCAGGTCGAACGCGTCCTTCACCGACTTCACGGAGGTGAGCGCCTTCATCGTGGAGACGGTCTCCTCGAAGGAGGCCTGCGCCTGGGCGGCAAACTTCTTCTGCATCTCCTGCACGCCGGCGGCGAGGATCTGGCTCGACTTCATCACGGCTTCCAGGTTGCCCTGGCCGAACGTGACCATCTCTTCCGCGGTCTTCATGGCCTTTTCCATGCCTTCCTTCACCTTTGCCTGGGTCTTCTCGAAGTTCTCGGCGGCCTTGGTCATCCCGTCCTTCAGGGTCGCCACCGTCTTGTCGATGCCCTGAACCGCGGCGGTGGCAGCCTCTTCGCTGGCCGTGGTGACCGCTTCGGACACTTTCGTCGCCTTCGACATGTCTTCTTCTCCTGTTCGGGCACCTTGACCCGAAATAGCTGTTTCCGCCGCGGCGCGTGGCGGTTACGACCGGGTTCCGGACTTGCCCGCCGCCGCTGCATGCTGCATTGCAGCAACAGGTGTCTTGTAGCCGCCGGTTCCGCGCCGCGCAAGATTTTTTTGTGCGGCGCACAATGGCCCCGGAAAGGACCCAAATCCGTCCCGCTCCACGAACGGATTTCGGCTGTTAACCCATTCTATTTCTTTCTGACTCAACACTGTCGGCACTGGACAAATCGGCGGCGCGGCGCGTAGGGTCGCGGATGCGCGGCCGATACGGGCCGGGCATGGCTGCCTAACGGCGCCAGCATGACGGGATGCTTCGCATGATGATGCCTGGGTCGAGGCAGGGTTCGCCCGGTTGCACGCCTCTCGCGGACGCGCCCGAGGCTCCCCCCACACGGCGCACCGGATGCGGGCGCATCGGCTGGGCCGCCGCCCCGCTCGCGGCCGCCGTGCTGGCGCTGGCCGCGCCGCGGCCGGCCGCCGCGCAGGTGGGATCGGACCGCTACAGCTCCATCGTGGTCGAGGCGCGCAGCGGGCAGGTGCTGGAGTCGGAGAACCCCGACGCGCCGCGCTATCCGGCCAGCCTGACCAAGATGATGACGCTCTACATGACGTTCGAGGCGCTGCGCGACCGGCGCATCTCGCTCGACGATCAGGTGCCGGTGTCGATGCACGCCGCCTCGATGGAGCCGACCAAGCTCGGGCTGACACCGAAGACGCGCATCACGGTGGAGCAGGCGATTCTCGGCCTGGTCACGCTGTCGGCCAACGACGCCGCCGCCGCGCTGGGCGAGATGCTGGGCGGGACCGAGGACCGGTTCGCACAGATGATGACGCTGCGGGCGCGCGCGCTCGGCATGGCGCACACCACGTTCCGCAACGCCTCCGGCCTGCCCGATCCCGAGCAGATGACCACGGCGGCCGACATGGCGACGCTGGCGCGGCGCCTGTTGTCCGACTTCCCGGACGACTACGCGTATTTCAGCACGCCGAGCTTCGTGTTCCACCGGCGCGTCATCTACAACCACGACACGATGTTGAAGACCTATCCGGGCGCGGACGGGTTCAAGACCGGCTACACGCGGGCGGCGGGGCATAACCTCGTGACCAGCGCGGTGCGCGGCAACGTGCGCCTGATCGGCGTGGTGCTCGGCGCGCGGAGCAACGTCGAGCGCAACGTCCATATGGCCTCCCTTCTCGACGACGGGTTCGGCAAGATGAACGTGCCGGTGACGGCCGCCGTGACCACGGTCGCCCGCCGCGAGCCCGCGGGGCGCCTGCCCGCGCTGATCAGCAGCGCGCAGGCTGCCGAGGTGACGCGCACCCGCCTGACCGTCGCCGCCGCCGCGTCGCGCTGGGCGATCCAGGTCGGCACCTTCGGCTCCGCCAAGGCCGCCGCCAATGCCGCCGCCGCCGCCCACCGCTCCGCCACCGGCGGGGAAACACGGGTCGAGGCGATGAAGCTGAAGGGCCGCCCCGCCTGGCGCGCCCAGGTGATCGGCCTGACGCAGTCCGAGGCGCAGAACGCCTGCTCGGCCCTGAGCCGGCGCAAGACCAACTGCATCGTGCTGCGGCCCGAGCAGGGCGAATACGCGAGCCGGTAAGGTTCGCCTGCCCCACCGTCTTTCACGTCCTGTTGATTTCATGATCATCATGGCCAGGCTTGTCCCGGCCATGACGGGAATTGGAGTGGCTGTGCGAGTTTAGCCGACCTCCGCCTCGATCCAGCCGATCACCCGCGCGGCGATCTCGTCGCTGTTGTCGTCCATCATCAGCATGTGTGAGTTGCCGTGGATGCCGAGCGCGGGCAGGCGCCAGTCGGCGACGCGGGCGCCGGCGGCCGCAAGCCTTGCCGCCGCCTCGGTGGTGGCGACGGCGAGGCCGCGCCAGAGGGCGGTTTCCGCCAGGTAGTCGCCCATGACGAACAGGAACGGCATCCCCGACACGCCGGGCGGCGGGGGCGATTCGGGGAAGCCCGAGCCCTCGATCGCGACGACGCCG
>JAFEFJ010000393.1 GCA_018240635.1 Pseudomonadota bacterium | reverse complement strand
AACGGCGTGTGCACCGCTGCGCGCGTCGGTCTCGGCGCCGTGGCGCCCACGCCGCTCCTGGTGGAGGACGCCGCCAAGGCACTGATCGGGCACACGCTGGACGATGCGACGCTCGCCGCGCTCGACGCCGCGGCCCGCGCCGCCTGCAAGCCGATCGACGACAAGCGCGGCACCATCGACTTCCGCATCAAGGTCGCGGGCGTGCTTGCGCGCCGCGCCGCCGCCATCGCCTTCAAACGCGCTGCCGCCTAGGAAAAGCCAATGTCCAAGACACACGTCACAACGACGATCAACGGCGAGCCCGCGGAGTTTCTTTGCGAGCCGCACATGACGCTGCTGGATGCGCTGCGCGACGAGCTGCGGCTGACCGGCAGCAAGGAAGGCTGCGGCTCCGGCGACTGCGGCGCGTGCAGCGTCATCGTCGATGGCCGGCTGGTCTGCTCCTGCCTGGTGCTGGCGGTGGAGGCCGAGGGCACCACCATCACAACCATCGAGGGGATCGCCGACGGCGATGAACTGCATCCGCTGCAGCGCAAGTTCCTGGAGCACGCCGCGCTGCAATGCGGCTTCTGCACGCCGGGCCTGCTGGTGGCGGCCAAGGCGCTGCTGGACGCCAACCCGAACCCGACGGAGACCGAGGCGCGCTACTGGCTCGCCGGCAATCTCTGCCGTTGCACCGGCTACGACAAGATCATCCGCGCGGTGATGGACGCCGCCGCCGAGATTCGTGAAAGGCAAGCCGCATGACCTACATCTCGAAGGCCGATCTGAAGGTTGTTGGCACCCGCCCGGTCCGTCCGGACGGCGTGGAGAAAGTCACCGGGCGCGCGGTGTTCGGCGCCGACATGGCGCTGCCGGGGATGCTGGTGGGCAGGGTGAAGCGCAGCCCGCATCCGCATGCGCACATCATGTCGATCGACACGCACAAGGCGCGCAAGCTGCCCGGCGTGAAGGCCGTCATCACCGCGCAGGACTTCCCCGACATCGCATCGGAGGAAGCCTTCGTCGGCGAAGGCCCGATGAACTTCCGCGACCTGTCGCGCAACTGCATGGCGCGCAACAAGGTGCTGTACGAGGGCCACGCCGTCGCCGCGGTCGCCGCGACCTCGGCGGCGATCGCCGAGCAGGCGCTCGACCTGATCGAGGTGAACTACGAAGTCCTGCCGCACGTCATCGACGCCGAAGACGCAATGAAGCCGGATGCGCCGGTGCTGCACGACGACATCTTCACGCAGGGCCTCGACGAGAAGCCGAGCAAGCCGTCGAACGTCGCCAAGCGCATCCAGTTCAAGCTCGGAGACATCGCGAAGGGCTTCGGCGAGGCCGAGGTGGTGGTCGAAGGCCGCTACACCACGCAGCCCGTGCACCAGGCCTATATCGAGCCGCATGCCTGCATCGTCAGCGTGCAGTCCGACGGGCAGTGCCAGATCTACAGCTCCAGCCAGGGCCAGTTCATGGTGCGCGCCTACTGCGCCAAGCTGCTCGGCATGGACATCGCGAACATCCGCGCGGTGCCGCTGGAGATCGGCGGCGGGTTCGGCGGCAAGACGCTGGTGTACCTTGAGCCGCTGGCGATGGCGCTGTCGAAGCAGAGCGGCCGCCCGGTGAAGATGGTGATGACGCGCGAGGAAGTGTTCCGCGCCTCCGGCCCGACCTCGGGCGGCACCGTCTCGGTCAAGCTCGGTGCCACCAAGGACGGCCGCATCGTCGCGGCGCAGGCGGAGCTGATCTATCAGGCCGGCGCCTTCGCGGGCTCCCCGGTCGGGCCCGGCTGCATGTGCGCCTTCGCCTGCTACGACCTGGCGAACGTCGATGTCGTTGGATACGACGTCGTCAGCAACCGCCCGAAGGTCGCGGCCTACCGCGCGCCCGGCGCGCCGATCTCGGCGTGGGCTGTCGAAAGCGCGATCGACGACCTGGCCCGCAAGCTGAACATGGACCCGATCGAGCTGCGCCTGAAGAACGCGGCGAAGAACGGCACCAAGGCGGCCTACGGCCCCACCTTCCGCGACATCGGCTTCATCGAGACGCTGGAGGCGGCGAAGAACCATCCGCACTACAAGACGAAGCTCGGCCCGAACCAGGGCCGCGGCGTCGCCTGTGGGTTCTGGTTCAACATCGGCGGCGAATCGAGCGGCGCGGTCCATATCAACGAGGACGGCACCGCCGTCGTGGTGTCCGGCAATCCGGACATCGGCGGCTCGCGCGCCTCGATGGCGATGATGGCGGCCGAGGTGCTCGGCATTCCGGTTGATAAGGTCCGCCCGATCGTGGGCGACACTTCCTCGATCGGCTTCACGCACCTGACGGGCGGCAGCCGCGTCACCTTCGCAACCGGCATGGCGGTGACGCAGGCGGCGGAGAAGGTCGTCGAGCAGCTCAAGCAGCGTGCCGCGATGATCTGGGACATCAGCCCCGAGGCGGTGGAGTGGAAGGACGGGCAGGCGATTCCGGCGGGCGCCAACGCGGGCGGCTTCGATCCGCTCCCGCTTGCCGCCATCGCGCTGAAATCCGCGAAGACCGGCGGGCCGATCACCGCCGAGGTCTCGCTCAACGCGCAGGGCGCGGGCCCCGGCTTTGCGACCCATGTCTGCGACGTGGAGGTGGACCCGGAGACCGGCCACACGACGGTGCTGCGCTACACCGCCGTGCAGGACGTGGGC
>JAFEFJ010000392.1 GCA_018240635.1 Pseudomonadota bacterium | reverse complement strand
CGTCAGGTCGATGCGGTCGAGCAGGGGGCCGCTGATGCGGCCCTGGTAATCCTCCCCGCAACGCGGCGCCCGGCCGCATTCGCGCGCGCCGTCGCCCTGGTAGCCGCAGCGGCACGGGTTCATCGCGGCGATGAGCTGGAAGCGCGCCGGATAGGTGATGTGCGCGGCGGCGCGGGCGACGGTGGTGCGGCCCGATTCCATCGGCTGGCGCAGCGCCTCCAGCGCCTGCTTGGGGAATTCCGGCAATTCGTCCAGGAACAGCACGCCGCGGTGCGCAAGCGACACCTCGCCGGGCTTGGCGCGCATCCCGCCCCCGGTGAGCGCCGCCTGCGAGGCGGAGTGGTGCGGCTCGCGGAAGGGCGGGCGCATCAGCAACCGACCGTCGGTCAGCATCCCGGCGACGGAGTGGATCATGCTGACCTCCAGCGCCTCGGACGGCAGCAGGTCGGGCAGCAGGCCGGGGAGGCGCGCGGCGAGCATCGACTTGCCCGCGCCCGGCGGGCCGACGAGCAGCAGGTTGTGCCCGCCCGCCGCCGCGATCTCCAGCGCGCGCTTGGCGGTCTCCATGCCCTTCACGTCCGCGAGGTCGGGGGTTTCGCCGGGCAGGGCGACGCCCGCCGGATCGGGCGGGGACAGCACCTGGATGCCGCGGAAATGGTTGATGAGCGAGAGCAGGTCGGGCGCCGCCACCACCTCGATCCGCCCGGCCCAGGCGGCTTCCCCGCCCTGGCTCGCCGCGCAGATCAGGCCGAGTTCGCGCGCCGAGGCGCCGATCGCGGCCGGCAGCACGCCGGCGACGGGGTTGAGCGCGCCGTCGAGCGAGAGTTCGCCGAGGGCCGCGAACCCCTCCATGTCCTCGCGCGGCACCACCTCCATCGCCGCCAGCACGGCGAGCGCGATGGGCAGGTCGAAATGGCTGCCTTCCTTCAGGAGATCGGCGGGGGCGAGGTTGACCAGAACGCGCTTGGGCGGCAAGGCGAGTCCCATCGCGGTGAAGGCGGCGCGCACCCTCTCCCGCGCCTCCCCCACCGCCTTGTCGGGCAGGCCGACGACGAGGAAGCCGGGCATTCCGGCGGAAATCTGCACCTGCACCTCGACGGGAACCGCCTCGATGCCGGCAAAGGCGAAGCAGCGGACCCGCGCCATCGTCATGCCGCGACCCTCGGCGGTCGGGGGTTAACGAGGGGTTAGCGGACGCGTGCCAGCGTCGCCCGGTTGTCGGTGGTCCGCCGAGCGTTGGTGTGCTGCCGTATTTCCCGCCGAACGACCGCCCTTCCCGCCACCGGAATCCCCCCATGAACGTCCGCGACGCGACCGAGGATGACCTGCCCGCCATCCTCGCCATCATCAACGAAGCGACCGCCAACACCACCGCCGTCTGGAGCCTCGCGCAGACGACGCTGGAGGCGCGGCGGACCTGGTGGCAGGACCGTGTCGCCGCCGGATACCCGGTGCTGGTCGCCGAGGACCACGACGGCGTGCTGGGCTTCGCCTCCTACGCGCAGTTCCGGCCGTGGGACGGCTACCTCCATACCGTCGAGCACTCGGTCTATGTCGATCAGCGGGCGCGCTGGCGCGGCGTCGGGCGGGCGCTGCTGGCGGCGCTGATCGAGCGCGCGACCGAGCGCGGGATGCATGTGATGGTGGCGGGGATCGAGGCGACCAACCTCGCCTCCATCCGCCTGCACGAGACGCTGGGCTTCACCCGCGCCGGCACGCTGGTGGAGGTCGGACGCAAGTTCGACCGCTGGCTCGACCTGCTGTTCATGCAGCTTATCCTGCCGGACCAGGACGCGGCCCCCGAGGATTCGGCCAAGGACCACACATGACGCTCCGCATCGCCGTCGGCGGCTTCCAGCACGAGAGCCACAGCTTCGCGCCCCGCCCGACCACCTACGAGAACTTCGTCCAGCCCGGCGGCTTCCCGCCGCTGGTGCACGGCGCACCGCTGCTGGCCGCGCTGGAGGGCAAGACGGTGCCCGCCGCCGGCGCGATCGGCGCGGCGCAGGACGCGGGCGCGTCCGTCGTGCCGCTGGCGTGGTGCTTCGCCAATCCCGCCGGTCCCGTGCAGGACGAGGCGTTCGAGCGCATCGCCGCGCTGATCTGCGCCAATCTCTCGCTCGCGCTGGATGCCGCGCCTGTGGACGGCGTGTATCTGGATCTGCACGGCGCGATGCTGAACGACTGCTTTCCCGACGCCGAGGGCGAGCTGCTGCGCCGCGTGCGCGCGATCGTGGGCCCGGCGGTGCCGATCGCGATCAGCCTCGATCCGCACGCCAACCTGACGCAGGCGATGGTGGAGCTGGCCGACGTGACGGTGCCCTACCGCACCTATCCGCATGTGGACATGCGCGAAACGGGCGCGCGGGCGATGGAGCTTCTGCTCGCGCGGATCGCCCGCGGCGCGCCCTGGCCGCGCGCCTACCGGCAGGTGGATTTCTGGATCCCGCTGGGCAGCCAGTGCACGCTGGTCTCGCCGATGCGCGACGTGATGGACGAGCGCGCGGCGCGCGCCGCCGGCAACGGGGTGGTGGAGCTCGCGTTCTGCTTCGGCTTCCCCTACGCCGATTTCCCCGGCTGCGGCGTGGCCGTGGCGGCCTATGGCGAGACGCAGGAAGCGGCCGACGCGGCGGCCGATGCGCTGGCCGGCTTCATCAACAAGCGCGAGTCGGTGTTCGTCGCGG
>JAFEFJ010000391.1 GCA_018240635.1 Pseudomonadota bacterium | reverse complement strand
GCCTCCGCAGGCCATGACGGATAGAGAAACGCAACGCCCCGCACGTGACGCCCGCGACCCTCCGCCGCCTCCTGCTCTGGACGAGATCCGGGCAACTCCGCGTGCGCCTGCGCGCGTGGCTCGCGCTCCGCCTCGCCGCGCGGCGCATCGCGCGCAGCGGGCTGTTCGATGAAGCCTGGTACCGCCGCACCTATCCCGATCTCGCCCGCGAGCCGAACCCCGCGCTGCACTACCTGAGGCGCGGCGCCGCCGAGGGCCGCAGCCCCGGACCCGGCTTCGACGGCCCCTGGTATCTCGCCCAGCACCCCGAGGCGCTGCTGCGCGACGCCAATCCGCTGCTGCATTACCTCGACACCGGACGCGCCAACGCGATCCGCGCCGTGCAAACGCCGCCGCCCGCGCCCGCCATGCCGCTCGATGATGCGCATTACGCGCTCTGGCTCGGCGCGAACGAACCCCCCGCGCCGGCGCCGCCCGCCGGTGCGCCCACCGTTGCAATCGCAACCACCGATGCGCTGCCCGATGCGGACTACATCGTCTTCGCCGCCCCGCACCTGCGCCTCCACCCCGACGCGCAGGCCGCTATCCGAGCCGCGCTGGCCGCCGATCCCGCCATCGACGTGCTCTACGCCGACCAGGACCGCATCGGCCCCGACGGCACCCGCTCCGCGCCGCTGTTCAAGCCCCCGTTCGACCCGGACTGGTTCGCCGAGCGCGACCTGATCGGCCACGCCGCCGCCTTCCGCCGCGCGCTGCTGCAACCGGGCGACAACGCCGACCCCTGGGCCGCCGCTCTGCGCATCGCCCGCGCGGGCGGCCGCGTCGCCGGCCTGCCGCGCGTGCTGTTCCACGCGCTGCCGGATGCGCCCCCGCCGCGCACCGCGCCGCCTATCGCGGCCCTGCTGCCTGATCCACCGCCGCTCGTCTCCCTCATCGTCCCCACGCGCGACCGCGCCGCGCTGCTCGCACGCTGCGCCGACGGCGTACTCAATCGCACCGACTACCCGGAAATCGAGTTCATCGTCGTGGACAACGACAGCCGCGAGCCCGAAACCGCCGCACTTCTCACCCGCCTGCAACAAGACCCAAGGGTCCGCGTGCTGCCCTTCGCCGGCCCGTTCAACTGGTCCGCGATGAACAACGCGGGCGCCGAGGCCGCGCGCGGCGAGGTTCTCGTGCTGCTCAACAATGACATCGACGTGATCGAACCGGGCTGGCTGCGCGAACTCGTCACCCAGGCGCTGCGGCCGGAGATCGGCGCGGTGGGCGCGAAGCTGCTCTACCCGGACGGCACGGTGCAGCACGCCGGCATGGCGCTGGGGCAGGGGGCGTCGGCCACGCATCTCTGCCGCCACGCCGCGCGCGACGATCCCGGCCACGCCGGCATGCTCGCCGCCCGCCGCCGCGTCTCAGCCGTCACCGGCGCCTGCCTCGCCATCCGCCGCGACGTCTATTGGCGCGCGGGCGGCATCGAGGCCGAGCACCTCCGCGTCACCGGCAGCGACGCCGATCTCTGCCTGCGCGTGCGGGCGCTCGGACGGCATGTCCTGTTCACCCCCCACGCCCTGTTGTTTCACCTGGAAGCAGCCAGCCGCGGCCTGGACGCGACCGAGGCGCAGCGCGCCCGCATGGCGGCCGAGCGGGCGTATCTCCTGCAACGATGGGGCAGGACGGCGGAGACCGAGGCCTTCCTCAGCCCCAACCTGACCGTCGTGCAGGAACAGCTCGCCCTCGCGCCGCGTTGACCCCACCGCCCGGAATCCGTCCCCGCCTGTGACCTCCGCCACAGCGCGCCGCCGCGCGATGCGGCATTTTCGCCGCAGCGAAGCAGGAAATAGGGGCGCCGACATGCTTGCGATCGTTGTCGTGGCCGCCTGGGCGGCAATCGAAGCCATTCTCGCCATCGTCATCGCCGCTGGACCCGTCCAGCACGTCTTGCCCGAGCAGCGCGCAGGCACGATGCTGCGCGCATGGAAACCAAGACGTTCGATGTAGTGGTGATCGGCGCGGGCATCGCCGGCTCCACCGCCGCCGCCGCATTGGCCCAGAATGGGGCCGCCGACCGCCGCGTCGCCCTGATCGAAGCCGAGGACGCGGTCGGCTACCACACCTCCGGCCGCTCCGCCGCGACCTGGATCCTCAACTACGGCCCGCCCGACGTGCAGGCGCTCACCGGCGCCTCCCGCGCCTTCCTCGAAGCGCCGCCGCCCGGCTTCGCCGACACGCCGATCCTGAACCTGCGCGGCGTGCTCTATCTCGCGGACGAGGAAGCACGCGCCCCGCTCGACGAACTGATCGCCGCCGGCAAGGGCGTCCGCCCGCTGTCCCTCGCCGAGGCGCGCGCGATGGTCCCGCCGATCCGCCCCGACGCCATCGTCGCCGCCGCGCTGGAGGAGGAAGCCTTCGACATCGACGTGGCCGTCCTCCACCAGGGCTACCTGCGCATGCTGCGCGCGGGCGGCGGCGAACTCGCGCTGCGCAACCGCGCGGGCCGCATCGACCGCAAGGACGGCGCGTGGGAGGTCGAAACCTCCGCGGGCGCGGTGCTGCGCGCGCCCGTCGTGGTGAACGCCGCCGGCGCCTGGGGCGACGAGGTCGCCGCCATCGCGGGCGTGGCGAAACTCGGCCTCACGCCCTGCCGGCGCACCGCCGCGATCATCGACCCCGCGCCGCACGCCGTCGCCGACT
>JAFEFJ010000390.1 GCA_018240635.1 Pseudomonadota bacterium | reverse complement strand
AACCAGATCGGCTTCACCACCGTTCCGGCGCACGCCTATTCGCGCCTCTATTGCACCGACGTCGCGAAGTCGATCCAGGCGCCGATCCTGCACGTGAACGGCGACGATCCCGAGGCGGTGGTGTTCTGCGCCCGCTTCGCCGCCGAGTACCGCATGGCCTTCGGCTGCGACATCGTGCTCGATATCGTCTGCTACCGCCGCCACGGCCACAACGAAACCGACGAGCCGGCCTTCACCCAGCCGCTGATGTACCGCGCCATCAACGGCATGAAGACGACGCGCACGCTCTACGCCGAGAAGCTCGCGGCCGAGGGCACGGTTTCCGCCGCCGACGCGAAGGCGATGGCCGACGCCTACGCCGCAACGCTTGAGGCGGCCAATTCCGCCGCGAAATCCTATAAGCCGAACAAGGCGGATTGGCTGGAAGGCCATTGGACCGGCCTGCGTTCCTCCACGCACGAGGAGGAGCAGGCCGAGCACGGCACTGCCGTCTCGCTCGATATCCTGAAGGCCGTCGGCGGCGCCCTGTCGCGCGTGCCGGCGAGCTTCGCGGTCAACCCGAAGATCGCCCGCCAGCTCGACGCCAAGCAGGCGATGATCGACAGCGGCGAGGGCATCGACTGGGCGACCGGCGAGGCGCTGGCCTTCGGCTCGCTGCTGCTGGAAGGCCATCGGGTCCGCCTGTCCGGCGAGGACTGCCAGCGCGGCACGTTCAGCCAGCGCCACGCGGTGCTGATCGACCAGACCAACCAGAACGAATACGTGCCGCTGAACAACATCGCGCGCGGGCAGGCGAAGATCGAGATCTTCAACTCCCTGCTGTCGGAAGCGGGCGTGCTGGGCTTCGAATACGGCTACTCGCTCGCCGATCCGCACACGCTCGTGCTGTGGGAAGCGCAGTTCGGCGATTTCGCCAACGGCGCGCAGGTCATCATCGACCAGTTCCTCGCCAGCGGCGAAACCAAGTGGCTGCGCATGTCGGGCCTGACGCTGCTGCTGCCGCACGGCTACGAGGGTCAGGGGCCGGAACATTCCTCCGCCCGTCCGGAACGGTACCTGCAGCTCTGCGCCGAACGGAACATGCAGGTCTGCAACCTGACCACGCCCGCCAACTACTTCCACGCGCTGCGCCGGCAGCTGCGCCGCAACTTCCGCAAGCCGCTGGTGATCTTCACGCCGAAGTCGCTGCTGCGCCACAAGCTGGCGGTCTCGACGCTCGACGAGATGGCCACCGGCAGCCGCTTCCTTCCGGTGATCGGCGAGATCGACGCCATCGCCCCGCCCGAGGCGGTGAAGCGCGTCGTGCTGTGCAGCGGCAAGGTCTACTACGACCTGCTGCAGACGCGGCGCGACAAGAGCATCACCGATGTCGCGATCCTGCGGCTGGAACAGTTCTACCCGTTCCCCGAACGCACGATGGCCCGCCTGCTCGCCCCCTACGTCAACGCCGACGTGGTGTGGTGCCAGGAGGAGCCCGCCAACATGGGCGGCTGGAACTTCGTGGACCGGCGGATCGAGGCGGTGTTGACCGAAATCAATATCAAGGCGAACCGTCCGCGCTACGCGGGCCGGGTGGACGCCGCGAGCCCCGCGACGGGGCTCGCGCGCACGCATGCCGCCGAGCAGGCGGCGCTGGTCGCGGACGCGCTCGGCATCGCCTGAACTCTCCGCATTCTGGCTGCGAAGGACGCATGATGGCCACCGAGATCAAGGTTCCGACGCTGGGCGAAAGCGTCACCTCCGCCACCGTCGCGCGCTGGATGAAGCAGCCCGGCGAGACGGTGGCCGCCGACGAGCCGGTCGTCGAGCTTGAAACCGACAAGGTCACGGTCGAGGTCACCGCGCCCGCCGCCGGCATCCTCGCCGGCGTCACCGTCGCCGAAGGGGCGGAGGTGGAGGTGGGCGCGCTGCTCGGCACCATCGAGGCCGCCGGCTCCGCCGCCGCGCCGATGCCCGCGCCCGCGGCCAGCCCCGCCGCCGGGGTGAACGCGCCGCCCGCGCCGCGCGGCCCCGTCGCGCGCCCCGCGACGCCGCCGTCCGACGTGATCGCCGCCAAGGCCGCCGCCCCCGCCCCGCTTCCCGCCGCCGCCAAGATGATGGAGGAGCGCCACGTCGCCGCCGAGGCGGTGGGCGTAGGCAGCGGCAAGGACGGCCGCATCACCAAGGGCGACGTGCTCGCCTTCCTCAACCGCCCGGCGCCCGCCGCCCCCGCGCCGGCCCCGAAGGCCCCGCGCACCGTGGAAGCCGGGGAGGAGCGGGTGAAGATGACCCGGCTCCGCCGCACCATCGCCGCGCGGCTCAAGGAAGCGCAGAACACCGCCGCGATGCTCACCACCTTCAACGAGGTGGACATGAGTGCCGCGATGGCGCTGCGCGCCGAGTACCGCGACCTGTTCGAGAAGAAGCACGGCGGCGTGCGGCTCGGCTACATGAGCCTGTTCGTGCGCGCCTGCGTCGCCGCGCTGAAGGAATTCCCCGCCGTCAACGCCGAGATCGACGGCGAGGACATCGTCTACAAGAACTTCGTCCACATGGGCATCGCCGTCGGCGGCGCGAACGGCCTCGTGGTGCCGGTGATCCGCGACGCCGACCGCATGAGCTTCGTCGAGATCGAGCGCACCATCGCCGATTTCGGCAAGCGCGCGCGCGACGGGCAGCTCAAGCTGGATGAACTGACCGGCGGCACCTTCAGCATCACC
>JAFEFJ010000038.1 GCA_018240635.1 Pseudomonadota bacterium | reverse complement strand
ATCAGATTGGCGAAGAACAGCACCAGCGCGGGACCGAGGGAGAACAGGTTGAAGGCATACAGCGCCCAGGCCAGCAGGATCGCCGGCACCACGCCGATCGCCATGCGCAGGAACGAGACCGCGAGCAGCGCCGAGACCAGTTCCCAGGGCCGCAGCGGGCTGACGAAGACATGGCCCAGGTTGCGCGACCAGATCTCCTCCATGAAGGAGATCGCGACACCCATCTGGCTGCGCACCGCCACTTCCCACAGCAGCACGCCGCCCAGCAGCGCGCCCGCCGCGATGGCGAGCGGGGTGCCCATCCGCGCCGCCAGGTAGCTCGCGGTGAAGCCCCAGATGCACATCTGCAGCACCGGCCAGTAGGCCAGCTCCAGCAGCCGGGGCCAGGACCGGCGGTACAGCGCCATGTGGCGATAGACCATCGCCCAGATGCGGCGCAGCGCCAGCATCACAGCTCCGCCCGCTCGGCCAGCAACGGGTCCGCCGCGCCACCGCCGCCGCGCCGGTCGCGCGCGATGTCGAGGAAGACCGATTCCAGGTCGTCGCGCCCGTAGCGCAGCAGCAGGTCGTCCGGGCTGCCCCGATCGACGATCCGCCCGCGCTTGAGCATCACCACGTCGCTGCACAGCCGCTCGACCTCGGCCATGTTGTGCGAGGCGAGCAGCACGGTGCAGCCGCTTTCGGCGCGGTAGCGTTCCAGCCAGCTTCGCACCATGTCGCCGGTGTCGGGATCGAGGCTCGCGGTCGGCTCGTCCAGCAGCAGCACGTCGGGCCGGTTGATCAGCGCCTTGGCCAGCGCCACCCGCGTCTTCTGCCCGGCCGAGAGCTGGCCCGCCGGGCGGTGCAGGAACTCGCCCAGCGCCAGCTCCTCGGAAAGCTCGGCGATCCGCCGCTCCAGCCGCTTCACGCCGTACAGGTGGCCGTAGATGCGCAGGTTCTCGGCCACCGAAAGGCGCAGCGGCAGGGCGATGTAGGGGGAGGAGAAGTTCATCCGCGCCAGCGCCGCGAAGCGGTCGCGCGCCATGTCGTGGCCCAGGATGCGGATCGTGCCCGCGCTCGGGATCAGGATGCCGAGCAGCATGGCGATGGTCGTGGTCTTGCCCGCGCCGTTGCCGCCCAGCAGGCCCAGCGTGGCGCCGGCGGGGACGCTGAACCCGATGTCGTCGACCGCCAGCGTCTGCCCATAGCGCTTGGTCAGGTGCGCCACTTCGATCGCGTCCATGCGGCAGCATTAGGGCCCGCCGCCGGCCCCGCCAAGATGGCCGGACACATGGTCAGGGTTGTGTGACCCGCCCGTGATTGGACGGCGGCTTCCGCCCCGGTAGGTTGCCGGGAATGATCCCGTTCGAGCCCGCCCCCGCCCGCCTGCCTGACGGGCACCGCGTCTATGCGGTCGGCGACGTGCATGGCTGCCTGGACAAGCTGAAGGCGATGCATGCCGCCATCGCCGCCGATTTCGCGGCGCGCCCGGTGCCCTCGCCGCTGCTCGTCCATCTCGGCGACCTGGTGGACCGCGGGCCGGACAGCGCGGGCGTCATCGCCCTGCTGTCCGCCGGCTCGCCCATTCCGGGGATCGGGACGGTGAACCTGATGGGCAACCACGAGCACATGGCCCTCACCGCGCTCGCAGGCCAGGACCGCGGCGCGATCGCGCTGTGGATGGACAATGGCGGCGCCGCCGCGCTCGACAGCTGGCGCGTCCCGCCGGGCGCGCCGGCCGCGGAATGGCCGTCGCACATCCCGTCGCGCCACCTGATCTTCCTGCGCGACCTGGTGCCGATGCACCGGCTCGGCCCCTACCTGTTCGTCCATGCCGGCGTGCGCCCCGGCGTGCCGATCGAGCGGCAGTCGCGCGAGGACCTGATGTGGATCCGCGAGCCCTTCCTGTCCTTCGACGGCGATTACGGCGCCGTCGTGGTGCACGGCCACACGCCGCGCCGCGAGGCCGAGGTGCGCCACAACCGCATCAGCGTCGATACCGGCGCGGTGATGGGCGGCGATCTCACCTGCGCGGTGCTGGAAAGCGCCTGGATCGGCTTCCTGCGCGTCTGACCGGCGCAAGCTGGCGGCGGCTCAGCCAGGAATGTCCAGGATCACCGCATGGTCGGTCAGGGTCAGCGGCACGCGGTCCGTGTCGTGCAGCACCTGCACCGGCTCGGTGCCCCGCGTGATGTCGTAGACGCGGATTTCCGCGCGCGGGCCGTCCAGCCGCACCGTCACCGTATCGGCGCCGCGCCGCCGCTCGCCCCACACCACCAGCGCGAACCGCCCGTCCGCCTTGCGCAGCAGCAGGTCGTGCACCGTGTCCGGCTGGCCCGGAATCTCGTAGGCCAGCGCGCCGGGATCGCCGCCGTTCCCCTCGCCCGCAAGCAGCGTCGTCAGGTTGTGCAGATACACCGCCGAGCGTTTCGGCGCGTCGCCGTGGTACAGCCCGTGGTCGCCCACGCTGCCCTGCTGGTCGAACATTTCGTAGACGAACGTATAGGCCCAGCCGCGCTTGAACTGCGCGAGGTAGGTGTCGGTCAGGATGGCGCCCTGGGTGTGCTCGCCGCCCGGATCCTCGGTGGAATCCCAGCCCGTCTCGGTGGTGACGCGCGGCAGCGAAACAAGCTCCGCCGCGCTGTAGCCGAGGAACGAGCGGTGCCAGGTCAGGCCGTGATTGTCGTACAGCCCGTCCCAGCGGCCGCGCAGCGTCGGATCGGCGGCGTTCCAGGCCTGGTTGTCGTCGTAGTGCCCGCCGTTGCCGATGACGTAGTTGTGCACGTTCACGTAGTCGGCGAACACGGTTCCGGCCGGAAACGCCGTCCCCGCGCCGGCCGGGATCGTCAGGAACTGCAGGCCCATGTTGCCGGTCTGCGCGCCGGCCTCGGAAACGCCGAAGACCGGGTAGCGCCGCAGCAGCGGATCGGCCTTCGCGGCGGCATACAGGTCGCGCTGCAGCGCCGCCACCGGCTCCCACCGCCCGCCCGGTCCGCCGCCGGTCGCGCCGCCGTAGCGGATCGGGAAGTTGTTGGGCTCGTTCGGGCCTTCCAGCGCCAGCAGCGCGTCCGCCTGCGCCAGCAGCCGCGCCTCCGCCAGCACCGCCTGCAGGTCGCCATCGGCGATCAGCGAGAAGCGCACGCCGGTCTGCCGGTGCAGCGCGATCAGCCCCGCCGCCGCGCCCATGCCGTCGCGCGCCTGCCGCACGCCGGTGTAGCGCAGCGGTCCCACGTAGCTCGCCGGGTCGTTGCCCTGCGCGACATGCAGGTTGACGCCGATCGAATCGAGGAAGGCCGCCGCCGGAACCGCCGCCACCAGGGCCGGCGCGGGCTCGGCATGGCCCGCCGCCGGCGCGGCCGCGGCCCACAGCACGGCGAGCAGAACCCGCAGCGCCACCCTTGCCGTCCCGGCCTGGGGACCGCCGCCGAAGATGCGATGAGGGATCGAAGACGAAGCCTTGTGCCGCATTGCCCGCCGCGTCCGTCCGCACGCGCCTCTACCGCGCGCCGCGCCGCCGCGTCGATGGTCCGAAAGGATGATGCGCCCCGCCCCGCGGACTCCCCGCTTCGCGGGCCGCCGCGAATGGTGGCGATCACATGATCGTGGCGGTTGCACTAGCAACGGCGAGTGGGCTTACTGAGCCCGCATGCCCAATCGCTCCGAACCGATCGCCGCAAGTGAACTCGCCGACGCCGCCCGCCAGCTCGGCGGCGCCAGCGTCCTCGTGATCGGCGACCTGATGCTCGACCGGTCGGTGTTCGGCGTGGTCGAGCGCATCAGTCCCGAAGCCCCCGTCCCGGTGCTGACCGAGGAGCGGGAGACCGCGACCCCCGGCGGCGCCGGCAACGTGGTGCGCAACCTCACCGCGCTCGGCGCGGCGGTCGCGTTCATCGCGCTGGTGGGCGACGACACGGCGGGCCAGGACGTCACCGGCCTGATCGGCGGCCAGAGCGGCGTCGAGCCGTGGCTGCTGGTGCAGTCCGGGCGGCCCACCACCGTCAAGACCCGCTACATCGCGCGCGGCCAGCAGATCCTGCGCACCGACCGCGAGCGCGTCGCGCCGATCGAGGCGAAGCTGGCCGACCGCCTGGTCCGCATCGCGGGCGAGGCGATGGCGGCGACCGGCGTCGTGCTGCTGTCCGACTACCGCAAGGGGCTGCTGACGGGCGGCGTTCCGGCGCGGCTGATCGAGGCCGCCGGCAAGGCCGGGCGGCGCGTCATCGCCGATCCGAACGGCGCCGACCTGTCGCAATACGCGGGCGCCACGCTGGTCACGCTGAACCGCCAGGAACTGGCGGACGCATCGCACATGCCGGTGCACGACGACGAGGCCATCGCCGCCGCCGCCGCCGCGGTGCGCGACGCGCACGGGTTCGGCGCCGTGCTGGTCACGCGCGGCAGCGACGGCATGACGCTGCTGCACGCCGGCGGCCCGCGCGATCCGGCGGCGGGCGGCGCGGAGGCGCTGCACATCCCTGCCGAGGCGGACGAGGTGTTCGACATCTCGGGCGCGGGCGACACCGTCGTCGCCACGCTCGCGGCGGCGCTCGGCGCGGGGCTCGATCTCCCCACCGCCGCGCGGCTCGCCAACACCGCCGCGGGCATCGTCGTCGGCAAGCTCGGCACCGCCGTCGCGCGGCAGAGCGACCTTGCGACCGTGCTCTCCCCCGCGAGCGGCGCGCTGCGCAAGATCGTCACCGCCGAGGCGGCGGCCGAGCACGTCGAGCGGTGGCGCCACACCGGCGCGCGCACCGGATTCACCAACGGCGTGTTCGATCTGCTGCATCCCGGCCACGTGCATCTGCTGGAACAGGCGCGTGCCGCCTGCGACCGTCTGATCGTGGGCGTGAACAGCGACGCGAGCACGCGCCGCCTGAAGGGCGCCGACCGTCCGGTGCAGCCGGAAGCCGCGCGCGCCGCGGTGCTCGCCTCGCTGGCCACGGTCGATCTGGTGTGCATCTTCGACGAAGACACGCCCGCGCAACTGATCGCCACCGTCCGCCCCGACGTGCTGGTGAAGGGCGCAGACTACCGGCTCGATCAGGTGGTGGGCGCAGAATTGGTGCAGGGCAGCGGCGGGCGCGTCGTGCTGGCGCCGCTGCTGCCGGGCCATTCCACCACCGCGACGGTCGCGAAGCTGCGCACCGCGAAGTGATCCGGCGCCGCGGGGTTCTTCGCCGTCAATGCGGGACGCGCAGCGCTGTAGCGACGGCGGGGCCGGGTGCGCCGTGGCGCAGATATGGTTACATGCGTGATTGCAGGCTCGCCGGATAGGCGATGACGTCGGCGCGCTTCTGGCCGTCCTTCAGCCCCACATTTCCTTTGCAACGAGCGGCGCCGGCCGGAGCACGATCAGCCCAACCATGCTCTACTTGCTGCTGTAGCGCGCGGCGCCGGTCCTGGTGACGCCAAGGTCGGACACCAGCCCGTTCGCGATCGAATACACCCAGCCGTGCACGTGCAGTTCTTGCCCGCGCGCCCAGGCGTCCTGCACGAACACGTCGGACGCCACGTTGCGCACCTGGCGCATCACGTTCAGCTCGCACAGCCGGTCGAGCCGGGGCCGTCCCGCCTCGATCGCCTCGAGTTCGTCGCGGTGCTGCTCGTACACCTCGCGGATCGGATGCAGCCAGTGGTCCACCAGCCCGCGCCGCTGCCCGTCCACCGCCGCGCCCACGCCGCCGCAGCCGTAATGGCCCACCACCAGGATGTGCTTCACCTTCAGCACATCGACGGCGAATTGCAGCACCGAGAGGTAGTTGGCGTCCTGCGGCGGGGCCAGGTTGCCGACGTTGCGGTGGACGAACACTTCGCCGGGGTCGAGATCGACGATCTCGCTTGCCGGCACGCGGCTGTCGGCGCAGCCGATCCACAGGTATTGCGGCGTCTGCTGGCCCACCAGCCGCTGGAAGAAGCCCGGGTCCTGCGCCACCTTGCGGGCGGCCCAGCGCCGGTTTCTCTCCTTCAAATCGTCGAGCATGTGCGGTCCGTCCGGTGTGCGGGGGGGCTGTAGCATCCGGCGTGCCAGCCGCCCACCCGCGGCGCGGGCTTGTGACCGCCCCATCGCCCGCGCCCGCCGATTGACCGGCCTCGCGCCGCCGCCGCAGTCTCGCGTCACGAAACCAGGAGGTGCCGATGCGGCGGATGCGGCGCAGGACGCTGCTGCGCGCGGGCGGGGCGGCGGCGCTGCTGGGCGCGCGCCCGGCGGGCGCCGCCGCGCCGCTGCGCCGCGTCCGCCCCGGCGATCCAGGCTGGCCCGACGACGCGGCGTGGCACGGCCTGAGCAATGCCGTCGGCGGGCGGCTGATGGCGCTGCGAACCCCGCTGATCGCCTGCGTCGGCGGCCCGGACGGGGCATCCTCGCCCGCCTGCCTCGCGCTATTCAAGGAACTGAAGAACCCGTACTTCATCAACGCCAACCCCGCGCTGACGCAGACCAGCGGCTGGATGGACGCCTGGACCTCCAAGCCCAGCGCCTACGCCGTGCTCGCCCGCAGCACCGCCGATGTCGCGGCGGCGGTGGATTTCGCTCGCACCCGCAACCTCCGCCTCGTGGTGAAGGGCGGCGGGCACGCCTACCAGGGCACCTCGAACGCCGAGGACTCGCTGCTGATCTGGACGCAGCCGATGTCCGCGATATCGCTGCACGACGCCTTCGTGCCCGATGGCTGCTCGGTCCCGCCCGTTCCGGCGGTCACGGTGGAGGCGGGCGCGATCTGGATGCGCGTCTACGACGCCGTCACCACCGGCGCGGGGCGCTACGTGCAGGGCGGCGGCTGCGCCACGGTGGGCGTCGCCGGCCTGATCCAGAGCGGCGGGTTCGGCAGCTTCTCCAAGCGCTACGGCCTCGCCGCGGCGGGGCTGCTGCAGGCCGAGATCGTCACCGCCGACGGCCGCGCGCGGGTGGTCAACGCCTGCACCGATCCCGAGCTGTTCTGGGCGCTGAAGGGCGGCGGCGGCGGCAGCCTGGGCGTGGTGACGCGGCTGACGCTGCGCACGCACGACCTGCCGGACTGGTTCGGCGGCGCCTTCCTGACGGTCCGCGCGTCCGACGAGGCGGCCTTCCGCGACCTGACCGCGCGCTTCGTGGCGTTCTATGCCGAGCGCCTGTTCAACCCGAACTGGGGCGAAAGCGTCACCTTCCGGCCCGACAACAGCCTGGCCGTCACGATGGTCTTCCAGGGGCTCGACCAGTCGGCGGCGCGCGCGGCGTGGCAGCCCTTCCTGGACTGGATCGCCGCCGCGCCGTCGCGCTTCACGCTGGCCGAGCCGCCGCGCATCCAGGCGGTGCGCGCGCGGGATTTCTGGAACCCCGCCTACCTGCTCAAGAACGTCCCCGAGGCGGTGCTGCGCGACGACCGGCCCGGCGCGCCCGCCGGCAACGTGTTCTGGGCCGGCAACCTGGGCGAGACCGGCTGGTTCCTGCACGGCTACGATTCGGCGTGGCTGCCCGCCTCGCTGCTCGATCCAGGCGCGCAGGGCCGCCTCGCGGACGCGCTGTTCGCCGCAAGCCGCCGGTGGCGGGTCGCGCTGCACTTCAACAAGGGCCTGGCCGGCGCGCCGCAGGAGGCGGTGGCGGCGGCGCGCGACACCGCGATCAACCCCGCGGCGCTCGGCGCCTTCGCGCTCGCGATCAGCGCCGCCGCCGGGCCGCCCGCCTTCGTCGGCCTGCCCGGCCACACGCCGGACCTGGGGGTGGCGCGGGCGCAGGCGAAATCGGTGCGCGCCGCGATGGAACCGCTGCGCGCCCTGCTCCCCGCCCCCGCCACCTACCTGTCGGAAAGCGACTACTTCGCCGCCGATTGGCAGCAGGGCTTCTGGGGCGCCAACCATCCCAGGTTGCGGGCGGCGAAGCAGCGCTACGATCCGGACGGGCTGTTCTTCGTCCACCACGGCGTCGGCAGCGAGGACTGGAGCCGCGACGGCTTCGAGCGCCGCGGCTGAACCGCGGGCAGGCAAGCCCTGCGTCGCACGGCGCTTGCATCGCCGCGCCGCCGGGGCGAGATCGGACCGAGAAGGAGACCCGCATGCCCGAGATCGAGATCTACACCCAGCCCTGGTGCCCGTACTGCGCCCGCGCGCTGCATATCCTGCAGGGCACCGGTCTGCCGGTGCGCGAGATCGACGCGCCGAACGGCACGGCCGAGCGGGCGGAGGCGGTGCGCCGCTCCGGCGGATCGACCACGGTGCCGCAGATCTTCATCGGCGGCACGCATATCGGCGGCTGCGACGATCTCGTGCGCCTGCAGAAATCGGGCGAGCTCGACACGCTGCTGAAGGCCGCCTGACCGCCCGGCCCGCCCGCTTCGCGGGCCCCGAAAAATGGCACTCTCTTGAACCGACTGCTGATGCTACGATTTGAAGATTCAGTTTCGTCTTCTGGTCGGCGGATTGGGACATGATCCATTATCAGGTGCGGTGCAGCAGGGATCACGAATTCGACGGGTGGTTCAAGGACAGCGCCGCGTTCGACAAGCAGAGCGCGCGCGGGCTGGTCGAATGCCCGGTCTGCGGGGACACCAAGGTGAGCCGCGCCCTGATGGCGCCCGCCGTGTCGAAGCGTCAGGCCGAGCAGCTTCCGGTCCCGGTCCCGGTCCCTGCCGCCGTTCCCGCCGCGCCCGCCGACAAGCCCGCCATCGCGGCCGGCGGCCGGATGCCGGCGCAGGTGCGCGCCATGCTCCAGCGGCTGCGCCAGGAGGTGGAGCGCAACTGCGACTACGTGGGCGCCGACTTCGCCGAGGAAGCGCGAAAGATCCATCGCGGCGAAAGCGACCGGCGCGGCATCTACGGCGAGGCGACGCGCGAGGAGTCGGAGGCGCTGGCCTCCGAAGGGATCGAGGTCGGCAACATCCCCTGGGTGCCGCTGTCGGATAGCTGACCCGGATAGCTGATTCCCCGGCCCGCCCTGTTGCGGCGGCGGCGCGGCACGGCCACTCTCATGCCGTCAGCAGGAGAGCGGCGATGACCCCACCGGACGACGGCGCAAGGGCAATGGAACCCGCGCTGACCTGCGAAACCCCGGCCGCGGGCCGCATCGACATCGTCTCGGACGCGATCTGCCCCTGGTGCTACATCGGCAAGCGCCAGCTCGAACACGCGCTCGCGATGGTGGCGGCGGACGGGCTGCGCTTCGACATCCACTGGAACCCCTACCAGCTCAACCCCGACATGCCGCGCGAGGGCGTGGAGCGCATGGCCTACCGCATCGCCAAGTTCGGCGGTCCGGAACGCGCCGCCGCGATCGATGCCCGCGTCACCGAAGCCGCCGCCGGCGTCGGCCTCGGCTTCCGCACCGACCTGATGCGCCGCACCCCCAACACCGTCGCCGCCCACCGCGTGATCTGGCTCGCCGGGCGCGAGGGGCGGCAGGACGCGGTGGTGGAGCGCCTGTTCGACGCCTATTTCGTGCGCGGCCAGGACATCGGCGCGCCGGAGGTGCTCGCCGCCGAAGCGGGCGCGGCGGGCCTCGGCGAAGCCGCCGTGGCGGCCTTCCTCGCAGGCACGGAGGGCGAGCAGGAGGTGCTGCGCGCCGACGCCCAGGCCCGCCAGGCCGGGGTGGAGGGCGTGCCGTCCTTCTTCATGGACGGGCACTTCCTGTTCTCGGGCGCGATGCCCGCCGACACGATGGCGGCCGCCTTCCGCCGCGCCCACGCCATCCTCGCCAACCGCGCGGCCTGACGCGCGCGACAGGCCTCCGCTCCGAACCGGGCGACAGGCGACACGAACTTTCCACGAGGTCGGCGCGTGGAGCGGTTAAATTCCCCGCCCCGAATGGTGGTTGCGGATGGCGGATGGCCGCGATAAGCGCAGCCCCGGCAGGAGGAGGACCAAGCCATGTCATCGAACACGATGAAGCACCCGGAAACCCTGGCGCTGCACGCCGGCTGGCGCAGCGATCCGGCCACGACGTCCGTCGCCGTGCCGATCTACCAGACCACCTCCTACCAGTTTAACAGCGCCGAGCACGCGGCGAACCTGTTCGCGCTGAAGGAATTCGGGAACATCTACACCCGGATCATGAACCCCACGACCGACGTGCTGGAGAAGCGCCTCGCCGCGCTCGAAGGCGGCGCGGCGGCGCTGGCGGTGGCGTCCGGCCAGGCCGCATCCGCGATGGCGGTGCAGAACCTCGCCCGCGCCGGCGACAACATCGTCAGTTCGACCGATCTCTACGGCGGCACCTGGAACCTGTTCGCGAACACGCTGAGGGACCAGGGGATCGAGGTGCGCTTCGTCGATCCCGCCGACCCGGAGGCCTTCGCCCGCGCCACCGACGACCGCACCCGCGCCTACTACGCCGAGACGCTGCCCAACCCGAAGCTGGTCGTCTTCCCGATCGCCGAGGTCGCCGCCATCGGCCGCAAGTTCGGCGTGCCGCTGATCATGGACAACACGGCCGCGCCGCTGCTGGTGCGCCCGTTCGACCACGGCGCGGCGGTGGTGATGTATTCCACCACCAAATACATCGGCGGCCACGGCACCTCGATCGGCGGCATCGTCATCGACGGCGGCAATTTCGACTGGGAAGCGCACGCCGCCCGCCAGCCCGCGCTGAACACGCCCGATCCCAGCTACCACGGCGCGGTGTGGACGCAGGCGGTGAAGGGGATCGGCCCGGTCGCCTACATCATCAAGCTGCGCGTCACGCTGCTGCGCGACCTCGGCGCGGCGATGAGCCCGTTCAACGCCTTCCAGTTCCTGCAGGGGATCGAGACGCTGCCGCTGCGGATGCGCGAGCACAGCCGCAACGCCCGCGCGGTCGCGGACTACCTCGCCGGCCACAAGGCGGTGGCGCGCGTCATCCATCCCGCGCACCACACCGGCATCGGCGCCGAGCGCACGGCGAAGTATCTGCCGAACGGCCAGGGCGGCCTCTGCGGCATGGAGCTGAAGGGCGGGCTCGCCGCCGGGCGCGCCTTCATCGACGCGCTGAAGCTGCTGTACCATGTGGCGAATATCGGCGATGCCCGCAGCCTCGCGATCCACCCGGCCAGCACCACGCACTCGCAGCTCACCGAGGAGGAGCAGCACGCCACCGGCGTCACCCCCGGCTATGTGCGCCTGTCCATCGGCATCGAGCACATCGACGACATCCTCGCGGACATCTCGCAGGCCCTGGACGCCGCCGCCGCGGCGTCCTGAAGCACCGTTCGTTCCCTCTCCGCCCGCACTTGCGGGGGGAGAGGGAGGGGCCCATCGCGCAGCGATGGGAGGGTGAGGTGGGCATCGCCGCACCGGCCCCGGCGCCTCTGGAATCCCCCACCTCACCCTGCCCTCTCCGCCCCCAGGGGCGGAGAGGAGATTCTCCCCCCCTACAAACTCGCAGCCCCCTCCCGCAGCGCCGCGGTGTCGATGGGCAGGCTGCGCACCCGCACGCCCGTCGCGGCGAAGATGGCGTTGCACAGCGCCGGGATCACCGGCGGCAGGGCGGGCTCGCCCAGGCCCGTCGGCGGATGCGGGGTGGTCAGGAAGCGCACCTCCACCGGCGGGGCCTGGTTCATGCGCAGCGGCCGCACGGTGTCGAAATTCGCCTGCGCGACGCGGCCGTTCTCGATCGTGACGGCCTGGCCCAGCGCCGCGCCCAGACCGTCGAGCGCCGCGCCCTGCACCTGCGTCACAGCGCCGCTCGGGTTGATGATCTGGCTGCCCACGTCGGCGGCGATCCACACTTTGTCGAGCCGTATCTCGCCCGAGGCCGCGACGGTGACCTGCACCACCTCGGCGAAATAGCCGAAATGGCTGAAGTAGAATGCAACGCCCATCGCGGTGCGGCGCGGCAGCCCGGCGCGGTCCTTCCAGCCCGACATCTCGGCCACCGCCGCCAGCACGTCGTGCATCCGTCCGGTGTCGAAGGCGCGCAGCCTGTCGGTGCGGAAGAAGGAACGCGCGGGCACCCGCCTCTCGCCCAGCAGCGCAAGGCGGAACTCCACCGGGTCCTGCCCGGCGGCATGGGCCAACTCGTCGATGAAGGACTGGAACACGAAGCCGAGCGCGTTGGACCGCGGCGCGCGCAGCGGCCCGGTCGGCACGGCGAGCGGGATCATCGACTGCCCGTAGGCGAGGTTCGGAACGAGCCCTGCGGGGAACTCGCTCGCATCCATCGCCGCCGAATCCGCCGTCGTGCCGCCGCGCCCGAAGGTGACGAAATGGTCGGTCAGCGCGACCAGCTTGCCGTTCGCATCGACGCCGCCCTTGAAGAAATGAAAGCCGGCGGGGCGGTAGAAATCGTGGCGGATGTCGTCCTGCCGGCTCCACAGCAGCTTCACCGGCGCGCCCGCGCGGCGCGCGATCCAGGCGGCCTCGGCCAGCATGTCGTTCTTCAGCCGCCGCCCGAAGCCGCCGCCGCAGCGCGTCATGTTCACCGTGACGCTGCCTTGCGAAATCCCCAGCGTGGCGGCCACGAGCGCGATGCCCGGATCGGGATTCTGCGTCGGCGCCCACAGCACCGCGCGGCCGTCGCGCACCTCGGCGGTGCAGTTCTGCGGCTCCAGGCTGATATGCGGCAGGAACGGATAGGAATACGCGGCCTCGACCACGTGCGCGGCGTTCGCCAGCGCCGCCTCGGGATCGCCGTCGCGGCGCAGCGAGGCAGCGGGCGCGCCCTTGGCAAGCCGCGCGGCTTCCTGCGCGAAGCCCGTGCTGCTTTGCGCCGCCGCCGGGCCTTCGTCCCATTCCACCTTCAGCGTCCCGCGCGCCTTCTGCGCGGTCCACCAGTTCTTCGCCACGATCGCGACGCCGTCGGCCACGCCCTCGGCGTGGCCCGCGCGGTTCGCCTCGGACGCGCGCACGATGAAGGCGTCATGCACGCCCGGCAGCGCCTTCACCGCCTCCAGGTTCGCGGACTTCACCTTGCCGCCGAACACCGGGCATTTCTCGAACACCGCGTGCAGCATCCGGGGCCGCGTCACGTCGATGCCGAACAGTTTCTGTCCGGTGACGATCTTCGCGTTGTCCACGCCCGGCATCGGCTTGCCGATCAGGCGGAACTTGGCGGGGTCCTTGAGCGGCACCTCGGCAAGGTCGGGCACCGGCAGCGACGCCGCGCGGGAGGCGAGCGCGCCATAAGGCTGCGCGCGGGAGGTGGCGGCATGATGCACAATGCCCGGCGTGGTCGTGCATTCGTCGGGCGAGACGTTCCAGTCCAGCGCCGCCGCGCGAAGCAGCATCATGCGCGCCGCCGCGCCGACGCGGCGCATCGGCTCGTAGTTCAGCGGCGTCGCCATGCTGCCGCCGGCGAACTGCCGCCCGAAGGCGGCGGCGTTGACCGGCGCCTGCTCTATCCGCACATCCTTCCAGTCGGCATCGAGCTCCTCGGCGATCACCATCGGCAGCATCGTCTTGATGCCCTGCCCGATCTCCGGGTTCTTCGACATGATGGTGACCGTGCCGTCGGGCGCGATGCGAACGAAGGCGGTCAGCGCCGCATCCTCGTTCGCCTGCGCCGCGACGGGCGCGGAGGACGCGGCGCGCGGCGCGCCCGGCAGCGCCGCCTGCAACAGCAGACCACCGCCCGCGGCGAGGCTCGCCTTCAGGAAGAAGCGGCGCGAGGCGGCGGGGGCGATCGCGTTCATCTCACGCGCCCTCCGCCGCCTGCTTGATGGCGGCGCGGATGCGCGGATAGGTCGCGCAGCGGCAGACATTGCCGGCCATCGCGCGGTCGATGTCGGCGTCGGTCGGATGTGGCGTCGCCGCCAGCAGTGCGGCGGCGGACATGATCTGCCCGGCCTGGCAGTAGCCGCATTGCGGCACGTCGAGCGCCATCCATGCCGTTTGCAGCCTGCGGCCCTGCGGATGGTCCGCCATGCCCTCGATCGTGGTGACGGATGCCGCGCCCACCGCGGCGATGGGAGTCACGCAGGACCGCACGGGCTTGCCGTCCAGGTGCACCGTGCAGGCGCCGCACAGTGCCGCGCCGCAGCCGAACTTGCTGCCCTTCAGGTCGAGTTCGTCGCGCAGCACCCAGAGCAACGGCATGTCGCCATCGACATCGATCGTCCGCCGCGCGCCGTTCACCGTGATCGTGTAGGGCATGATCCGCGTCCCTCGGGGGCACGCCTAATGTAGTTCCCGGAGGCGTGGCGGCAACCGGCCAGCCGCCGGCTTCCGTCCTCCGTCATGGCCCTCCCCGGGCTTGGTCCGGGGATTGGCCGGGCCATCCCCGTCTTTGGTTGCGCGTGAAAGGAAGATGGGGATGGCCCGCCTGCGCGGGCCATGACGAATGAGAGACTAAGGCAGCCCGAGCACGTTCTTCGCCACGATGTTCCGCTGGATCTCGTTCGATCCGCCATAGATCGTGCTCGGGCGCGCCTGCAGGAACAGGCCCGAGGGATGCAGCTCGCGGTTGCCTTCCATCGGCTCCAGCAGCGCGCCGTTTTCGCCCGCGATCTCCACCGACAAATCCGTGATGCGCTGGAACAGCTCGGTCTGCCAGATCTTCAGCATCGACACGTCCGGCCCCAGCGTCTCGCCGCGGCGCACCTGCTCCACGAAGGTCGCGTGCAGCACGCGCAGATCGGCAAGATCGAGGCGCAGCCTGGTGTATTTCTCGCGGAACTCCGGATCGTCCCACACACCCATCCGCTCGGCGACCAGCTTCAGGCGCCCGAGCGCGTAGGACGAGAGCTTGGGCGCGCCGATGAAGATGCGCTCGAAGCCGAGCAGCGCCTTCGCCATCGTCCAGCCCTTGTTCACGTCGCCCACGCGGTTCCATTTCGGAACCCGGACGTTGTCGAAGAAGGTCTCGCAGAACTCGTCGTGCAGGTCGATCGTGATGATCGGGCGCGTGGTGATGCCGGGCGTGTCCATCGGGATCAGCAGGAAGCTGATGCCTTCCTGCTTCTTCGCCGCCTTGTCGGTGCGCACCAGGCAGAAGATCCAGTTGGCGTCCTGCGCCAGCGTGGTCCAGATCTTCTGGCCGTTCACCACGTAGTGGTCGCCGTCCTCCACCGCCTCGGTGCGCAAGGCCGCGAGGTCCGATCCCGCGTTGGGCTCGCTGTAGCCCTGGCACCAGATGTGCTCGCCCGAGAGTATTTTCGGCAGGAAGAACTTCTTCTGCTCCTCCGTCCCGTGCGCGATCAGCAGCGGGCCGACCATCACGATGCCGTGGTCGTTCGTGCGCGCGCAGCCGTGGCGCTCGAACTCCTCGATCATGATGAGCTGCTTCGATGCGGACAGGCCCATGCCGCCGTATTCGCGCGGCCAGGCCGGGCACAGCCAGCCCTTCTCGGCCAGCTTCATGTACCAGACCTTGTTCTCGGCCCAGTGCAGCCGCTTCGGCGGGTTGCGGATTTCCGGCGGATAGTTCGCCTCCACCCAGCGGCGCACCACCAGGCGGAACGTGTCGTCGTCGAGAAGGTTGAGGTCCTCGGGCTCGGGATTGGGCATCGCGGTCATCGGGATTACTCCTCCTCGTCCTCGGGCGAGACGGCGTCGAAGCGGGCGCGGTGCAGCGCGGCGGGGCCAAACAGGCTGCCCAGCACCATCGCCTTGCGCAGGAACAAACCGACGTCGTACGCGTCGGTGTAGCCGATCCCGCCATGCAACTGGATCGCCTGCTTGGTGACGGTCATCGCGGCTTCCGAGGCGCGCGCCTTGGCGCGGGACACCACCGCCTGCCGCAGCGCCGGGCTTGCTCCGGCGTCGAGCGTCGCCGCCGCCGCCTCCACGCTCGCCCGCGTCAGCGCCACCTGGATCTGCAGATCCACCGCGCGGTGCTGCAATGCCTGGAAGCTGCCGATCAGCCTGCCGAATTGCTGGCGGGTCTTGAGGTATTCCAGCGTCATCGCGAAGGCGCGGTCCATCGCGCCGAGCAGATAGGCCGAGGTCGCAAGCGCCGCCTCGTCCAGCGCCTCGGCCGCGTCGCAGGGCAGCGCGTCGGAGGGCAGCGCCTCGGCGGGCGCATTGTCGAACGTGATGGTGCCGAAATGCCCGCCGTCCTGGGTCTGCTCGGTGGCGACGGAAACGCCCGGCGCGCCGCGCTCCACCAGCGCGAGCCCGCCCGGCACCGTGACAAGGAACGCATCCGCGCCCGCCGCCATCGGCACGAACACCTTGCGGCCCGACAGCCTGCCGCCGCTAAGCGCGGTCGCGCCCACCGTCTCCAGGCTGTTCGGCTGTTCCTGCCACGCCGGCAGAACGATCCGCTCGCCCGCCAGCACCGGCCCGAGCCGGTCGGACGGCAGCAGCCGCGCGGCCATCGCGACCGGGATCAGCGGTTCGGGGACAAGGCCCTGGCCGAGTTCCTCGGCCAGCGCGCAGAGCGCCGCCATGCCGAGGCCGGAGCCGCCCGCGTCTTCCGAAAGCCGCAGTCCCACCCAGCCCATTTCCGCCATCTGCTGCCAGACGGCGCGGTCGAAGCCCGGCTCGGTGAAGCGCAGGTCGCGGATGCGCTTGAGGTCGCCGCCGCGCGGCGCCACCGCCGCCGCGCTGTCGCGGATCATCCGCAGGCTTTCGTCGCGCTCCTCGGCCGCGCTCATGCCGGTTCTCCCCCGTGTTTGGCGCGCGATGCTTGCGCTGTCCGGCATGGGGGTCAATGCGGGGGCCTGGCGAGGCCCGGACATAAGAAACCGGCAGCGTCGATTGACGTCTGCCGGTTCCGGAGGTCTATCGGCGATCGGTTCTTTCGCCCGACCGAGCGGAGAGGTAACAGGTTCCCGGCGGGGGGAAAAGGGGGGAAGTGCTGTCCTTTTGTGAGGTGGCCCGCCCCTCCGCCCCGGCCCCCTAAACCCGAACCAGCCCGCGCGCCTGGGCCTGCGTGTCGCTGGCGGGGAAGACCGCACCGAGGGCGGCGGCGGGCACGCCCAAATGCTGGGTCAACAGCCCCTTCGCGAGCGCGCGCAAATCCATCGTCGGCTGCAGGTCGCGGTCGTCGAGCAGGCGGCCGGCGCCGAGGCCGGGCCAGTCGGCCAGGACGCGGCCGCCCTGCACGGCGCCGCCCGCGACGAACGCGACCGTTCCGGTGCCGTGATCGGTGCCGCCGGTGCCGTTCATCCGCGCGGTGCGGCCGAACTCGGTCATCACCAGCACCGCCGTCTGGGCCCAGGCCGGGCCCAGCGCCTCCTTCAGCGCGCCGAGCCCGGCATCGAGCTGACCGAGCGGATAGGCGAGCCGAGCCGTCTGGGCGGAGTGCGTGTCCCAGCCGCCCAGCTCCATCGCCGCGATGCGCGGGCCGCCGGGTGCGGCCAGCATGGCGCCCGCGTCGCGCGCGAGTGCGGGAAAGCTGTAGCGCGCGGGGCCCTGCTGCATTCCGTCCCCGCCCGAAGCGGCCAACGCCTGGGCGGAGAAGCCGCGCTCGCGCAGCCCCTCGGCGATGGCGGGGCCGGTCAGTGCGTCCGCGCCGTGCAGCGCGGCGATCTGCGCATAGAGCGAGGGCGCGGGCGCGGCGAAGGCCTGCGGCGCCCAGCTTCCCACCATCACCGGCCCGCGCAGCAGCAGCGGCACGCCGACGCCCATCGCCATCGCCCGCCCGCCTTCCGCGACGGTGGCGGGATCGGCCGGCATCGCCGACAGGGCGCGGTTCAGCCAGCCGCTGGTCATGCGGTGATCGGCGCCGGATTCCAGGCAGTCCTGCGCCTCGAAATGGCTGCGGCTGCGATAGGGCCCGGCGACGGCGTGGACGATCAGCGCCTCGTTCGCCGCGTACATCGCGTGCAGGTTGGCCAGCGCCGGATGCAGGCCGAAGAAACCGCCCAGGTCGCGCATGCCGTCGGGCGCGCCGACGGGCGGCGGCAGCAGGCCGGGGCGCAGCGCGGCGAGCGCCGGATCGCCGTAGGGCGGCACCGCCGCCATGCCGTCCAGCGCGCCGCGCAGGATCACCACGACGAAGCGCCGCTCGGTCGGCGCGGCGGCCATCGCCAGCGCCATGCGCGCGCCGCCGCTGGCGAACACGAGGCCGCCCGCGAGGCCGAGCAGCGTCCTGCGGCGCGTGATGGTGGGGGACCGGCCTGTCATCGGCGCTGGAACTCCGGGGATGCGAACAGCAGGGTCAGCGCCTCGCGCCGCGAGCCGGCGTGGCGCACGGCGTCCAGCGTCTCGGCGCGGAGCAGCGGGCCGAGCGCGGCCTCGGCCGCCTGCATCGGGTCCACGCCGGCCGCGCGGCCGGCGAGCGCATAGGTCCAGTCGATGCGGCGGATCATCGCCTCCGGCGCGGCCCAGTCGGCGGCGCGGTCGGGCCAGCCGTTCGGCGCGGGGGCGGCGAAGACGGGCTGCCCCAGGCCGCCCACCGCGCCGAGCAGCGCCGGCCGGCGGTCGGCCGGCAGGTCGAGGCCGCGCAGCGCCGCCAGCACGAACTCCTGCGGCGTGCGCAGCTTGCCGCCGGGCTGCCAGGCGCGCGGCAGGTCGATCAGCGCGAGCGACGCGGCCCCCAGGTCGCCGCCGGTGTCGCGCAGCACCGCCTCGACGGCGCGCACCTCGTCCGGCGCGGGATCGTCGGCGACGAAGTGGCGCACGAGCTTCTCGGCCAGATGCCGGTGCGTCGCCGGATGCGCGGCGAGGAACGCGAGCGCCATCTCCCCGCCCTGCTGGCCGGGCGGGAAGCTCTGGCCGAGCAGCGCCTTGTCCCCCGGCTCGTGCGCGCCCACGCGGAAGACGAAGCCGGGCGGATCGTCCTTCAGGTCGATGGACCAGCCGGTGAGAATCCGGGCAAAGCTGGTCACGTCGGCCTGGGTGTAGCCGGCGGCGGGGCTGACGGTGTGCAGCTCCAGGCACTCGCGCGCGAGGTTCTCGTTCAGGCCGCGCCGGCCGCGCTGTCCGGCCGGGCTGTCGGGCCCGACGGAGGCGACGTTGTCCAGGTAGAGCAGCATCGCTGGGTGGCGCATCACCGCCAGCAGCATGTCGGCGAAGCGGCCCGTGACGTGCGGGCGGATCGCCTCCGCGACGAAGGCGCCGGTGACGGCGGCGCAGGCCGGGCGGCGCACGCTGACGGTGAAATGGTTGGCCCAGAACCACACGAGCCGCTCGCGGAACGGCGCGGGCGTGGTCAGCGCGTTTTCCAGAAGCGCCGCCGCCTCGGCGCGGAACAGCGGCCGGGTGCGCCGCTCTGCCGCCGTCACCTTCGCGTCGCGGTCGCTGCGGAGAATGGAAAGCCCGTTCGCCGTCGTGGGCGCGGGGTCCAGCATGGTGGGGTCTGGCGCCCTGATCTGCCCCGCGAGCCAGCCGCGCGGGTCCGAAGGCGGCGGCTCGCCGGGCCGCGCGCCGAGGCCGAACCGCACCATCGCCTGCATGGGCTGGATGTCCATGCCCGCGTTCTAGAGCGGGCAATGGTATCCGTCAGTAATGAACGGTTAACCTCTGCCTGCCGGGGAGGCAGGCGCGCAAAGGTGACCCCGCCGCGCGCGGCGGTCGGGTATCCTCCCCGCGACCGCCCAGGGGAGGAAGAATGCCCTACACGATCCGCCACCACCGCGTGCTGCGCGCGCCGCCCGAGCGCGTCTATCGCGCCTTCACCGATCCGCAGGCGATGGTGAAGTGGCTGCCGCCCAACGGCTACACCGGCGCGGTCGCGCACGCCGACCTGCGTGTGGGCGGCGCCTATGCCATGTCGTTCACCAACTTCTCGACCGGCACGCGCCATTCCTGGCAGGGCACCTACCGCGCGCTCGATAAGCCGGAACGCATCCAGTACACCGCGACGTTCGACGATCCGAACATGCCCGGCGAGATAGTCACCACCATCACGCTGCGCGCCGTGTTCTGCGGCACCGACATGACGGTCGAGCAAGCCGGCGTCCCCGACCCGATCCCGCCCGAGATGTGCTACCTCGGCTGGCAGGAATCCCTGGCGCTGCTGGCCAAGCTGGTGGAGGCGGAGGTCCCGGGGTGACAGGCCGACCCGCCCTGGGGGCTATTCCCCGCTGAACTTCGGCTCCCGCTTCTCCAGGAACGCCGAGGTTCCCTCGATGCTGTCCTTCGAGAGGTTGGAGTGGATCATGCACTCCGTCTCGAAGTGCAGCATCGCCTCCAGCGAGGATTCCAGCCCGCGGTCAAGCATCACCTTGTGCATCTGCACCGCGAGCGGCGCGCGGGAGGCGATGCGTTCGGCGAGCCGCGTCGCCTCGGCGCGCGCCTGCCCGTCATCGACAAGCCGGTTCACCAGCCCGATGCGGTGCGCCTCGGCCGCGTCCATGAACTCGCCCGTGTAGGCAAGCTCGCGCGCCTTCGCGATGCCGATCTTGCGCGGCATGAAGTAGGTGCCGCCGTTTGTGATCGTCGCGCCGATGTTCACCTCGGGGAAGCCGAACTGCGCGTTTTTCTCCGCCACCACCAGATCGCAGGCGAACACCAGCTCGCATCCCGCGCCCACCGCGTAGCCCTGCACCGCCGCGATCACCGGAAAGCGCGCAAGCCGGATCAGCCGTGTCGTGGCCTGCAACTTCTTCTGCCACTCGCGCAACTGGTTCGCACCGATCTGCCCGGACGCGATGTGCTCCGAATGCTCCTTGATCTCGCGCACGTCGTGGCCCGCGAGGAAGGACCGGCCCTCGCCCGCGATCACCAGGCAGCGCACCGAAAGATCGGCGTCCAGCGCGCGCAGCAGGTCGCCCATTTGCGCCCAGGTGTCGATCGTCATCGCGTTGAGCTTCTGCGGCCGGTCGAGGATGATCCACGCGACATGGCCGGCCTTCTCGGCGCGGATTTCCCCCGCTGCTGCCGTCATCGTTTCGATCCCCCGATTCCGCGCCCGCGCGCGGCGTTTTTTTGACAGGCCGAATCCTCTAACCGAGGATGTTTCGGACGACAAGAACACGGGGAGCGTCCATGCATCCATCCGCACCCGGCCCGCGCACGCTGGTCCATGTCGTTCGCGCCGCCGCCGCCGCGCAGCCCGGAAAGGCATGGATCGCGTCGGAGGACCGCAGCGCGACCTACGATGGGATCGACCGGCTTTCCAACCGCATCGCGCGCGGGCTGGCCGGTCTCGGGCTCGCGCGCGGCGACCGGCTCGCGACGATGCTGACCGATTCCATCGAGCAGATCGCCGTCTGGCTTGCCTGCTGCAAGCTCGGCCTTCGGGAAGTGCCGGTGAACACCGCCTATCGCGGCGACATCCTCGCCCATGTCGTGCGCGACAGCGGCGCGCGCGCCGCCGTCGTCTCGGCGGGTCTGGCGGAGCGCTTCGCCGATCTCGGCGCGCCGCCGCCCGTTCTGCAGCGCATCATCCTGCTGCCCGACGGCGACGACGCCGTGCCGCCCGCCGGAATCGCCTGCACGATGTTCCGCTCGCTGCTGTCCGAGGACGATTCCGCCATCGGCGATCCGCCCGCCGAGCAGGACATCATGGCGATCATGTACACCTCGGGCACGACGGGCCGCTCGAAGGGCGTGATGGTGACGCATGTGCATGCCTGCGAATACGCGCGCGCCGTCGTGACCGCGCTCGGGCTCGATGCGACGGATATCTTCCACACCTCGGGCCTGCCGCTGTTCCATGTCGCCGGGCGCTGGGGCGTGGTGCTCGCCGCCGCGCTGGTGGGCGGCACGGTCGCGCTGCCGGCGCGCTTCAGCGTTCGTTCCTACTGGAACGATGTGCGCCGCGCTGGCGCCACCGCCACCTTCCTGCTCGGCACGATGGCGAGCTTCCTGCACGCGCAGGACCCCGATCCGTCCGACCCCGACAACCCGATGCGCAAGGTGCTGATGTGCCCGCTGCTGCGCGACGTGGCGGGCTTCGCGGAGCGCTTCGGCGTGCAGGTCGGCACCGCCTATGGCTCGACGGAGGCGAACGCGCCGGTGGTGATGCCGCTTGGCACGCCGGTTGCCGACAACCAGGTGGTGGGCCGCGTGCGCGCCGAAACTTTCGACCTGATCGTGGCCGACGGGAACGACCGCCCGGTATCGCCTGGCACGGTGGGCGAGATCCTGGTGCGGCCGCGCGAGCCGTGGCTGACGATGCAGGGCTACTGGAACCACACCGAGGCCACCAACCGCGCCTGGCGCAATCTGTGGCTGCACACGGGCGATGCCGGGCGCATGGACGAAGCGGGCAACGTCTATTTCGTGGACCGCCTGCAGGACACGATCCGCAGGCGGGGCGAGAACATCTCCTCGATGGAGGTGGAGGCGGTGATCGTCCAGCACCCGGCCATTGCGGAATGCGCCGTGTTTCCGG
>JAFEFJ010000389.1 GCA_018240635.1 Pseudomonadota bacterium | reverse complement strand
CATCGCAAGGCGCCCGAGCAGCCAGAGCGCGACGAGAGCAGCGAGCGGGGCACCCTGCAAAGGCGGCCGGTTCGTCCAGCTCGGCACGGCGGTCAGCAGGAACCCGGCAAGCGTCGCGAGCGCGTAGCCGAACAGCATCTCGTGCGCGTGCCACAGGACGGGCGGGAAGGCCGTCGGGAGGTCCGTGCGCCCGGCCAGCAGCATCAGCCACAGCGGCACGGCCAGCGCGGCCCAGAGCGCGGCGAGCAGGAAGAACGGACGGAAGCCGCCGGTCAGCAGAACCGGCGTGGGGATAGAGGTGTGCCGGGGGATTGCGGTCATGGCGCCGGCTCGATCTTCCTTGTCCTATTGCACCAGTGGCGATTGCGCGGCGGGCATATCGACGCCGGCGATGCTGGCGTTGCCCGCGAGCAGGGCGACGTATTGCGACACCGCGCGCCGCCAGACGTTTTCCTCCAGATACGCGGCGATGCGGTCGCGCACCCGATCGAACGGCAGCATCGCGCCCGCCACCTTGCGCTCCAGGCGCACGATGTGAACGCCGTACCGCGTGCGGACCGTCTGCCGGCAGGTTTCACCCGGTTCGAGCGCGCGGAGCGCCGCCTCGAATTCCGGCGTGGTTTCGCCGGCCGCGATCTGGCCGAGGCGCCCGCCGTCCTGGGCCGAGGGACAATCGGACAGCGCGACGGCGAAGGCTTCGAAGCGCTCGGGCGCGGCCGCAAGTTCGGCGAGCGCCGCCTCGGCGCGCTGGACGGCGACGGCGTAGGCGGCCTCGTCGTGCCGGTCGGCGCGGAACAGGATGTGCATCGGCTCGAACAGGTCGGGACCGCGGAAACGCCGCGGGTTGGACTCGTAGTAACGGCGGCAAGCGTCGTCGTCGGCCTTCGGGGTGCGGACCTCGGCGGCGAGAAGGACGCGGATCAGCGCTTCCTCTTCGGTCTCGCGCAGGCCGTCCTCGGTGCGCGGCTCGGCGTCGATGCCGATGGCGCGGGCACGTTGCAGCAGAAGTTCGCGGATCACCAGGGCGCGGCTGGCCGCTTCCCAAGCCTGACGGGGCGAGCCGCACGCGTGGTTCTGCACCTCCCGCGCGATCGTTGCATCAGGAATGACCGCCCCGTTGACGGAGATGGCGGGGCGCGCGGTCTGCGGATGGCGGATGACGGTGCGCATGGCTCAGTCGTCCCCGGCCATGGCGGCGCGGGACACCGGGCGGCGGGAGCGCACGATCTGATAACCAGGCCGGCCGAGATACCAGACGGGGGCGCTCCAGACATGGACGAGGCGTGTGAAGGGGAAGACGAGGAAAATCGTCAGGCCAAGGGCGATGTGCAGCTTGAAGACCGGGTTCGCATCGGCGATCAGCGCGGCGGCGCCGGGCTGCAAGGTCGCGATTCCCTGGGCCCAGGTCATGAACTTCACCATCTCGTGGCCATCCATGTGCTGCGCGGAGACCGGGATGGTGGCAAGGCCGAGCGTGAGCTGGACCCAGAGCAGCAGCAGGATGCCGGTGTCGGCGAAGCTGGACGTCGCGCGGATGCGCGGATCGAACAGCCGCCGATGCGCGAGCAGCGCGATTCCCACCCAGCAGATGACGCCGGCGATGCCGCCTACGGTCATCGCGAGGCCCTGCTTGAACGTGTGGCCGATGCCGATGGCATCGAACACCGCGATGGGCGTCAGCAGGCCGACGAAATGCCCGCCAAGGACAACAAGGATGCCGACATGGAAGAGGTTCGATCCCAGGCGAAGCTGCCGGCGGCGGAGCAGTTGGCTGGATCCGCTGCGCCACGTGTATTGCGAGCGGTCGAACCGCAGGAGGCTGCCGAGCAGGAAGACGGTGAACGCGACGTAGGGATACCAGCCATACAGCGCGTTGTTCAGCCAATCGCTCATCGCCGCTCTCCTTCGGCCGCAACCTCCCGCTGCGCGGCGCGCATGCGGGTCCGCAGCCGGTCGGTTCCGCAGCCATCAAGCGCCTCGCCTGGGCCGAAACGGACCGCGGCCTCCTCCCAGGCAGCGTCGAGCGCGGCGAGGTCGGCGGGATCGTCGTCAGGGATCGCCGAGACGCCGGTCGCGGGCGCATTCGCGAGGTTCGCAAGCTCGGTCATCACGGCAGCGTACCCCGCGTCGCGCTCGCCTAATCGGTCTGCGAGCATCCGGAGGATGGCGGACGGTTCCGAAAGCAGCGCGCGCGCCTCCGCGAGCGGGAGAAGCGAGAGGAATTCCAGGAACAGCGGCAGATAGTCCGGCAATTCGACAGGCTGCATCTGCAACCCATGGTCGGCGTAGAGCGCGACCAGATCCGCCATCGCCTGGCCGCGGTCGCGGCTTTCGCCGTGGACATGCTCGAACAGGTGGAGCGAGACCGCGCGGCCGCGATCGAACAGATCGACGTAGCGCGCCTGCAGATCGTAGATGTCGCCGGCGGCGAGGTCGGCGAACAGGTCCGCCATCGGCGCGGCGGCAACGAGGCCGTCGGCTTCGATCGCCGCGCGGATGTCGGGCGCCGCCGTCTGCATGTCCGGCGTCGGGTAGGACAGTAGCGCGGCGAGCGCGCGGAACGTGCGGGCCATCACGCAAGCTCCAGCGGCGTCTTGTGCTTCGGGTGCTTCGCGCCGAACAGGTCGAAGCCGGTCTTGCCGGAGCAGCCATCGCCGAACGAGAAGCCGCACGAGCCACGGAGCTGGTACGTGTCCTCGCCGGCTTCT
>JAFEFJ010000388.1 GCA_018240635.1 Pseudomonadota bacterium | reverse complement strand
CGACAGCTTCCGCCCGCGCGGGGTGGAGAACATGTGCTCCCCCGACACCTTCCAGGCGGTCGTCTACGACGCCCGCCCGCTGGACGCCTACAGCGCGCTGGCATGGCTGCAGGCGCAGGACTTCGTCGCTCCCGACAAGGTGGCGCTGATGGGCTGGTCGCAGGGCGGCGGCGCGGTGCTGCTCAGCGTGCGCGCGGACAGCGAAACCCGCCCCGTCGATCTGCCGCACGGCGATTTCCGCGCGGCGGTGGCGATGTATCCGGGAAGCTGCCACGCCTCGGTCTTCCGCACGACCTGGACGACCGCGGTGCCGACGATGGTGCTGATCGGCGGCAAGGATGTGTGGACGCCCGCCGATCCCTGCCGCGCGCTGACCAACACCGCCGCGTCGTTCGGCAACGACGTGCGCTTCCACATCTACCCGACCGCCTATCACGACTTCGACTGGCCGGACGAGGAACTGCAGCCGCTGCCGCAATACACGACTGAGGACGGCGTGGTGCCGATCATCGGCATGGACCCCATCGCAAGCGCCGACGCGCACGAGCGGGTGCCGGCCTTCCTGCGCGAGATGATGGACTGACGGCCGCACGCGCGGCAGCCGCCGTCCGGATTCGCCCGATGCCAGGCGCGGGCATCAGGCGCCGGCGTCAGGCAATCGTGTTGAGGGCGCCCGAGCCCCCCTGCGCGCCCCCCTGCGCGGCCGAGGCGACGCTGCCCGAGTGGTCGTTGTCGCCATCCGAATCCTGGCCGGAAGCGGGGGCCGGCGCGGGTGGCGCCGGGGGCTGGGCGATCTGTTGCAGATGGGCGGTGGACGAGGAACCGACGGACGAGATGGCGGACAAGGCGCTCTCCTGTTGTAGACAGTCGCAGGATGCCGGCGAGGACTGAACGCCGCGCTAACGCGCGCATCCTGTGCCTGATCGCCTTCCTCGCCGCCCCGCTTCCCGCGGCGGCGGCGGCGTCCGCGTCGGACAACGCGGCGCAACTCGCCGGGCTGTTCGTGCAGAGCTGCGTCCGCTTCGTCGGCAACGCGAAGGGGCTGCGCGACTGGGCGCGCAAGACCGGGCTGCACGAGGTGCCGCCCGAGGGCGAGGCGGCCTTCCTGCACGGCGCGCCCGGACGGGTGTTCGACGCAACCAACGCGACGGGCAAATACGTCGTGGTCTCGCCCGACGACGGATCGTGCTCGGCGCTGGCGGAACGCGCCGACGGCGCGGCGGTGGCGGCGGCGCTGGAAGCGCGTCTGCGCGACTCCGGACTTGCCGTTACACTCGCGGCCGAAACCGACGACAAGGCGGTGCGCGGCGTGCGCCACCGCGAATACGTCGTCTCGCAGGACAGGCAGGCGTGGCAGATCCTCCTCAGCATCCCCCTCGACGGGCCCGGCCCCGCGATGCTGACGGCGGTGCCGTGACCGCCGCCGCCGCCGCGAGATGCTCCTCTCCGCCCCCAGGGGCGGAGAGGGAGACCGTGCGCTGATGGCCCGCGCAGCCCCCCGCTACATCTGCCAGGCCTGCGGCGCCGTCAGCGGCAAATGGGCCGGGCGGTGCGAAAGCTGCGGCGAGTGGAACACCATCGCCGAGGAACCCGCCGAAGGCCCCCGCAACGCCAAGGCGGGCCGCAGCCTGCAGTTCGTCCCCGTCGCCGGGGAGGCCGAGCCGCCGCCGCGCATCGCGACCGGCATCGCGGAGCTCGACCGCGTGCTGGGCGGCGGCTTCGTCCCCGCCTCGGCGGTGCTGGTGGGCGGCGATCCGGGCATCGGCAAATCCACCCTGCTGCTGCAGGCGGCCGCCGCGCTCGGCCGCGCGGGCAAGCGCGTGCTGTACATCTCGGGCGAGGAGGCGGTGGAACAGATGCGGCTCCGCGCCCGGCGCCTTGGCGTGGCCGACGCCGCCATCGGGCTTGCCGCCTCGATCAACCTGCGCGACATCGCGGCCAGCCTGGAAGCCGCGCGCGACGCCTCCCTCGTGGTGATCGACAGCATCCAGACCATGTGGCTCGACAGCATCGACAGCGCGCCCGGCACCGTCACGCAGGTGCGCGCCGCGGCGTTCGAGCTGATCCGGCTGGCCAAGGCGGGCCGCTTCGCGCTGGTGCTGGTCGGGCACGTGACGAAGGACGGCGCCATCGCCGGCCCGCGCGTGCTGGAGCACATGGTCGATGCGGTGCTGTATTTCGAAGGCGACCGCGGCCACCAGTTCCGCATCCTGCGCGCGGTGAAGAACCGCTTCGGCGCGACCGACGAGATCGGCGTGTTCGAGATGACCGGCACCGGCCTCGCGGAAGTCGCCAACCCCTCCGCGCTGTTCCTTGCCGAGCGGCGCGGCAACATCGCGGGCAGCGCGGTGTTCGCCGGGCTCGAAGGCTCCCGCCCCGTATTGGTGGAGGTGCAGGCGCTGCTCGCGCCCAACGCGGGCGGCTCGCCGCGGCGCGCGGTGGTGGGCTGGGACGGCTCGCGGCTTGCGATGCTGCTCGCGGTGCTGGAGGCGCGCGGCGGGCTGCGTCTGTCGGGCCACGACGTGTACCTGAACGTCGCGGGCGGCCTGCGCGTGACCGAGCCCGCCGCCGACCTCGCGGTGGCGGCGGCGCTCGCCTCCGCCTTCGCCGCCCAGCCGACCAGCCCGGGCATGGTGTATTTCGGCGAGGTCGGGCTGTCGGGCGAGATCCGGCAGGTGCCGCAGGCCGAGGCGCGGCTGAAGGAAGCGGCCAAGCTCGGCTTCGACCGCGCCGC
>JAFEFJ010000387.1 GCA_018240635.1 Pseudomonadota bacterium | reverse complement strand
CGCCGCCTCCACCGGGACGCGCGCCGCCGCCGCCAGCCGCACGATGGCGGGCGCCGACTGCAAGGCGGGCAGCGCGGCGGCGAAATTGGCCAGCGCCTCCGGCACGCCCTGCGAAGCGAGCGCGAGCGCGGCCGGCGAGCCCGCGGCCTGCGCCGCCGCGCGGTCCGCCAGCGCCGTCAGGCCGGGGCGCAGATCGTCCACCGCGCGCGCGATCTCGCCCGGCCCCTCCGGCACCGTCAGCAGCGCGCGCGCCGTCGCCTCGTGCAGGCGGCGCATCGCCGTCTCCACCTCGTACTGCGCCTGCGTCGGCACCTTCCCGTCCAGCGCCTCCACCGCCGCCCAGGCATCGCTCAGGCCGAAGGCGTCGCGCGCGACGATCGCGGCCTTCGCCACCGTCTCGGCGGAAAGGCCCGTATCCGTCAGCAGCCGCGCGAAGGCCGCCGCGCCCAGCCGGTTCAGCAGGTCGTTGGTGACGGCGGTGCCGATCAGCTCGCGCCTCAGCCGGTGGCGGTGCAGCTCGGCCGGATGGCGCTCGCGCAGCGCCGCCGGGAAATAGGCCACCAGATCGGCCTCCAGCGCCGGATCGTCCGGCAGCCCGCTCGCGTCGATCTCGGCCGACAGCCACAGCTTGCCGTGCGCCATCACCTCGCACAGCTCGGGCCGCGTCAGCCCCTGCCCCGACGCGATGCGCCGTCCGATGGCGGCGGCATCGGGCAATCCGGCAACGGCGCGGTCCAGGATGCCGGCCTGCTCCAGCACGCCCATCAGCGCGTTCTGCGCCGGCAGGTCGGCCGCGCCCGCCATCAGATCCAGCGAGATCGCCTGCGACTGCTGATGGTTGTCGCGCAGCACCAGGGCCGCGACCTCGTCGGTCATGGACGCGAGCAACTGCACGCGCTGCGTCTCGGTCAGGTGGCCGGACTCCATCGCGTCCGCCAGCAGGATCTTGATGTTCACCTCGTGGTCGGACGTGGACACGCCCGCCGAGTTGTCGAGCGCGTCGGTGTTGAGCCGCACGCCCGCCGCCGCGGCCTCGATGCGTCCGGCCTGCGTCACCGCCAGGTTCGCGCCCTCGCCCACCACCTTCGCGCGCAGCATCGTCGCATCCAGGCGGATCGGATCGTTGGCGCGGTCGCCGGCATCGGCCTGCGTCTGCGCACTCGCCTTCACGTAGGTGCCGATGCCGCCGAAATAGAGAAGATCCACCTCCGCGCCCAGGATCGCGCGCATCACCGCCACCGGCTCGTGCGCGCCCTCGCTCAGCCCCAGCACCGAAGCCGCCTGCGCCGACAGCGCGATGGATTTGGCGTTGCGCGGATAGACGCCGCCGCCCGCGCTGATCTTCGCCGCGTCGTAGTCGGCCCAGGAACTGCGCGGCAGCGCGAACAGGCGCGCCCGCTCGGCGTAGCTCGCCGCCGGATCGGGCGAAGGATCGATGAAGATGTGGCGATGATCGAAGGCCGCCAGCAGCTTCGTCATCGGGCTCACCAGCAGCCCGTTGCCGAACACGTCGCCCGACATGTCGCCAACGCCCACGCAGGTGAATTCGTCGCGCTGGATCTCGCGCCCCATCTCGCGGAAATGCCGCGCGACGTTCACCCAGGCGCCGCGCGCGGTGATGCCCATGCCCTTGTGGTCGTATCCGATGGAACCACCGGAGGCGAAGGCATCGCCCAGCCAGAAGCCGCGCTCCACCGCGATGCCGTTGGCGATGTCGCTGAACGTCGCGGTGCCCTTGTCGGCGGCCACCACCAGGTACGGATCGTCCGGGTCGCGCCGCACCACGGCCTCGGGCGGCACCACCTGGCCCAGGCGCAGATTGTCGGTCACGTCCAGCATGCCGTTCACCAGCAGCCGGTAGCAGGCGACGCCCTCGGCCTGGAACGCCTCGCGGTCGCGCGCCGCATCGCCGGTCGGCACGGGCGGGCGCTTCGGCACGAAGCCGCCCTTCGATCCCACCGGCACGATGACGACGTTCTTCACCATCTGCGCCTTCATCAGGCCCAGGATCTCGGTGCGGAAATCCTCCCGCCGGTCGGACCAGCGGATGCCGCCGCGCGCCACCGGCCCGCCGCGCAGGTGGCAGCCTTCCATGCGCGCGTTGTGCAGCCAGATCTCGCGCCACGGACGCGGCAGCGGCATGTCGCCCGCCTTCGCGCTGTCGATCTTCAGCGACAGCGCGCGCGAGCCGTCCATGCCGGCCTGGAAGAAGTTGGTGCGCAGCACCGCGTCCAGCAGCGTGCGCATCCGGCGCAGGATGCGGTCCTCGTCGGGGCTTTCGATCGCATCGAGCAGCGCGGCCCAGCGCTCGTCCAGCGCCGCCTCCGCCGCCGCGTCGGTCGCGGGGCTGCGCGCGCGCATCGGATCGAAGCGGTGGCGGAACAGCGAAACCAGCACGGCGGCGGCGTCCGGGTGCGCGGCGAGCGTCGCCTCGGCCGCGGCCTGGCTGAACGGGAAGCCCACCTGCCGGCACCACTTGAACATCGCGCGCAGCAGCCACGCCTCGCGCCAGTCGATGCCGGCGGCCAGCACCAGGCGGTTGAAGCCGTCGGCCTCCGCGCGCCCGTCCCACACCGCCTGCAACGTCGCCAGCACGTCCGCGCCGCGCGCATCCACGTCGATCGCGCCGCCGTCCATGCGTTCCAGCGCCAGCGTCTGCAACACCACCGGCGGCCGCCCGCGCGGCGCCAGCGGCGTCGGCACCTCCTCGATCACCCGCAGGCCGAGCGTCTCG
>JAFEFJ010000386.1 GCA_018240635.1 Pseudomonadota bacterium | reverse complement strand
GACAACGGGCTCGCCATCCCCGATTCCGCCGTCATCTGCGAGTATCTCGACGAGGCGTACCCGGATACCCCGCTGCTCGGCCGCACGCTGGCCGAACGGGTGGAGGTGCGTCGCCTCGTCGCCTGGTTCGACGGCAAGTTCGCCCACGAGGTCACGCGCAACCTGCTGGGCGAGAAATACCTCAAGCGCCTGCTCGGCCGCGGCGAGCCCGACGCGGGCGCGATGCGCACCGGCTACGCGGCGCTGCGCCACCACCTGCAGTATCTCGGCTGGCTGGCCGAGACGCGGAAATGGCTCGCCGGCGCCAACATCTCGCTCGCCGATTTCGCCGCTGCCGCGCATCTCTCGGCGCTCGACTTCATCGGCGACGCCGACTGGACGCTCTCGCAGGCGGCGCGCGACTGGTACGCCCGCATGAAGTCCCGACCCAGCTTCCGCAGCCTGCTCGCCGACCGCGTTCCGGGCATGGCGCCGCCGCCGCACTACGCCGATCTGGATTTCTGACCCCCCGCCTCCCGGCGCCCTCGCGGCGGCGGAAAACTGCGGAATGTCTTTCGCATAATTAATCGGTTGGACGGCGGTACGGGCTGGCATTCGCGCGCCGCGCGCCTTCATATTTCCCATGCCTGAAGTCCTTCAATGGGAGAGCAAGCATGAAAGCTTCGCGTGGCGCGGCGGTCGCCGCGGTGGCCTCGATGGCCTTGCTGGCCAGCGTGGCGGCGAGTTTCGCGCAAAGCCCGGCGCAGTCCGACGCGGTCCGGGGCCGCACCATCCAGGTGCCGCCCGGCGCCGTCGTGATCGTGCTGCCGCCGGGCGCGGCGGCGGTTCCGGCCGGGTTCGACGCCGGCTTCCCCTTCGCGGCCATGCCGTCGCCGGTGGCGATGTTCCAGGAAATGGACCGCATGATGGCGGACATGCAGCGCGGCTTCGCCTCGCTGCCCTGGCTCGCGCCTGACCGGGTCGTGCCTGCGGCGGCCGCCGGCACCGGAATGCCGGCGGGCATGTCGGGCGTCGTGGTGACCTCCTTCTCCAACGGCCACGGCACCTGCACCCAGCGCATCGTCTATGGCGGCAACGGCGCCGCGCCGCAGGTGCAGACCGTCTCCACTGGCGGAAACGCCTGCGCCGCTGCCGGCCTGCCCTCCTCGGTCACGCCCGCCGCCCAGCCGCAGGCGCCTCGCCCGGCGCTGCCGAATTCCGGCGCGATGCCGCGCCTGATCGAAGCGGCGAATCATTCCGGGACCGCTCCCATGGTCCTGGCGAAGGCGGACGAGTAACCGGGGTCCGCCTTCCTGCGCGCCGCGCCGGGCCGTGGTCAGCCCGGCGCGGCCTTCTCTTGCCCCGAGGTGGCCGGCCAGTCCGTGTCGAAGCCCGCGAAGCGGTGCGGGATGCGGCGGATATCGGCGATGATCTCGCGCTGCAGCCCGGCGGCCGCGCCGTCGGGGAAATTCATCTCGATCGCGTCCGCCGCGCCGCCGTAGCGCGCCTCGATGGCGGCGGCGATGGCGGGGTAGGGGCCGCAGGCGGCGAACAGCCGCACCACCTCGTCGGACACCAGCGCCGGCATCTGCCGCCAGCCGCCCGTCCGCGACAGCCCGTGCAGCCGCTCGTGCAGGTCCTCCAGCCCGTGCAGCGCCATGATCGGCCGGTACGCCGGGGTCGAGCCGTAGAACGCGACGCGGGAGCGCACCCAGTCCATCCCGCGCGCCACCGTCGCCTCGTCCGGGCCCGTCACCACGAAGCCGCCGCCATGCAGGTCGAAATTCTCCCGCCGCCGCCCGCTGCGGCGCATCCCGGCCTCGATCTGCGGCAGGCAAACCTCCTCCAGGTAGCGGCGCGAGCACAGCGGATGCAGCCGCACCCCGTCGCAGGCCTCGCCGGCCACGCGCAGCATCGCCTCGCCCACCGCCGCGATGGTCACCGGCACCATCGGCAGCCCGGTCGGCTCGGGCGAGAAATCCGGCGTCATCAGTGTCAGCCGGTAATGCTCGCCCTGGTAATCGAGCTTCCCGCCCGTCTCCCAGCACCGCCAGACGGCGCGCAGCGCGCGCACGTAGTCGCGCAGCCGCGGGGCAGGGGGCGACCACGGAACGCCGAAGCGCCGCTCGTTGTGCGCGCGCACCTGGCTGCCGAGGCCCAGCACGAAGCGCCCGCCCGAGTTGGCGTGCAGGTCCCAGGCCTGCTGCGCCAGGATCGTCGGGCTGCGCGGAAACGCCACCGCGATCGAGGGCGTGAGTTCCACCCGCTCGGTCGCGAGCGCCGCGAACGCCAGAGGGGTGAAGCAGTCGTGCCCCAGCTCCACCGTCATCACGGCGTCGAACCCGGCTTCCTCGGCGGCCCGAGCCATGGGCCCCGCCTCGCGCCAATGCCGCATCGGCAGGGTGTTGAAAACGCGCATGGAAGCCTTCGATCGGGTTGCAGGACCGTGGACGACGAACACGATACCGTCGATCCCGGCGCGGCGCATCACCGCCCGCCCTGCAGGGGGGCGGCCCGGCGCGCGTCCTTGCGTTTCAACTCCGGATAGAGAAATGTGCCCGATGTTCCATGCGCGTTCCGGCATTCGAGACTGGCCGATTTCATGAAACGTCGATTTCTCGTCACCGGCGGCGCCGGCTATGTCGGCAGCCATGTCGTCGCCGCACTCGTCGATCGCGGCGATGATGTCGTGGTGATCGACAATCTCCGGCAGGGCCATCGCGCCGCCGTGTCGCCCGGCGCGCGGCTCGTCGTC
>JAFEFJ010000385.1 GCA_018240635.1 Pseudomonadota bacterium | reverse complement strand
GCCGCATCGCCGCCGTGGCGGGGTCGCTCAAGATCCAGCATTTGCTGGACCGCCGGCCGCGCCAGCTCTCCGGCGGGCAGCAGCAGCGCGTTGCGCTGGGCCGCGCGATGGTGCGCGACAGCGATGTGTTCCTGTTCGACGAACCGCTCAGCAACCTCGATGCCGAGTTGCGCGCGCATATGCGCACCGAGCTGATCCAGCTTCACCGGCGGCTGGAGCGCACGATGATCTACGTCACGCACGACCAGCTCGAAGCGATGACGATGTCCAACCGCATAGCCGTGCTCAGCGAGGGGCGGCTGCAGCAGGTCGGCACGCCGGATGAGATCTACCGTACGCCCGCGAACCGCTTCGTCGCCAACTTCGTGGGCTCGCCTGCGATGAACCTGCTGGAGGGTACCCTGATGGTGCGGGACGGACAGGCGACGTTCGCCTATGGCGGATTTGCCTGCCGTTTGCCCGGCCGCGGCGCAGGCCCAGCGTCGCGGGACGTGATTGCCGGCATCCGTGCCGAGGATTTCCGCCTGGCCGATGCCGGAATACCGGCCGAGGTGGAGGTGATAGAGCGTGCGGGGCACGAGGCGCTAGTATGGCTGCGCGATGCGCGCCAGGCGCGGCTGGTTGCCCGCCAGGCGGGGCATTTCGCACTGCGCACCGGCGAGGCCGTGCACGTGCAATGCGCGCCGGAGGCGATCCATTTCTTCTCGGTCGAGACCGGCGAGCGGATAGCGCCGTAGCGCTACGCGCGGACGATCAGGCGGCCTCGGCGGCGGCGCGGGCGCCCTTCGCCAACAGCGACGCATAGGTATCTGTGAGCGCCGCGACGAAGCGGGACGCACGCGGCAGGTCGATGCCGAACACCGGCTCGACCGTGAGCGAGTCAGCCACGCGCCGGGCGGGATCGGGGCCGCCGGAGTCCAGCACCGCCCGCAGCCGTTGCGCCAACGGATCACGCACGTCGATGGGCTGGCCGGTCTCGTCGATGGCGTCCGCATAGCGCAGCCATGCCGCGACGGCGAGCGAAAGGCGCGGGATCGGCAAGGCGCGCGCGCGCCGCTCGCGGATCGTCGAGAGGAGGCGCTGCGGCAGTTTCTGCGATCCGTCCATCGCGATCTGCCACGTGCGATGGCGGATCGCGGGATTGGCGAAGCGGCGCGGCAGCGTCGTGGCATAGGCGTGCAGATCGACGCCCGGTAGCGGCGGCACGACGGGGATCATATCCTCGCGCCACAGCCGCCCGACGAAGCCGCGCAGCGCTTCGTCCGCGACGGCGTCCGCGATGGTCTCCCTCCCGGCGAGATAGCCGAGATAGGCCAGCGCCGAATGCGTGCCGTTCAGCAGGCGGAGCTTCATGTGCTCGTAGGGCGCGACGTCCGTCACCAGCTCGGCGCCGGCGGCTTCCCAGGGCGGACGATTCCCGTCCACAAAGCGGTCCTCGATGACCCATTGCCGGAAACGCTCGTGTGAAACCGGCGCGGCATCGCGCAGCCCCGTCGCCTGCGCGGCATCCATCATGTCCTGTTCGGTCGCGGCGGGTACGATGCGATCGACCATGGTCGAGGGAAAGGCGACGTTGGCTTCGATCCAGCCTGCGAGCCCATCGTCCAGCAGCGCGGCAAAATCCCGCACCAGGCCCGCGACCAGCCGGCCATTGTGGGGCAGGTTGTCGCAGCACAGCACGGTGGGCGGCGCGACGCCTCGCGCGCGCCGTTCCCGCAACGCCGCCACGATCAGCCCGACCGCCGTACCGGGCGCATCCGGCGCGGCGAGATCGCGGCGGACGAGCGGATGGTCTGCGTCTAGCCGGCCGGTGCCGGGGTCGTGGCAGTAGCCCATTTCGGTAATCGTCAGGCTCACGATTCTGCATGTGGGCGGCGCCATCGCGGCGATCACGGCGCTCGGGTCCTCGGGCGCGACCAGCGTGCGCCGGATGCAGGCGACCACCCGCGCACGCATGCCGTCGCGGTCGCGCTGCAGGGCGACGTACAGCCCGTCCTGCGGCGCCAGCCGGTCGCGCTGATCCGAGCGCTGGAGGCTGACGCCCGCGATGCCCCAGGCGGCGGGCGATTCCGCCAGCACGTCGTCCGTGTAGGTCGCCATATGGGCTCGCACGAAGGCGCCCAGGCCAAGATGGACGATGCCGACCTGCAACGCGGCGGGCGCGTAGGCCGGCAGCACGGTGCCGGCCCGCGCCTGGCGGAGCGTGGCGGCGGACAGGCGCGGCAGGCCCGAGGTCATCGGTCCGTCCTGGCGATCACGTCGCGGCCGTCACGGCTGCTCCGTCCGTCCGCTCTCCATCGAGCGGACCATCGCCTCCAGAACCCGCATCGCGCGTACGCCGTCGGCGATGCCGGGGGCATCGGACGGCTCGCCCCGCACCTTGCGCACGAAGGCGGACAGCAGCGCGTGGTAGCCTTTGTGGTCCTCGTTCGCCGCCGCGGTCAGGTTGGGTTCCCACACCAGCGCATCCTGCGCCGGATCCAGCGTGGCGCTGCGCGCGATGCCGCGCGCACTGCCGGGCGACAGCCCGCTGAGCGTCGAAACCATCGGTTCGCATGCAATGGCACCGTTCGCCGGCCCTGCCGAGTACCTGAAGGCCACCGTCGACCGACTGCGTGGGCTTGCCGAGGCACACGTCATCAGCCGCGCTCCTACCGAAACGGGCGTCAAAGATCGATTGGATAATATGGCTTTATGGGGGGGTTAACCCCAACCTTAACCCCACGGTTAACCCAAGTTG
>JAFEFJ010000384.1 GCA_018240635.1 Pseudomonadota bacterium | reverse complement strand
GCCTGCCCAGCGCGGCAGCGGCCTAGGGTCAGCGATGGGCAAGTCAGCGAAGACCAAGCGGGGCGAGGCCGCGCCCGGCGTTATGCTGCGGCCGATCTCGATGATCGTGCCGAAGGCGAAGCCTCGCGCGGGCGGCAAGGCGGCGGGGACCGAGTCCGCGAAGCCCGGGAAGCCGAAGGCCAAGTCCGCTAAGGGCAAGACGGCGAAGGGCAAGACGGTCAAGAGCAAGACCCGGAAGGTGAAGGCGCGGCGGGTCGAGCTGGTGCTTACCGCGCCGGCTGGGCACATCACCGGCGCGGTCCTGGACCGGCTGTATGGGGTGGTCGAAAGCCGCCGCGGCGCCGATCCGACCACCAGCCACTCCGCGCGGCTGCTGTCGCGCGGGCCGGCGAAGGTGGCCCAGAAATTCGGCGAGGAAGCCGTCGAATGCCTGATCGAGGCGGTGGCCGGCAACCGGACGGCGCTGATCGGCGAAAGCGCCGATGTGCTGTATCACCTGATGGTGCTGTGGCTCTCGGCGGGGGTGCGGCCCGAGGACGTGTGGGCCGAACTAACGCGGCGCGAAGGGATCAGCGGCATCGCCGAGAAGGCTGCCCGCGGACGGCGCGGACCGCTTGCGTTGAGAATGGATACCACGAAGATTCCCTGATCGCGCCGCGCCACCGCATCAGGAGCACGCCATGCCGGTTTCGGGCCTCGCCCCGTACGACGACGCCAACATCTTCGCCCGCATCCTGAGGGGCGAGATCCCCAACCGCACCGTCTACGAGGACGAGTGGGTGCTGGCGTTCCACGACATCAACCCGCAGGCCCCGACGCATGTGCTGGTGATCCCGAAGGGCAAATACGTCTCGTTCGCCGATTTCTCGACCAAGGCGAGCGAGGCGGAAATCGCGGGGATGATCCGGGCCGTCGGGAAGGTGGCGCAGATGCTGGGGCTGGAGGAGCCGGGCTACCGGCTGCTGGCGAACCTGGGCGAACACGGCGGGCAGGAAGTGCCGCATTTCCACGTCCACATCTTCGGCGGCCGCCCGCTGGGCCGGATGGTGATGCCGGCGTAGGGCGCGGGGCGAGCCGGGGCCCGCCCCGCGGGCGTTGCGTCAGACCTGCTCGGCGTCGGGCACGGCGGGCGGGGGGCGGCGTTCGGCCATGAACTGGTCGAACTCGGCCTTGTCCTTCGCCCGGCGCAGGCGTTCGAGATATTCGACGAACTCGCGCTGCTCCTCCTCCAGACGCCGCAGCGTCTCGGCGCGGTATTCGTCGAAGGCGGCGTTGCCGCTGGAGGGCGGATCGGCGCGGCGCGAGCCCCATCCCCATCCGCAGCCGCCCCCACTGCCCCACGGGCCGCCCCAGGGAGCGGAGGCGTAGGACTGGCCGCCGTAGGACTGGCCGCCCTGCGGCCCAGGCCCCGAATTGTACCAGCGGCCGCGCCTTTCGTGCCGCCATGCGCGGAGCCGCCCGCTGCATGCCAAATAGATCAGCAGCGCGAGCCCGATCGGCCAGAACAGCCAGAACCCCGCGACGGTGGCGACGATCCAGCCGATCTTCCCCACATCGTCGTATCTGTCCGCGACAACCATGATGCCTCCGGAGTAGCGGGCGTGAATGTTAAGCACATTCACATTGGGGAGTGCCGCGCGGCACGTCAAGCGGTTCCGCCTGGCTGCATCGGCGCGACGCCGAGGGACTGGAGGTAGATCAGCACGCCCGCCTCCAGCAGTTCCTCGGGCGCCATCGGCAGCTTGCGCCGGGCAGCGTCGAGGCGGCCCACGAACAGCGACGCGATGCCGTGCGCCATCGCCCAGATATGCAGCGCCACCATCAGGCCGGGCGGGCGGGCGCCGGGGCCGCGATGCAGCGCGCAGACGGCATCGGCGGCGCGGCGGAGCACCGCGAAGGCGCGTTCCGAGGCGGCGAGCAGGGCCGCGTCCTCCTCCAGCGCGAAGCCGGTCTCGAACATCGCGGCATAGGCCGCCGGATCGCGCCGCGCGAACGCGAGATAGGCGCGGCCGCAATTCTCCAGCGCGGCGACCGGCTCGGGCCGCCCGCCGTTCCAGGCGCGGTCGAGATCGGCGGTGAACCGCTCGAAGCCGAGCCGTGCCACCTCGGCCACCAGCGCATTGCGGTCGCGGAAATGCCGGTAGGGCGCGGCGGCCGAGACGCCGGCGGCGCGGGCCACTTCGGCGAAGCTGAATCCGGCGGTGCCGCGCTCGGCGATGAGGGCACGGGCGGCTTCCACCAGCACCTCGCGCAGATTGCCGTGGTGATAGCTGTCGCGCCGACGCCCGCGGTCGTCGTCCCCAAATCTCATCGGCCACGCCTCATGTGACGAGGCTTTACATCACTCCGCCGATCCGCGCGACGCCGTGTTCCCGCGCCGATTGACACGCCCATTCGCGCCGCTCATGTTCTCTGCACCGAGGGGAGTCCCGCCAAGGGGCTGAGATACCGCTGTTTGCGCGGTGACCCTGCGAACCTGAACCGGGTCATGCCGGCGGAGGGACGGGCAGCACGGGCGACGACGCACCCGTTTTCCGATCCGCCGCTCCTGCATCCGGAAAAGCGAGGAGACAGCGGATGACCGTGCAGACCAAGCCGACCTCCGTCACCACCGGCCCCGTCGCCGGTTCGCGCAAGATCTACACGAGCCCGGAGGGCCGGCCCGACATCCGCGTTCCCTTCCGCGAGATCGCGCTCGATCCCTCGGCGCGCGAGGAGCCGTTCCGCGCCTACGACACCTCCGGCCCTTACACCGACCCCGCCGCGACGATCGACCTC
>JAFEFJ010000383.1 GCA_018240635.1 Pseudomonadota bacterium | reverse complement strand
CCTGTTCGGTGATCCGCCCGTACGCCTCCGGGCGGCGGTGCTTCTCGAAGGCGAAGATCGTCTTCCGTCCCAGCTCGCACATGCCCAGGTCGAGGTCGGCGCAGATCACCTCGTCGTCCCAGCTCGTTGCCTGCGCGACGATCTCGCCCTGCGGGTTGACGATGATCGAGTGGCCGAACAGCTCGCACCCGTCCTCGACCCCCGCCTTCGCCGTCGCCACCGCGAAGCAGGCGTTCTGGTAGCAGCCCGCCTGGATCGACAGGTGGCTGTGGAACACGCGCAGATGCGGCGCCTCGAAGCCGGAGGCCGCCTGGTTCAGGCTCGGCGTGTTGTAGCCCAGCATCACCAGTTCCACGCTCTGCAGCCCCAGCACGCGCCACGCCTCCGGCCAGCGGCGGTCGTTGCAGATCAGCATTCCCATGTTGAGCCCATCCAGCCCGCCCATCGGCGCGCGGATGACGGGGAAGCCCAGATTGCCGACCTCGAAGTAGCGCTTCTCCAGATGCTGCACGGCGCGCTTCGGATCGAACGCCGCGTGCCCCGGCAGATGCACCTTGCGGTACTTCAGCAGCACCTCGCCCGCCGGGCTCACCAGGATCGCGGTGTTGAAGCGGCGCGTACGCACCGCGCCCGTCTCGTCCGCCTCGGTCGCAAGTTCCGCGTAGCCGAGATGGAATCCCATGTTGAAGCGCCGCGCGGCGTCGAACAGCGGGGCGGTCTCGTTCGACGGCATCGCGCTCTCGAACCACAGGTCCGCCTCCGCGATGTCCTCGCGGTAGTGGCGCGGGAAGAAGGTGGTCAGCGCAAGCTCGGGGAACACCACAAGCTCCGCGCCGCGCCGGTGCGCCCATTCCATCAGCCGCACCATCCGCTCGACCGCGACGGCGCGCGGCTCGGCAAGCTGGATCGGGCCAAGCTGCGCGGCGGCCACGGTGATGCTGCGTCTTCTCATGCGTCGGTCCTTTGATCTGAATCAGTCTCGATCGGTTGGCGGTGTCGTCCAACGGCGGCGTTCTGGCGAGGGGCTCGGCTTGCCGGCGCGTGCGGTCCCGCCTACGAAAGCCCTTCCGCCAGCCTAAGGCGCGATGCGGCCTGCGTCAGGCCCGAAACGCCGCCGGCACGATGCGCCCAGGGGATATGCCGAGGGGGATACGCCCAAGGGGCGCGCAACGAGACCATCCTGAGAGGGTCCGCATGATACTGCATGATGTGAAGGTTCACCCTTCCAAGAGCGATCTGAAACGCGCCGACCAGTTGGCGTGGAAGATCGCCTCGGTCGCGTCCGACAAGGTCGCGGTCGAGAAGGACGTGGCCGCGATGATCATCAACCGGATCATCGACAACGCCTCGGTCGCGATCGCGGCGATCAACCGCCGCCCCGTCGTCTCCGCGCGCGACATGGCGCTCGGCCATCCGCGCTCGGGCGGCGCGACGGTGTTCGGCGTCGCGCCCGGCAAGCGCGTGAGCCCGGAATGGGCGGCATGGGCGAACGGCACGGCGGTGCGCGAGCTTGACATGCACGACACCTTCCTCGCCGCCGACTACTCGCATCCCGGCGACAACATCCCGCCGATCCTCGCGGTGGCGCAGACGATGGAGAAGTCGGGCCGCGACCTGATCCGCGGGCTCGCCACCGGCTACGAGATCCAGATCGATCTCGTGCGGGCGATCTGCCTGCACGCGCACAAGATCGACCACATCGCCCATCTGTGCCCGGCGCAGGCCGCCGGCATCGGCACGCTGCTCAAGCTGCCGACCGAGACGATCTATCAGGCGGTGCAGCAGGCGGTGCATGTCAGCTTCACCACGCGCCAGTCGCGCAAGGGCGAGATCAGCAGCTGGAAGGCCTACGCGCCCGCCCATGCCGGCAAGCTCGCGGTGGAGGCGGTGGACCGCGTGATGCGCGGCGAAGGCGCGCCGAGCCCGATCTACGAAGGCGAGGACTCGGTCATCGCCTGGATGCTGGATGGGCCGGACGCTCATTATAAGGTGCCGCTGCCGGAAGCGGGCGAGCCGAAGCGCGCGATCCTGGACAGCTACACCAAGGAGCACAGCGCCGAGTACCAGTCGCAGGCGCTGATCGACCTCGCGTTCCGGATGCGCGAGAAGATCGCCGACATGGAGAAGATCGAGAAGATCGTCATCCACACCAGCCATCACACCCACTACGTGATCGGCACCGGCGCCGGCGATCCGCAGAAGATGGACCCGAAGGCGAGCCGCGAGACGCTCGACCATTCGATCATGTACATCTTCGCCGTCGCCCTGCAGGATGGGCGCTGGCACCACGTGGACAGCTACGCGCCCCGTCGCGCCGGCCGCGCCGACACCGTGCGGCTGTGGCACAAGATCGAGACCACCGAGGACAAGGAGTGGACGCGCCGCTACCACTCCATCGATCCGGCGGAAAAGGCGTTCGGCGCGCGCGTCGAGATCGTCATGAACGACGGCAGCCGCATCGTGGACGAGATGGCGGTGGCCAACGCGCATCCGCTGGGCGCCAAGCCGTTCGGGCGCGAGGACTACATCCGCAAGTTCCAGATCCTCACCGACGGCATCATCAGCACGCGCGAGTCCAACCGCTTCCTGGAAGCGGCGCAGGATCTGGCGCGGCTGCCGGCGGGCGAGCTTCACCGGCTGAACGTGGCGCTGCCCGCGGGCACGCTCGCGGCCGGCAAGCCCGGCATCTTCTGAAGGGGAGCGAGCCATGAGTGAGACCACGACCGCCGCCGCGCCCGGCGGCAACAAGCCCAAGAAGTCCGTCGCGCTGTCGGGCGTGACGGCGG
>JAFEFJ010000382.1 GCA_018240635.1 Pseudomonadota bacterium | reverse complement strand
ACCGCCATCATCGCCGAGGCGAGCCTCTCCTTCCTCGGCCTCGGCCAGCAGCCCCCCGCGCCGTCCTGGGGCTCGATGCTGAACGCCGCGCAGCGGTTTCTGACGCAGGCGCCCTGGCTCGCGCTGTTCCCGGGGATCGCGATCTTCCTCTGCGTGCTGAGCTTCAACCTCCTCGGCGACGGCCTGCGCGACGCGCTCGACCCGCGCGACCGGTAGCGGCGGATCGCGCGCGCCGTGCTATAGTCCGGCCATGGACACGCTGCTCGATCAGGCGCTGCAAGCCGCCCGCGCGCTGCCGCAAGCCGCGCAGGACGACATCGCGCGCGTCGTTCTGCGGCTTGCGGGCGCGGATGCCGAGCCGCCTGTGACGCTGTCTCCTGAAGAGCGTGCCGCCATCGCCGCCTCGCGCGAGGCCGCGGCGCGCGGCGACTTCGCGGCGGAGGAGCAGGTGCGCGCAATCTGGGCCAAGCACGGCTTGTGAGGCTGCGCTACACCGCCCCCGCGCTCGCGGACCTCGACGCCGTACTCGACTACATCGCCGCCCGGTCGCCCCAAGGGGCGCGCCGCGTGCAGGCGCGCCTGAAGGCGGTGATCGCGCTGCTCGCCTCGCACCCCCGCATCGGCGCGCGCACCGACGACCCGGCGATCCGCCGCGCCGTCGCCATGCCCTATCCCTATCTCGTGTTCTACGAAGTCGGGGACGACGAAATCATCATCCATGCGGTGCGCCACGCCGCGCGCGATCCGTCGGGGATGCCCGGCTGACCGCATTCGCCCTACACTCTCCCTCGAAGACGGGGAAACGGACATGACCAAGGTGGCGGTGCTGGACGACTGGCAGGGCGTGGCGCGGGCGAGCGCCGATTGGTCCGCGCTGCAGGCGCGCGCGGAGGTCACGTTCCACGCCCAGGCCTTCGACGACGAGGACCACGCCGCGCGCGCGCTGGCCGACACCGAGATCGTGCTGTCGATGCGCGAGCGCACCGCTTTTCCCGCCTCGCTGCTCGCCCGCCTGCCGAAGCTCAGGATGCTCGGCACCACCAGCGCGCGCACCGCCACCGTGGACATGGCGGCCTGCACGAAGCACGGCGTCGTGGTCTGCAACACCACCAGCGGCCCCGGCCTGCACGCCACCGCCGAACTGGCGCTCGGCCTGCTGATCGCGGCGATGCGGCACATCCCGGCGGGCGACGCCGCGATCCGCGCGGGGCGCTTCCAGGACGGCGTGCCGACGGGCGGCGCGCTGCACGGCAAGACGCTCGGCCTGCTCGGCCTCGGCCGCATCGGCGCGATGGTGGCGGGCTACGGCCATGCGCTGGGCATGACCGTGCTCGCCTGGAGCCAGAACCTGACGGCGGAGAAGGCCGCCGAGCACGGCGCGACGCTTACGCCGAAGAACGAGCTGCTGGCGCGCGCCGATGCGGTCAGCCTGCATCTGGTGCTGTCGGGCCGCACGCGCGGCATCGTGGGTGCGGCGGAACTCGCGCTGATGAAGCCGGGCGCGATCCTGATCAACACCTCGCGCGGCCCGCTGGTGGACGAGGCGGCGCTGCTCGCGGCCCTGCACGCGGGCCGCATCGTCGCGGGGCTCGATGTGTTCGACCGCGAGCCGCTGCCCGCGAACCATCCGCTCCGCACCGCGCCCAACACGGTGCTGATGCCGCATCTGGGCTACGGCGTGCGCGAGGTCTGGGCGCAGTTCTATCCCGAAAGCGTGGAGAACGCGCTCGCGTTCCTCGACGGCAAGCCGGTGCGCGTGATGAACCCCGAGGTGCTGGCGGCGAAGTAGGGAGCCGCGCCATGCAGATCATGCCCGGCTTCACGCTGACCGACATCGAAACGAGCGGCGCGCGCATCCGCCTGCGCCACGGCGGCAGCGGGCCGCCCTTGCTGCTGCTGCACGGCAATCCGCTGACGCATGTTTCCTGGCACGCCGTCGCGCCGCGCCTTGCCGAGCGTTTCCACGTCGTCGCCGCCGACCTGCGCGGCTACGGCGACAGCTCCGCGCCCGAGGAAGCGCCCGACCATTCCACCTTCTCCTTCCGCGCGATGGCGCAGGACCAGGTGGAGGTGATGGCCGCGCTCGGCTATTCGCGCTTCATGGTCGCCGGCCACAACCGGGGCGGCCGCACGGTGCACCGCATGTGCCTCGATCACCCGGACAAGGTGATCCGCGCCGCGGTGCTGGACATCGTGCCGACCTTGGACATGTGGGCGGCGATGGACAAGGAGGGCTCGATCGGCACCTGGCACTGGCCCTTCATGGCCCAGCCCGCCGACTTCCCCGAGCGGATGATCGGCAGCGTCCCCGCCGACTGGTTCCTGCGAAAGAAACTCCTGAAACTGACCGCCGACCTGGGCCACATCCCGCCCGCGATCTGGGACGAGTACGTGCGCTGCTTCAACGAGAAGACGATCCGCGGAAGCTGCGGCGACTACCGCGCCGCCGCCACCATCGACTGCGACCACGACACCGCCGACCTGCACCGCAAGCTCCCGATGCCGCTGCTGGCCCTATGGGGCGCCCGCAGCCACGTCGGCCGCCGCTTCGACGCGCTGACGCTTTGGCGCGCCCGCGCCGAGAACGTCCGCGGCGAAGCCCTCCCCTGCGGCCACTACGTGCCGGAGGAAGCGCCGCGGCAGGTGACGGACTGGTTCCTGCGGTTCTTCGGGGAGGCGGGGTAAGGGCTCGTTTCCCGCCGCGCCGCGCGTCATTGCGAGGCGCGCAGCGCCGTGGCAATCCAGAGCCAAGGCACGGTGCCGCCCCCCTGGATCGCCACGCCGCCAAAG
>JAFEFJ010000381.1 GCA_018240635.1 Pseudomonadota bacterium | reverse complement strand
GACCGTTCAGCCCCTCGGGCGCGCCCATGATGTCCTGCCGTCCGCCGTCGCCCGGGCGCGCGGCGATCAGTTCCAGATAGTCGGTGCCGAAGATCGCCAGATGGTTCATCGAGCCGAGCGTGTGATAGCCGCGCGGCGTCAGCGTGAAGCCCAGCCGGCGATACGCCTCCGCCGCCGCGTCCACACGATCGCGGACATTGACCACGACATGATCGATGGTCGGTACGGGCACCGGGAGGCTGGCGGTCATGCGCGTTCTCCTGTGGGACGACGGCTCAGACTACGGCCCGCGTGGCGGCGGTTCCAGGCGGCACGATCCGCCATTCGGCCGGCCTTCCATCGGCGCGGCGCGGCGCCCACCTACCGGCACGAGGAACAGCGAGGAGGACGCAGGCATGGACGCGAAGACCGGGACGGAGCCGCGCCGGGCCAAGGTGGTCGGCATCAACCACGTCGCGCTGGAAGTGGGCGATATCGACGAGGCCCTGGCGTTCTACGGGCGCATCTTCGAGTTCACGCTGCGCAGCCGCTCGGAGAGCATGGCGTTCATCGACCTGGGCGACCAGTTCATCAATCTCACCCGCGCGTCCGGCCATGACGGCGTGGAGGCGCGGCATTTCGGCCTGGTGGTGGACGACCGCTCCGGCGTGCGCGCGCTGGCCGAACAGGCGGGCGCGCGGCTGCTGGACGGACCGTTCCTCGACTTCCTCGATCCCTGGGGCAACCGGATCGAGGTGGTGGACTACGCGAACGTCCAGTTCAGCAAGACCCCGGCGGTGCTGCGCGGCATGGGCTTGGAGCTTGGCAAGAACGACAAGGCGCTGAGGGAACTGGCCGCCAAGGGCATGGCGTAAGGCGACGGCCGCGGTGCGCCCCGGCGGACGGCCGCTATCCGCCGCGGCGCAGCAGGAAGACGCCCTGCTCGCCGAACAGGTTGGCAAGCCGCGCGGCGCGGCGCCACGGCGAGCGGCGCCCCGCGTCGTCGGCCGCAAGCCAGTTCTCCACCACGTAGCCCTCCTCGGCGCACAGCGCGAAGAAGTCGCGGATCGTGCAGGGATGGATGTTCGGCGTCTCGTACCAGTGCCGGTCCCAGGTCGCGGTCATCGGCATCCGCCCGGTGCTGACAAGCTGCCAGCGCAACCGCCAATGGCCGAAATTCGGAAAGCTGACGATCGCGCGCGTGCCGATGCGCAGCATCTGGCGCAGCACCTCGCGCGGGCGCTCCACCGCCTGCAGCGTGCGCGACAGCACCACGTAGTCGAACGCGCCGTCGGGGTAGTGGCGCAGATCGGTGTCGGCGTCGCCCTGCATGACCGGCAGCCCGTGGCCGACGGCGCGGGTGACTTCCTTCATGTCGATCTCGATGCCGCGCGCATCGCAGCCCAGGGTGCGGAACAGGTACTCGATCAACGTGCCGTCGCCGCAGCCGATGTCCAGGACGCGCGTGTTGGGCGCAATCATGCCGGCGATCAGCCGAAGATCGAGCCGCATGTTCTTCGCGACGAACCGCACCGCCTCGTCGCCCGCGATGCGCGCCCTGTCGTGCGTGCTCATCCGTGCGCGCTCACCGGGGCAGGCCCGCATGCTCGGCGCAGCCGGACAGGAAGCCCGCCAGCGTGCGGTGGAAGTCGGGCTCGTCCAGCAGGAAGGCATCGTGCCCCTTGTCGGTTTCGATCTCCACGAAACTGACATTGGCGGCGGCACGGTTCAGCGCGCGGGCGATGGCGCGGCTTTCCGCGGTGGGGAACAGCCAGTCGGACGAGAACGACACCAGCAGGAAACGCGTGCGCGTGCCGCGGAAGGCGGCGGCAAGGTCGCCCCCGTGGTCGGCGGCGAGGTCGAAATAGTCCATCGCCCGCGTGATCGTCAGGTACGAGTTCGCATCGAAGCGGTTGACGAAGGTGCTGCCCTGGTGGCGCAGGTAGCTCTCCACCTCGAACATCTCGCCGAACAGGTTGATCGCCTCGCTCGGGTCCTTCGCCGCGTGCTGCAGGCGGCGTCCGAACTTGCGGGCAAGCGCCTGCTCCGACAGGTAGGTGATGTGCGCGCACATCCGCGCGACCGCCAGCCCGCGCGCCGGACGGCCGCCGGTCTGCCAGTAGCGGCCCGCGCGCCATTCCGGATCGGCGAAGATCGCCTGCCGCCCGACCTCGTGGAAGGCGATGTTCTGCGCGGAATGATAGGCGGCGGTGGCGATCGGCACGGCGGCGAACACCGCGTCCGGATAGCTCGCCGCCCAGTCCAATACCTGCATCCCGCCCATCGACCCGCCGACGACGGCGAATAGGCGCGCGATGCCCAGGTGGTCGATCAGCCGCTTCTGCGCGCGCACCATGTCGTGGATGGTCACGGCGGGGAAATCGGTGCCCCACAGCTCGTCAGGCGCGTCCGGGCGCGCGCTGCGCGGACCGGTGCTGCCCATGCAGCCGCCCAGCACGTTGACGCAGATGACAAAGTAGCGGTCCGTGTCCAACGGCAGGCCGGGGCCGACGACCGCGTCCCACCAGCCGGGCTTGCCGGTCACCGGATGCGGCTCGGCCACGTACTGGTCGCCGGTCAGCGCATGGCAGACCAGGATGGCGTTGCTGCGCGCCTCGTTCAGCCGTCCGTAGGTGCGGTAGGCGACCGTCAGTTCCGGCAGATGCGCGCCGCAGTCGAGCGTCAGCCCGTCCGCGAACGTGACATGGGTATGCGCAAGCTCGGCAAGGGCATCCGGCTGATCCATTGCGGCCGAGGACATAGGCTCTCCGCCCCGCCCGCGGCAACCCCGGCCCGGGTGGGCCGCCGGCGCATC
>JAFEFJ010000380.1 GCA_018240635.1 Pseudomonadota bacterium | reverse complement strand
GCCCGCCCGCGCGGCGGCCCGCTGCCCGGCGGCCACGCCGCGCACCAGATCGGGCTCGACGCCGATATCGGCCTCGACACGCTACCCAAGCCGGCGCTGACGCCCACGACGCGGGAGACGGTGGAGCTGCCCAGCATGGTGCGTCCCGACGGGCGCGGCACCGACCCGGCGCATTGGAACGCCGGCACCGTCACCCTGCTCAAACTTGCCGCGACCCTGCCAGGGGTGGATCGTGTGCTGGTCAACCCGGCGATCAAGCAGCAGCTGTGCACCGACGTCACGACCGACCGAAGCTGGCTGCGCCTGATCCGTCCCTGGTGGGGCCACGCGGCACACATGCACATCCATTTCCGCTGCCCGGCGGGGCAGGCGGAATGCGCGGACCAGGCGCCCCCGCCGGCCGGCGATGGCTGCGATTCGACGCTCGCCTGGTGGTTCGAGCAGCTCGGCGCCCCGCCGGCGCCGCACCGCCCGCCCAAGCCGAAGCCTCCGCCGCCCCCGGCCTGCTACGCGATCATGCGCGCGCCGTAGGGCGGATCAGCGCAGCGCCATCCGCCGCTTCTCCGTCGGTCTCGCCATGACCCATCGCCGCAGCGTCGGCGTCTTCCTCGCCGGCTGCATCGTCTTCGTGAACCTGTATGCCGTGCAGGCGCTGCTGCCGACCATCGCCGAGTCCTTCGGCGCGCCGGTCGCGCAGACCGGCTGGACGATCACCGCGCCGTTGCTCGCCGTCGCGCTGCTCGCCCCCTTCGTCGGCTCGATCTCCGACATGCTGGGGCGCAAGCGGCTCATCGTGACGGCGATGACGCTGCTGCCGCTGCCCACGCTGATGGTCGCGTTCTCCGCCAGCCTGCCCGCGATGATCCTGTGGCGCTTCGCCCAGGGGCTGACGATGCCCTTCATCTTCGCCGTCACCGTCGCCTATGTCGGCGAGGAAACCGAAGGCCCCGACACGATCCGCCTCGCCGGCACCTACACCGTCGGCACGATCTTCGGCGGCTTCGCCGGCCGCTTCGTCGCCGGCCACATCGCCGAGGTCGCGGACTGGCGCGCCGCCTTCCTGGCCTTCGCCGCGCTGTCGGCCGCCTTCGCCGCCGCGGTCGCCTGGCTGCTGCCGAAGGAGCGGCGCTTCCGCCCGATCTCCGGCCTGCGCGCCAGCATGCAGAGCGTGGCCGACCATCTGCGCAACCGCCGCCTGATCGCCACCTTCGCGGTCGGCTTCTCGATGCTGTTCTGCATCATCGCGGTGTTCACCTACGTGAACTTCTACCTCGCCGAGCCGCCCTTCGATCTCGGCCCCGCCGCGCTCGGCTCGGTGTTCGTCGTCTATCTCCTCGGCATGGTGATGACGCCGGTCTCGGCGCGGCTCGCGGTGCGCTTTGGCCGCCGCGCGACGCTGGGCTGCGCCACTGCGATCTGCGTCGCCGCCCTGCTGCTGACGCTGCTGCACAGCCTGATCGCCGTCATCGCGGGCCTTGCCTTCATCGCCGGCGCGCTGTTCGTGCAGATGTCGCTCGCCATCGGCTTCATCGGTGTCGCCGCCCGGCACGCGAAGTCCACCGCGGTGGGGCTCTACGTCGCCTGCTACTACGTGGGCGGCGCGCTCGGCGGGATTCTCCCCGCCGGGCTCTGGCATCTCGCCGGCTGGCCCGGCTGCGTCGCGCTCGCAGTGTTCGTGCAACTCATCGTCGTCGCCATCGCCACCGTGTCCTGGCGCGAGGTGCCCACGGCGGCCTGACCCCCCGGCTTGCCGCCCCACCGGACCGGGGCCACAGTTGGCCGGCCAGCCGTTCGAGGAAACCGTCCAGCCATGTCCGCCCACGCAACGCCCCCCGCCGCCGCGGCGGGACGCTTCGCCACCCTCACGCCGCTGCTCGCGCCGCGCTCCATTGCCGTGCTCGGCGCCTCGGACGATCCCGCCCGCATCGGCGGGCGTCCCATCGCCTACATGCTGGAGAAGGGCTTCGCGGGCACCATCCTGCCGGTCAATCCGAACCGCCCCACCGTGCAGGGGCTCACCGCCTACGCCTCGGTGGATGCGCTACCCTCCGCCCCCGATGTCGCCATCGTCGCGGTGCCCGCGAAGATCGCCGTGCAGGCGATCGACGATCTCGGCAGGCGCGGCACCAAGGCGGCGCTCGTGTTCACCGCGGGCTTCGCGGAAGTGGACGAAGCCGGCGCCGCCGCGCAGGACCGGATGGTCGCCATCGCGCGCTCTCACGGCATGCGCATCCTCGGCCCCAACTGCCTCGGCGTGTTCGACGGGCGCACCCACTACTACGCGACATTCACCGCCTCGCTCGACAGCGGCTTCCCGATCCCCGGCCGCATCGGCATCGCGAGCCAGTCGGGCGCCTACGGCACGCATGTCTTCACCATGGCGCGCAACCGCGGCATCGGCGCCTCGCTCTGCGTCATGACCGGCAACGAGGCCGACGTGACCGTGGGCGAAGCCATCGGCTGGATGGCCGAGAACCCCGAAGTCGACGTGATCGCCGTCTATGCCGAGGGCATCCGCGAGTCCGAGCAGTTCATCGCCGCGCTCGAAGCCGCCCGCGCCGCGAAGAAGCCCATCGTGCTGATGAAGGTCGGACGCAGCGCGCTGGGGACAGCGGCGGCCAAGTCGCACACCGCCTCCATCGCGGGCGACGACGCCGTGACCGACGCGGTGCTGAACGAATTCGGCGTCGTGCGCGCCCGCACCACCGAGGAGCTGCTCGACATCGCGCACACCGCGACGCGGCGGATCTATCCCGCCCGCAACACGCTCGGCGTCATCACCGTCTCGGGCGGCGCG
>JAFEFJ010000037.1 GCA_018240635.1 Pseudomonadota bacterium | reverse complement strand
GCGCCGCCGTCTCCGACTACCGGATCCTCGGCACAGCTTCACTGGCAAGCCTCACCCTCCGCCTGCCGCAAAGCCCCGTCAACGGACAGACCGTCCGCATCAGTACACAGGTCGCCATCGGTGCCTTGATCGTCACCGACGGCGCGGGCGCGACCGCCGACGTGCAGACGCCTCCTTCATCGCTTGCGGGCGGCGGCGGGTTCGCCGCGCAGTGGAACGCTGCCACGTCCGCATGGTGGTGCTCGGCCGGCGCGTAGGCGCCGCCCAGAAGGCCGATCGCCTGACGCGCTCCGCGCGCTCATCCGCTGCCGCAATATCCAATCCAGGAATCGCCGTATGCCGACCATTTCCCAGTTGCCGGCTGCCACGTCGGTCGATCCGGCGGATCAGGTTCCGCTCAGTCAGGGTGGCACGACGCGCTCGGTGACCGTCGGCGAGATGCTTGCGTCGATGCAGTCCGCCATCATGGCGCCGACCGGCGTGTTGCTCGGGCGGGTCAGCCTCGGTCCGGGCGGGCCAGAACCGATCGTGCTCGGTACTGGCCTGGCGATGTCGTCGAATGCGGTGCAAGCGACCGGTGCGGACCATGCCGGCTTTCCCGCCAAGGCGTCGCTCGTCCCGACCGATCAGGTGGTACTCAGTAGCGGCGGCGCGCCCGCGCTGCTGCCGCTTTCGACGCTGCGCGGGCTTTTCACGGCAGGATCGAACGTAACGATCGACACGTCCGGCGTGATTTCGGCGGCGGCGGCCGGCGCGACGGGTGCCATCGCGACCCTGAGCCAGGTTACCGCCCTTGCGCCGACAGATCTCGTCGGGGTCAGTCAAGGCGGATCGGACCACGCGATCACCTATGCCAACCTGCTCGATGGGGCGACCATCGACCAGGGGAGTCCGGCCGGGGCTGTTGCGGACACCGACCTGTTCTGGGTAGGGCAGGGCAGCAGCACGATGCTCGCGCAAAGCATGGCGGCAGTCTGGAGCTGGATTGCCGGCCATATGCCGGGTTATCGCGCGCCGGTCGTGGAGATCACCGGCAACACGACCCTGGACGGCAGCACGCACAATGGGCGGCTGCTGGTCGTCTCCAAGCCCGCAACCCTTTCTCCGTCCGCGACGCAGGGAAGCGGGTTTGCCTGCAAGGTGATCAACGTGTCCGGCGGGACGGTTGCGTTCGACACCGGAATCGTCTCGACCAGCGGCTCTCAGACGCTCGCGAACGGCCAGTGCGCCGATGTCGTCAGCGCTGCCTATTCCGGCGGGACCGTCAACATCGCGTGGCTATCCGGCGGTGCCGCCGGGCAGGCGCCGAGCCAGGTTCTCGGCGTCGCGATCGGAGCGGTCACCTATTCGTCCGCGACCGTCACCTGGGCGGTTCCGGTGCTGGGCGGAGTGCCGTCGGGCTACGCGGTGCAATACCGGGTCACCGGACAATCCGGCTGGACGACGCAATCGGTGACCGGCACGAGCGCGATCCTGTCCGGTCTCGTATCCAGTACCGGATACGACGTTGAGGTCATTGCCTCGAATGCGTTCGGCGCGGGGCCGGCATCGACCATCGTGACGGCGGCGACGGCGGCACAGCCAAGCTCTCCGCCGGGTACGCCCACCGGTCTCGCGGCCTCGTCGGTGACGAGCACCAGCCTCATGATTGCCTGGACCGCCCCGACGACCGGGGGGGCGGTGGGCACCTACACGGTGCAATACAGGATCACTGGCCAGTCTACCTGGACCACGTTCTCCAGCAGTGTCGCTGCGACATCGGTCTCCGTCACCGGGCTGGCACCGAGCACGCAGTACGATCTGTCGGTCTTCGCGGTGAACAGTGTCGGTTCTGGCGGGACAAGCAGCATACTCACCGCGACGACATTGGTTGCCGGTCCCGGAACGCCCGGCGCGCTGTCTGTCGCGAGCATCGGGCAGACATCGGCGACAGCCAACTGGCTCGCTCCGGCCAGTGGCGGCGCCGTCGCATCGTATGTGGTGCAGTATCGTCTTACCGGAGCGACGGCATGGACCCAAGTCTCGGGGCTCGTCGCGCTTACCTATGCGCTTTCAGGGCTGACTGCCGGATCCCAGTACGAGGTTCAGGTCGCCGCGGTGAACGCGGGCGGCACGTCCGCCTTCACCGCTTCGACGCAGTTCACGACGCTGGTCGCGACGCCGGGCACGCCGGCCAGCCTGGCGGCCACGTCGGCGACCAGCACCACTCAGATGCTGACTTGGTCGGCACCATCCTCAGGGGGCGCGCCAGCCACGTACAACGTCCGCTACAGCCTTGCATCGGCCAATGCCTGGACGACCGTCTCGGGCATCGCCGGAACCACGGTGACGATCAGCGGCTTGAGCAGCGCGACCGCGTATGACTACGAGGTGCAGGCGGCGAACGCGGGCGGCAGCAGCGCCTGGACGGCGGCAGTCACCAGCACGACCGCGGTGCAGAGCAATTACCTGCTGACCCCGTTCGCGCCGGCTGCCGGGTATACGGCGCCGCACGGGACGAACGGCATCGTCGCGCAGGTGAACGACAACAGCGCATCCGGCGATGGCGGGCACACGGTTCCGCACGCCGTCAATGTCGCATGGTCCACGAGCAGTACCGCCATGCCGACCTCAGGCCTGCAGAGCACGGTCCAGTACAGCAATGCCGGGCACAACCTGTGGGTCACGTACGCCAATGGGCCGGCCACCGCGGGCACGTCCTATCTGTGGGGTATTGCCTACGATTCCGGAAACAACGTCGTGGCAACCTGCGTCTCGACCGGCTTCGTCTTCACCTGAGGGGCCAGCACGATGTCGGTTGCCTTGATCGCACCGGGGCGCTCCATGCTGCTCGGGCCGGCACGCGCCGCGTTCTGGCGCCCGATCGGCGGCGCCACGGGCGGTAGCTCCGGCTTCAGCGGGCCCACGCCGATGGCGATCGCGGGGCTGGCTGGATGGTGGGACGCGGGGACGTATGCGTCGCTCATCGGAACCGATTCAAACCCGCTCCCGGCCTGGAACAACGCGGTGGCCGCGGTCTCCGACGGTTCCGGCAACGGGCGACCTCTTGCCGTGTATCATGCGGGGAGCGGCGGTGTGGCCCCTTCGGCGACCCCGCGCCTGAATGGCACTCTCGGTGGGCTTGGGCGCAGCTTGATGGCTCCTCCGGCCGTTCCGCCCTCGGGCACGCTGCTGCCGCAACTCGATCCCGACAGCGGCCTGTCACTGATTCCGGCAGATTTCGGCACGTCAACCGCTTGGACGGTCTATCTCGTTTGGTCGCGACCCAACTTCGTGCAAGGCGGAACGGCGACCCAGATCGCGCTGCTGACGTTTGACGGCACTGCCGTGATCGCCGCGGACGCGACGGCCGGCGCCAATCATCGCCTTCTTCTGTTTCCGGGCGCCGCGCAAGCGGTGCTCACCGCGTCGCTGGAGCGGCGGCATACGCATTCGGTCATCGTCCGGCACACGCCCGGAACCGGCATCGATGTCTGGCTCGATGGATCGCAGGTCGCCGCAGGCGTTTCGAACCCGCTCGCGAGCGATGCCGCTGGCACGCTGCTTCTCCTCCATAGCGGCAAGGCAGGCGGCGGGGCCCAGTGCTGGTTCCATGAGGCGGCGCTCTGGGAGCATGCGCTGGATTCGGCGGATGTGACCACGCTGCTATCCGCCGCCCAGCGGTGGCGGCGCGGTGCGCGGAAAGGCGTTCAGCTCGTGGTGATGGGCCAGTCGAATGCCGGATATTCCCTGACCGACGGGGCATGGCATCTGCTCGCTCAGGGAATTGCCTGGCATCTCGGTGCGCTGGCCTACAACGTCATCGGCTCGTTCACCGGCGGCGGCGGGTCGTCCTACACCTGCGTCGGCGGACACGGCATCAGCAACGTGCCGTTCGCCGGCCAAGTGCTCTACCCGGGCAGCTTCCTTGCTGACCCGGGGGACGGGAGCGATCCCGGCACTTGGTCCCTGGGAGCCGATGGAGACGCGGTGCAGACTTATCTGGCGGCGCAGGCGCAGGCCGATCTCGGCGACGTCGCGCTTCTCGTGTGGCCGTGGACCGAAAGCGACAGCGCCCGTGCGTATGCCGAAAAGAGCGAGTACGCGAACGCCGTCACCAATCTTGTCGGCCGGGTGCGATCGATGTTGTCGAGAAGCGCCGCGGCATTGCCGATGATGTGGTGGAACGCGATCCCGTTCGGGAGCGGGACGGATGCAGGCACCCAGATGGTCCGCGAAGTTGCAGCGCAGATTGTGTCCGACCCGACTCAGAACGTCGTGATCGGGCTTCCTCAGACCGCGGACAGCAATCCCCGTGGCGGCAACTGGGATCCGTCCACGGGAATCTTCGTGGCCGGCAGTGGCGACTACAATCACCGTGATGCGACGGACAATCTGCGCTTCGGCCGCCTTGCTTCCGCGGTTGCGGCACGGGCTGTCATGGCTGCGATCGGCGGCGATACCGAAACGGCGATCCCCTCGGGCATCCCGACCGCCGGCGGGCCATCCATCGTGCATGCGTACCAGCAGACCGCTCATTCCACGACCCTGGTGCTGACCATCCTGCATGACGCGGGCAACGATCTGATCGTGCCGCTTCAGGCGGCCACCGGGCAGGGGTTTGCCGTGATGGACGGCGGTTCGGTGCAATCTCCTGGACCGATGATCCAGGCCACCGCGTGCGTGCGGATCGATCCGACGCATCTGCAACTGACCCTGTCCAATGCGCCCACGAATGCCCAGGCTGGGCTTCTGCTTTTCTACCCCTATGGAATTTCCAACATCTTCCGGGGCAATGCGGTGACGGACAACTTCGCATCCGTCGCCAAGCCGTTGGGCTGGGATATTGGCGCCGATCTCGGTAGCGCCTGGACCCTGAACTTTCCCCTCGCGGCCACCACGTGGCCGATCCCCGTTTCCTCAGCCGCAATTTAGCCGCGGGCGCTTCCCGCGCGGCTAGCAAGGCATTTTCATTTGAGCAACCATACGACACCGCCGCCGCCCCTTCAGGCGTCGCAATCCCAGGCCGTGATCGACGAACTCGTGGTTCGGCTGGCGCGGCTGGAAGAGCAGATGCGCTACGTCGTCACCGCCGTCGAGCGGCTGGGGAACCGTGATGCGGAGCTCGATGCCTCGTTCCGCGCGATGTACGAGCGGTTCAACCAGGCTCTATCAACTCAGGGCGAGGCGTTCCGAGTCTCCCTTCAGGACGTGACCGGCAAATTCGTCAGCCGGGAAGACTGGGCGTTCTGGAAGAGCCTGCTGACCGCGTCGCTCCTCGCGCTGCTCGCCTATGGCTGGAGCGCCCTGCTGGGCTTTCGCCACTGAACGCAGCAGTCGGTCAGGCGGTGAGCGTCGGGATTTCCGGGCCACTGGCGGAGAGCGCCTGAGCGACGGGCGTGGCCGCCACGGCGTGCGGCTGCTTCCAGCGCTTCCTGACGAGCTTCTCGGCCTGGCCGGTGATCGCCTCGCGGTCAGCGGCGTTCAGATCGACCACAACGAGCATCTGGTCCGACGCGCCGAGATGCGATTCGAACATCCGCTCGACCGCGGTTCGCGGTTGCGCCAGCCGGGAAAAGCACGTGGGACCGGAGAGCTTTGCGCCACGAATCACTCCGGTGGATGCGTCATAGGCATGGGTCGGGGCAACGCGCCTTGCGATGCGGCGCGCCAGTCCCGCCCGTGCGAGATCGACCACGGCAGGGTCCGGGTTCGGGAATATGACGGCGCCCGGCATCGCCTGCGCAAACATCGCCAGCGTGTGATAGCAGATGGGCTGTGACGTGCGCGCGGCGATGACGCGCGGCAGGCTGCTGAGCAACGAGATGCGCGAGATGGCGTAGGCGAGCATCCGGCGCATCAGCATGCTGCCGCGCATCGCGCGGATCACGAAGGCAGCCTGAAGATCGAGAAAGGTTTCCTGGGCCGTCGCGCCGTCGTTCGCGACCAGCAATGCCACGTATCGACCGGTAGCCTCGTCCACGGCCGTCACGACATGGTCGAACTCGTCGAACCGCGTGGCCGCGAACCACCAGGACATGGCGTAGCGCGTCTCCGTCTCGGCGAGGTCTTCCAGCATCTGCGGCACGTCGACCGCGTTGAGCAGCGATCGGTCGCAGAGGTAGCGCAGACGAATTCCCGCACTTGACAGCAGATGGTCCATCACCCGTCTCCCGGCTGGGGTCGCTTCCCGGTCTTTGGTGGCGACGCTAGCGCCGTTTTCGCCCCACGGATGTGAGGTGCGTCACATCCGCTTACGGTTTGGGGGGCTTGCCGCAGGATTCAGCGGCCGGGACGCTCGATGAGCGAAAAAGCGGCGCTCTGACGGCCGCCAATGGGTGCGAAGTGTCTGCACTGGGCAGTCTTGCGAAATGCTGGGCTTCCTCGACGCCCTCCGTTGGCAAGAACGGACGATGCACCGACGGGAGAGCGCTGAATGGACCACTCGGACGACCACGACCATCCGCATACACACAGCGACGTCGCGCCGGCTCCCGGAACCGTCGATTGGCGGCTCAACGGCGTGCGGGTGATAAAGGCGGATCAGCTGGACACGAATACGGCGCAAACCCCCGGGATGAACCGTGCCGCCGCGATCAATGCGGCGCGTGTCGGCGCCCGGAAGATCTGGGCCGGCACTGTCAGCATCCATGCCAACGCCAGGACAGGCGTGCATCACCACGGGGCGCTAGAAAGCGTCATTTACGTGGTGAAAGGGCGTGCGCGGATGCGCTGGGGCGAGCGGCTGGAGTTCGTCGCGGAAGCCGAGCCCGGCGATTTCATCTTCGTGCCGCCCTATGTTCCCCATCAGGAGATCAATGCCAGCAGCGACGAGACGCTCGAATGCGTCCTTGTGCGCAGCGACAACGAGGCCGTCGTGATCAACCTGGAGGGGGTCGAGCCGGTCGAACGCCCGGAAACGGTCTATTGGGTGGACCCGATCCACAAGCACCCGTAGCGCGCAGGGCAGGATCGCACTCCATGTTGCGGCGCAGCATGAGCCCCATATAGAGAGGGTTCCCGAGGCGATGGGCCCCGGGCCGCGTGGTACGGAGCCCAGCACGGATGAAGTGGTCTCGCGAACTCAGGATCGCCAACCGGAGCGCCCGCACGGCGCTGCGTGCCGCGTCCGCGCTTCTGGCCGCCCAGGCACGGTCGTCGTCAACGGTGGCGAAGGTCCTGAATTCGCGACGCTCCGAGATGCCGGGCGCGCCTGCGCATGGCGGATCGTTCGAGATCGTCAAGTCGTTCGGGAGCAATCCCGGCAATTTGCAGATGATGGTCCATGCGCCGAGGCGGGCTAGCGGACGCGCCGCGCCGCTGGTAGTGGTCCTGCACGGCTGCGGCCAGCGCGCCGAGGAGTTCGCCGCCGCGAGCGGCTGGCTGGAGCTGTCCGACCAACTCGGCGTGGTCCTGCTGGCGCCGGAACAGGCCGGCACGAACAATCACGGGCGTTGCTTCCGTTGGTTCGAGCCCCGGCAGGTGGTGCGCGGCGCGGGAGAGGCTCTGTCGATCCGGCAGATGGTCGCCGCTGCCGGCGAGCGCCACCCGGTCGATTCACGGAACGTCTTCGTTGTCGGCCTGTCGGCGGGTGGGGCGATGGCGGCTGCGATGTTGGCCACCTACCCCGACCTGCTCGCCGCCGGGGCTGTAGTCGCGGGCCTGCCCTTCGGCACGGCGGCCGGGGCGGGACAGGGGCTGTTGCGGATGGCGCAGCCCGGACCCGACCTCACGCCTGAGGAATGGGCAGCCAAGCTGCGAGCGGCTGCGCCGTCCGCCTTCCGCGGGCCGTGGCCGCGGGTCTCGATCTGGCACGGCGACAAGGACACCATGGTCGACCCCGGCAACGCCGACCTGCTCGCCGCGCAATGGACATCCGTCCACGGCGTGGCCGGTGCGCCGACCAGCAATGTGGCCGAGAACAATCTGCGCCGACGGTCGTGGACGAAAGGCGGGCAGCCGCTCGTGGAGCAGGTTCTCATCGGCGCGATGGGCCATGGCTACCCGATCGGGCCATCGTCGGGGACGCCGCAGCAATACGTGCTGGACGTGGGCGTTGCCTCCGCAAACGAGATCGCGCGCTTCTGGGGGATTGGGTAGCGCCAGGCTCTTCGCTAAGCGGCGTCGTGAAAGATGATGCCGAGCGTATGCCTCAGTCCATGATCCACGCGGCTGACACCATGCCGCATCACCGTCCGGCGCGCCGTGCCCGATTGGAACGAGACGCGGCGGTTGACCGGAAAGATCACTGCTTCCCCCTGCGCAAGCGCGATCACCTCGGCGCACGACTGCGCGCGCGGGCGTTGTTCGACCAGTACGAACTCGCCGCCGGTGAAGTCGGTGCCGGGGCTGCTGAGCAGCACGGTCGCCTGGAAGGGGAAGGCGAGGGCGCCGTAGAGATCCTGGTGCAGGCAATTGTAGTCGCCTGGCCCATAGCGCAGCAGGAGCGGCGTAGGGCGCGTCTGACCGGCGCGATGGCATTGCGCGACGTAGTCCTCGTGCGAGGCAGGGAAATCTGCCGCCATCGCCCAGGCATTGGCGATCGACGCGAGAGGGCGATACAGCGCGGTCCGCATGGCCTGTATGGCCGGCGGGAGAGGGTACGCGAAGTAGCGGTACTCGCCGCGCCCGAAATTATGCCGCTGCATCGAGATCGTGGAGCGGAAATGCCGGTCCTGCCCGTACAGCGCGGCAAGCGCCGCGCAATCCGGTGGATCGAGCAGCTTGATCCGGCTCCAACCTTGCCGGCCGATATCCGATGCCAATGCGGTTTCGTCGATGACGATCGGGTACATTGGCTAACTCTGTGCTAGGGCGCGTCGGCAGGCCTACCGTTTCGTGCCTTCGGTCGCGGGCGCGTCCCAGCCTTGAACAAGGGCGTCGCGGACCGATTGGACCAGATCATCCCAGGCGCCAGGGATGTGCTGACGGAACAGTCGGATCGTCGGGTACCACGGCGAGTCGGAACGCTCGACCATCCAGCGCCAATCGGCCGCCTTCGACAGCAGAAGCCAGCAGGGCTTTCCTAGGGCGCCGGCCAGATGCGCGACGGCGCTGTCAACGGAGACCACGAGATCGAGGTTCTCAATGAGGGCCGCCGTCTCGCCGAAATCGGCGAGCGCGTCCGAGAGGTCGATCATGCCGGGGAATGCCGCGAGCGCCGCTTCGTCCGAGGGCGGCAAAGGCTTCTGCAGGCACACGAACTGCGCCGGGCGAGCGGAAGAGAGCGGCGCCAGACGATGCAGCGCGACCGATCGGCGGAGGTCGTTGGGGTGCGTGGGGCGGCCGCTCCATGCAAGCCCGATGCGCGGCAGCCATCGCGGCCCCAGCCGGTCACGCCACGCGGCGACGCGCTGCGGATCCGCCGCCAGATACGGGTGCTTCGCCGGTATCGTATCGACAGTGGTGCCGAACATCAGCGGCAGGCTGGACAAGCGGCAATGCGCGGCATGGGGCGGGATCGCATCCCAGCGGCTGAAGCATTGGCCCACGCCCGGGACATCGCTCAGCAGCGGGGCAAGCTCGGCACTGCATCCGAGAACGACGTCCCGGCATCGTTCCGTGACCAGCGGGATGTAGCGCGCGAACTGGATGCTGTCGCCGTAGCCCTGATCGCCGATCAGCAGGATGCGCCCCGTCGGTATCCGCATTCCGTTCCAGTACGGCGAGGTGATGCGCGGCAGCGTGTTGTGCGCAACGTTCATCCGGTTGCGCCATTCGTACTCGATCCAGCCGGGCGCCATCTCGCCCTGTGCCAGAAGCACCTGCGCGAGCCCGAGATGCGGTTCCGGTGCGTCGGGATGATTGCCGATCGCGCGCATCAGACTGATCTTCGCCTGTTCGTGCTGATCGAGGTCGATCTGCACCATCGCGAGGGTGACGAGAGAGTCCGTGCTGGTCGGCTGCGCGGCGACGGCCGCCGCGGCTTCGCGCAGGGCTTCCGGCATCCGGCAGAGTTTCTGGTAGGCGGCAGCGAGGGAACTGCGCGCGGCCGTTAGGCCAGGATTGGCCCTGACGGCGCGTTCGAGAAGATCCGCGGCTTCCGCGAACCTGCCCGCGCGTGCCGCGATCATCCCGAGCAAGGCAGTGGCGCCGGGGTGGCCGGGCGCGTGGTCGAGTATTCCCCCGCAGATTTCGCGCGCGCTTTCGAGCCGACCGGCCTGCGCTTCCGCCTGCGCGCGTAGGAGGGATTGCTCGGCGGTCTCTGCATGGTCTTGCAGTGCGCGCACCGGCGGCGCGACCCCGCGCGCGGGTGCTGTCATTCCGGGCGCAGGAGGGCGTCGATCTCCCCGAGATCGGCGGTAGAGAGTTCCCAGCCCTGCGTCCGGACATTGGCGTCGATCTGTTCAGGCTTGGTCGCGCCGGCGATCACGCTGCAGACCTCCGGGCGGGACAACAGCCACGCGAAGGCAAGGTCCAGCAGCGTGCGGCCGTGGCCGGCTGCCCATTTCCCAAGTTTCTCGGCAGCGTCGAGGTTGGCCGGGGTCAGATACTGGTCGGCGAGATGCTGCGTCTTCGCGAGCCGCGCATCGGCCGGCGCGGGAGCGCCGCTTCTGTATTTCCCGGTCAGCAGCCCGTTCGCCAGCGGAAAATACGGCAGAAGCCCCATGCCGTAGCGGGCCATCGCGGGTGCCAGGTCGGGCTCGACCACGTTGCGCACCAGCAGCGAGTACTCGTCCTGGCAGGAGACGAAGGCGTTGAGGCCGTTCGTCCGGGCGGTCCATTGCGCCTCCACCACTTGCCAAGCCGGAAGGTTGGAGCAGCCGATATAGCGGACCTTGCCCTGGCGGATGAGATCGTCGAGCGCGCGGAGCGTTTCCTCGATCGGCGTGTGTGGATCGGGCCGGTGGAGCTGGTAGAGGTCGATCCAGTCGGTGCGCAGGCGCCGCAGGCTGTCCTCGACGGCGCGCATGATGTAGCGCCGCGATGCGCCCTTCAGGCATTGCGCGTCGTCCATCGGCAGGCCGAACTTCGTCGCCAGAACGATGTCCTTTCGGCGCGGCCCGAGGACCTCGCCAAGATAGGACTCCGAGCCGCCGCGGTTGCCGTAGACATCCGCCGTGTCGAACAGCGTGATACCGAGATCAAGTGCGCGGTGCACGACCTTGCGTGTCGCGTCGAGGTCGATACGACCGCCGAAGTTGTTGCAGCCAAGGCCGATGCTGCTGACGCGTAAACCAGACGCGCCGAGATTCCGGATATGCACGTTGCTGCCCATTGCTCAGAAATCCAGGATCTTGCTGATGTCCTTGCCTCGGTCCGCCGGCAGGTCGAAGTCGAGCGCCGGTCCCGCGGGCACGATACCGTTCGGGTTGATCGAGCGGTGGCTCATGTAATAGTGCCGCTTGATGTGGCCGAAATCGACGGTGCGGGCCACGCCGGGCATCTGGTAGATGTCGCGCGCATAGGGACACAAATGCCGGTAGTCCACCAGCCGGCGGATGTTGCATTTGAAATGGCCGTGATAGACGGCATCGAAGCGCACTAGTGTGGTGAACAGGCGGATATCGGCTTCGGTGAAGGTGTCGCCGAACAGGAAGCGCCGCTGCGCAAGCTGCTCGTCCAGCCAATCGAGGGTTTCGAAGAGGGGGGCGACCGCATCCTCGTAGGCGGCCTGCGTGCGCGCGAAGCCGCAGCGGTACACCGCATTGTTCACGGTTTGATAGATTCGCTCGTTCATCGCATCGATCTCGGCGCGGAGCGGCTCCGGATAGAGGTCGCTTGGCCTGGCGCCGCATGCGTCGAAGGCGCTGCCGAACATGCGGAGGATTTCGGCCGATTCGTTGTTCACGATCGTTTGCGTGTGCAGATCCCAAAGCACCGGCACGGTGACGCGGCCTGAAAAGGACGGTTCGGCGCGCACATAGATTTCGTGCAGATAGCGGCTGCCGAAGAGCGGATCGGGCACCACGCCCTCGCCCGGCGCGAAGGTCCATCCCTGCTCGCCCATCAGCCAGTGCGTCACGGAGACGGAAACCATCTCCTCCAACCCCTTCAGCGCGCGGGCGATCAGCGCGCGATGCGCCCAGGGGCAGGCCAGCGACACGTAGAGGTGATAGCGGCCCGGTGCGGCGGCGAAGCCATCGTGACCGGTGGGGCCGGGGCGTCCGTCTGGCGTGATCCAGTTGCGAAACGCGGTTTCCGGCCGCACGAAGCGCCCGTCCGCGCCCGCCTCGGGCTCCTGCTCATGCCACAATCCGTCGATCAGCAATCCCATGCTGTGTTCCTGTCTCGGGTCCACCAACTGGATCGGGGAGGCGCGGCAGTCGTCGCCCCGCCGCGCGGCGCATCATGCTTCCCGCATCAAGGAGATGGTATGCCGTGTATGTCGCGTTCCGCAAAGTCGCGAATGGGCGTGCCGCTCGCAATCTCGCTAATCAGCTTGCGGGTCATTGCCTCGCCGAATGTGTGGAAGTCATGGACTTCAAGCACGAAGCTGCCCGGGCCACCGGTGACGTTGTCCTGATAGTATTTCGTCAGCCCGCCCGGCGGCTGCACATGAGCATATGTCCAGGACACCGGGTGATCGTTGATGATGGCGAGGCCGTTGATCGTGATGCCGCTACGGATGGCGTCGTCGCGTGCCTGCGATACGTCGCGCCCGGCGTTATTGGTGCCGTCGCCGCACACATCAATGACCCGCCGCTGAGTGTCGAAGTCGTTCTCGGCGAGCATCTGCACGGCGTGATCGACGCCCGCGCTGATCGCGGTGCGTCCATAGAATGAGCGCGGGGCCGCAAGCAGGCGGTCAGAAAAGGCCTTGGCGCTTGCTTCGTCGCGGATGATCGTCCAATCGATGACCGTCTTCACTTCGAACGCACCGGCAAATTCCGTGTAGGCGACCGCGATCGCGCCGACGGTTCCGCCGCGGATCGCGGCCAGGACGTGGGGATCGGTGAACGCGCTGCCGTAGCCCTGCTTCTCGAGCATGTATTCGGCGTCGTCGATGCTGCGTGAAACGTCGGTCACGAGCACGAGCTCGACATCGACGCTTTCGGCCGCGCGCGCCGTGGCGGGCAGCGTCAGGGCCGATGCGACGAACGCTGCCAACAGCCGTCCGGCGCGCATACCGGTCCTCCTTCCTGGCGGCAATCGTCCGGTATTTTGGGCGGGGCGACGGGGAGGAGGTCAAAGGAAATCGCACCCCACCGAATATCCCGTTGAAGGGAAAGGGGATACGCTGCCGGCGTTCGGGGAGGACGAGGATGCAGAAAGTCGCGGTGGTTACCGGAAGCAACGGGCGGATCGGGCAGGCGACGTGTCTGAAGCTTGCGCAGTCCGGGTGGCGGGTCGCAGGCATCGACCTTGGCGAGAAGGGCGCCGGGAACTGGCCGCATTATCAGTGCGACCTGTCGGACCTCGACCGGCTGGGCGCGACCCTGGCCGCGATCGAGAGCGAGCACGGCTTGATCCGCGGCCTGTTCAACAATGCCGGCATCTATCATGACGGCACTGACTTCTTCGAGCAGACGCCGGAGATGTTCGATCAGACCATGGACGTGAATGTCCGGGTGCCGTTCTTCGCGTCGCAATGGATCGCAAAGCGGCTGATCGAGGCGGGGGAAGGGGGCGCCATCGTCACCACCGCCTCGGTCGCGGGCCTGCTGGGCAGCGGGGTGGTGGATTATGGCGCGTCCAAGGCGGCCGTCATCAATTTGACGCGCAGCCTCGGCCGCCGCCTCGGTCCGCATGGCATCCGCGTGAACGCCGTGGCGCCGGGGCTCATCGATACCGCCATGGGCCAGCGCGTCGCTGCGCCGGCGCGGGAACGGATGCTGACGCAGGCCGCGCTCCGCCGGATCGGTCAGCCGGAGGAGATCGCGAGCGTCGTCGATTTCCTGATGAGCGACGGCGCCTCGTTCGTCACCTGCACGACGGTCGAGGTCAGCGGCGGCCTGTAGCGTCTTACTGGCTGGCCCAGACGATGCGGTGCACCCAGTTCACCTGATCGAGGTCGAAGACGAAGTCCTGGTGCGCGGGGTTCAGGCTCAGCAGTTCGATCCGCTTCGCCGACCGGCGGGCGAGCTGCTTGGCCATCACCTCGCCTGCCGCGGTGCGCACCACGACGCGGTCGCCGCGGCGGATCGGCGCGGCGGGCGAGACGATCACCATGTCGCCGTCTCGGAACACCGGCTCCATTGAGTCGCCGCTGATCTCCAGCGCGTAGGCATTCGGATCGGCGATGTCGGGCAGGCTGACCTCGTCCCAGCCGCCGCCGACGGGATAACCGCCGTCATCGAAGAAACCTTCGCCGCCGGCCTGCGCCAGCCCGATCAGGGGAATGCGGCGCGCCACAGGACGCACGGGCGGGGCGCTGCCGGAAAGGGTGCGCGCGCCGCCGACGAGGGCGGTGAACGCCTCCAGGCTCGCCCCAGTGGCATCGAGCACCTTGGCCAGGCTTTCGGTGCTCGGCCACCGCAGGCGCCCGTCGCGGAGGCGCCGCTTCGAGGGATTGAAGGTCGTGGCGTCCAGCCCAGCGCGCTTGGCGAGGCCGGAGGCCGAAAGGCCGTTCTCGGCAGCAAGCGTGTCGAGCGCGCGCCAGATGTCCTCATGCTTCATGCATGGATCTCCGATCCGGACGGGGTGACAGAAGTCCGATTCCCAGCAGACACTGTCCTAGGACTTTGAGCAAGAAAAAATAGGAAAAATCGCTCGAAACCCTTGCATCCAGTTCTCAACCATTGGTTATATGTCCATTAGGGTTTTCCCAAAATGGGGAACGCAGCCGAGGAGGCCTCGCCCATGCCGTGCATCGCGACCCAGGAAGGCGCATCTTCGTTGAGGCCCGTCGCGGCGCTTGCCGACACCGGGAAGTTCGCCACCGCCGAGGAAGCGTGGCTGTGGACCATGAACTGCCTGGTGGCGCGGCGGCAGGGCGCGCGGTTCGGGGCGAACCGGGGGAGGGTGAGTCGCCCGTGCGAGCCGGACGATATCGTGAAGAGTCTCGATGCGCTCTACCGCTGGCGTCGGATCGACCTGCTGCATGCGCGGGTGCTGCGAATCTGGGGCGAGCGACAGACCGCGCCCGACCCATCGCACCGTTCGGAGAAGGGCGACTGGCGGATCTGGCGCGAGGCGCTGGACCGGCTTGAGTGGCCGTTGCGCGCAAAGGGAATCATCGGCTGAGCGCGTGCCGAACGCGAAAAATGCAAGTCATAGGAAAAAAGTCTTGACGCGGATCTCGAAACTCCTCTAGATCGTCCTGTCACCGGGCGACGTGCGCCTGGCGATATATTCCTCCCCCGAAAACTCATGGCCGCCGCCCTCCCGGGCGGCGGCTTTTTTTGTTCGCAAGGATCCGGAACATGGCGTTTTCGATGCGCAACCTGTCGGTGCTGGCATACGCGAACGGCTTCACCCTGTGGCACTACAAGGCGGGTGCGACCCCGCTCGCCGCCATCAGCGAGCCGGGCTTCTTCTCGTCCGCGGCCGACATGATGGCGACTGGCGACATGATGATGGTGTCGGCGGAGGACGGCGCCGGGATGCTGTGCGTCGCGCCCTCCGCCGGGCAGATGCTGCGGCTTGCCTAGATCACGCCTGTCCGGCGGCCTGCTTCAGGACCTCGCTCGCGTGACGGGTGCGGCCTGCTTCTGTCAGCACGAAGCGGCCGTCGTCCCGTTCGCGGACGAATCCGAGCGAATGCAGCCGGGCGAGGCAAGGTCCGTCCTTCAATCCGGCGGGGCGCCCGCCCGCGGCGCACAACGCCACGCGGTGAAGCGCGGAACGGCAGCAAGTCTCCAGGTAGGGATCGTTCCACATGTCCCCTCATGCCCCCGGCGGCGTGCAATGAACAAGCCTCCGCCGCAGGCGGGGGCTTCCGGTTGCGGATCGGCGCGGGCATAAGCCCGGGGTTCGCATGACCCCCGCCATCGCTTCCTCCCTGCTGCCGCTGCTGCGTCGCCTGGACCCAGAGAGGGCGCACGGGCTCGCCCTGCGCGCGCTGCGGCTGGGCTTGGCGGGAAGCGCTTCCGGAGCGGACGATCCGGCTATGGCCGTCTCCGTGCTGGGGCTTTCCTTCCGCAACCCGATCGGGCTGGCGGCAGGTTTCGACAAGGATGGAACCGCCATCGGGGGCTTGGCGCGGCTCGGCTTCGGGTTCCTTGAGATCGGAACGCTCACGCCGCGTCCGCAGTCCGGCAATCCGCGCCCGCGGATGTTCCGGCTTTCGGAAGACCGCGCGGTGATCAACCGCATGGGCTTCAACAATGGCGGGCTGGAGGCGTGCCTCGCGCGGCTTGCGGCCCAGGGGAAGCCGTCCACCGTCCCGCTCGGCATCAATCTCGGGATCAACAAGGAAGGCGCAGATCCGGAGCGCGACTATCCTGCCATGGTCGGCGCCGCCGCCTCGGTCGCGGACTACCTGGTGATCAACGTTTCCTCGCCGAATACGCCGGGCCTACGTGACCTGCAGGCGGAGGACCGGCTGCGGGCGATCCTGCACGCGGTGCGAGACGCGGCGCCGCAGCGCCCGCCGCTGCTGGTGAAGCTGGCCCCGGACCTGGCGGACGATGCGATCCCGCAGATCGTGGAATCCTGCATCGAGGGCGGCGTGCAGGGGCTCATAATTTCCAACACCACGATCGCACGGCCCGCCGGCCTGCGCTCTCCCCTGCGCACGGAAGCCGGCGGCCTGTCGGGTCCGCCGCTGTTCGCACGATCGACGGCAGTGCTCGCCCATGCCTATCTCGCGGCGCAGGGGCGCCTGACGCTGATCGGCGTGGGGGGCATTTCCAGCGGGCAGGATGCACTGACGAAGCTGCGCGCAGGGGCGTCGCTTGTGCAACTCTATACGGGCTTCGCCTTCGCCGGTCCTGCGCTGATCTCCCGCCTCGTGCGGGAACTTGCCGCGGCCCTCCGGGCGGCGGGTTTCGCGCGGCCCGGCGATGCCGTCGGCAGCGCAGCACGGGAGCTGGCAAGATGCAGCACCTAGACGGGTTCGCGCCCCTCGCGGAGCAATACGATGGCTTCGTGATCGACTTGTGGGGCGTCGTCCATGACGGCATCAACCCCTTACCGGGAGCGGCCGAATGCCTCGCCCGCCTGCGCGCGGCGGGCAAGCCGACGGTCATGCTGTCCAACGCGCCGCGCCGGAGCGCGGCCCTACGCGAGGCGATGCGCGCGATGGGGCTGCCCGATGACCTCTACGGGGAGATCATGAGCAGCGGCGAGGCGGTGCATCTGGCGCTGCGCGATCCCCCGGATGCCTGGTGGGCGCAACTCGGCCGCCGCGCCTTCCATCTCGGCCCGATGCGCGACCGCAATATCCTGCACGGGCTCGACATCGTCCTCGCGGAGAGGCCGCAGGAGGCCGACTTCCTGCTCAACACCGGTCCCGACGACCACCGGAACCCGACCGACCTCGCGGAGTTCGAACCCACCCTTCGGGAGTGCTTCGCCGCTGGGCTGCCCATGGTGTGCGCCAACCCTGACCTGGAAGTCATCCGGGGCGGCCGGCGGGTCCTGTGCGCTGGGGCGCTCGCCGTGGCCTATGCGTCCTGGGGCGGAGACGTGCGTTCGCTCGGTAAGCCCGACCCGGCGATCTACCGACCCGTTCTGGAGGTGCTTGGCATTCCCGCCGACCGCGTGCTGGCGGTCGGCGATTCGCTGCGCACCGACATCGCGGGCGCGGCCGCGGCGGGGCTGGCATCGTGCTGGGTGCTGAGCGGGCTGCATGACACGCAGCTGGGCGGCGACCGCTCGGCGGCCGAGGCTGCCGCTTCGGCGGCGGGCGCCTCGCCGGTCGCGACCGTGCCCCGCTTCGTCTGGTAGCTCGCCGCCGCCGCCGGCGTCAGGCGTGGCCGACTTCCGTCGAGAGCAGAATTGGATCGACGTGTAGCTTCGCAAGGGCGCGCCGCCATTTGCCCTCGTCGTCGGCATCGAACAGCAGCGTCTCGTCCGCCGGCGCGCTGAGCCAGGCGTTCTGCTGCATCTCCGCGTCCAGTTGCCCCGGACCCCAGCCGGCGTAACCGAGCGCGAGCAGGCCCTGGCGCGGGCCGCCGCCCACCGCGATCGCCTTCAGCACATCGAGATTTGCCGTCAGCGCGAGTGCGTCGGTGACGCGCAGGCTACCGTCGCCGATCCAGTCGGAGGTGTGCAGGACGAAGCCGCGCGCATTGTCCACCGGCCCGCCGGAGCACAGGCGGATTTCCCGCGCGGGCGGCAGCGGCGCGATGTCCAACTGGCGGAGCAGGTCGGTGAAGCTGGGGCTGGCGAGCGAACGGTTCAGCACCAGCCCCATCGCGCCGTCGTCGCTATGGGCGCAGACATAGATGACGCTGCGCGCGAACCGCGGATCCGCCATCGCGGGCATCGCGACCAGCAGTTGGCCTGTCAGGAAGCGGTCGTCCTGTCCCTTCTCGGGCGCGACGGCGGGCGCGCCCGCTTCGGCATGGGCCGCAGACGGTTCGCTGGTAGGGGCGCGCTCCTTTGTCCTGGGGCGTGTGATGCGTGTCATGCCGGGAATCTGGGACCGGCCCAACCGCCACGCAAGCATTGCCTGCGCCGACGCCTGCGTCGCCCCGCGCCCCATGGTGACACCGGCGTCCGGGCCGGGTAAGCATCGCGCTCACCAGCAAACCAGCGGGGGCGCGAATGACGATCAAGGTCGGCGAGTCTATTCCTGCCATGAAGCTCATGGTCAGCACTCCGGACGGGCCCAAGGAGGTTTCCACGGAGGAGCTGTTCAAGGGCAAGAAGGTTGTCCTGTTCGCCGTGCCGGGGGCGTTCACGCCGACCTGCAGTGCCAAGCACCTGCCGGGCTTCGTGCAGCACGCCGACGCGATCCTTGCCAAGGGCGCCGACAGCATCATCTGCATGGCTGTCAACGATCCCTTCGTGATGGGCGCCTGGGCCAAGGACCAGGGCGTGGGCTCCAAGATCACGATGCTGGCGGACGGATCGGCCGCGCTGACCAAGGCGATGGGGCTTGAACTCGATCTCGTCGCGCGTGGCCTCGGCGTGCGCAGCCAGCGCTTCGCCCTGATCGCCGATGACGGCAAGGTGACCTATCTCGCCGTCGAACCGCCGGGCGGGTTCGATGTAAGCCGTGCAGAGTCCGTCATGGAGCATCTGTGACCGGCTGACCCGGGCAGGGCGGCGCCCGGCGCAGCGCCGCCTGACGGCGGGTTGATGTGAGTCATGACGCTGCGCCCCCTCGCGTGCGAAGGGGGCGGACACTGTGCGGGGACGTGGCATGGCGAGCGGGCGGTTGACCAGGCGGCGGGCGGCGATCTGCGTGCTCGGTGCGGCCACCGCCGTCGCGGTCCTGTCGGCCGGGCTGCCGGCGGCCGAGGCGCAGACCTATCCGTCGCTGTCGCTTCCAGCGTGGGCGAGCCTGACGAAGGACGACATCGACCGGATGAACATGGCGGCCGCCCGCCTCTACCAGGGCCAGTCGATCGGCACCGTCGAGCGGTGGCGCAACCCCGACACGAACAACGCCGGATCGGTCAAGCTGGAAGGCAAGTTCGAGGCAAAGGGAATGCCGTGCTGGCGGCTGGACTACTCGGTCCGCACCTCGGACGCGAAGGACCATCCCAGCCGGTACGTAATCAACTGGTGCAAGACGCCGTCCGGCGAGTGGAAGATGCTGTGATCGTGCTGGCGGCTGGCGAAAGGGCAGGGCAGTGCTGAGAAGCTTGGCAATCGTCGCCGCGCCGGTTCTGCTGCTGGCCGCCTGCGGGCCGCAGGCTCCCAATGCGGGCCAGCAGACGATCCAGGGCCAGTCGATGGCCCGGATGCGCGCGTCGGTGGATACGATCAGCGCCTACACCAAGGGGACCGCGTCTCAGGCATCGGCGCATCAGGCGGCGATGGAACTGGCCGCATGGTCGGACCGGCTGGCCGACCTGTTTCCGCCCGACACGGCGCCGAAGCAGTATGTCGACATGACCGCCGACATGGCGCGCGCCGCGCCAGCCGTGATGCGCCGGGAGTCCGCGAACCTGCTCGCGGCGACCGATTCCGGGAAGCCGGAGCAGACCGCCGCGGCGCTGGCCAGCATGCGGAAGAACGGCTGCGGCGCCTGCCATCAGACCGTGCCGTACTGACGGCGGCGGGACGCTACTTCACCCGCACGTAGCGCAGCGGGAAGGTGTTGTCCGACAACTGCTGCAGGTCGATGTTGGATCGCGCGGCCCACACCACGACCTGCTGGTGGAGCGGCACGAACGCCGCGTCGTCGTGCAGGATCTGCGAGGCCGACAGGATTTCCGCCTGACGCTTCGCCGGATCGGTTTCGATGGCGATCTTGTCGAGCAGCGTGTCGAACGCCGCATTCGAATAGCCGCCATCGTTGAAGATCCCGCGCGTCCCGTTCCGCGACCCCGCGAGGTTGAACAGGGAGTTCAGCGCGTCGTAGGTCGCCGGGGTCCAGCCCAGCATGTAGAAGCTGGTGTGGTAGCTCGGGTTGCTGATCTCAGCGAAATACTTCAGGCGCGTCTGCGCATTGAGCGTCACCTTGATGCCGATGCGGGCCAGCATGGCCGTGACCGCCTGGCAGATCGCCTCGTCGTTGACATAGCGGTCGTTCGGGCAATCGAGCGTCACGCCGAATCCCGACGGGTAGCCCGCATCGGCGAGAAGTTTCTTGGCGTGCTCGGGATCGAACGGCCAGCTGACGTCGGACGCGTTGGTGTAGCCGTTCACCCCGGGGCCGTACATCAGCCCGGTCGGATGCGACTGGCCGCGCATGATGCGGGCCTGGATCGCCTTCTTGTCGATCGCCTCGTTGAATGCCTGGCGGACGCGCTGGTCCTTGAACGGGTTCTTGCCCTTGACGTCCGATTTCAGAAGCTCCTCGCGTGATTGGTCGAAGCCAAGGAACACGGTGCGAAGCTCAGGGACCTGCAAGATCTTCAGCCCGTCCGTGTGGCCGATGCGGTCCATGTCCTGGGGGGGGACGGTGTAGATCATGTCCACATCGCCCGACAGCAGCGCCGCGACCCTGGTGGACGGATTGGCGATCACGTCGAACTCGACGTCGGTGAGGTTGTGTTCCGGCTTGTCCCACCAGCCCGGGTTATTCGTCAGCGTCGTGCGGCGGTCGGGCTCGCGCGTGCGGAGGATGAACGGGCCGGTGCCGTTGGCGTGCCGCGTCGCGAAGTTCTCGGTCGCCTTCGTGAGATCCGCGGCCTGAACCGCGTCGTGCTCCTCGCACCACGCCTTGCTCATGATGACCCAGCCGGTGATCTCCTCAAGGAAGATCGGATCGGGGACCTTGGTCTCGACCTCGACGGTGAGGGGGTCGATCTTGGTCATCCCCTTGACCGCCTGGAAGTAGCCGTTGAGCTGCGAGCCCGGCGCGATGGCGCGCTGGTAGCTGAAGATCACGTCGTCGGCCGAAAACGGCTCGCCGCCCTGGAACTTCACGTTCGGGCGCAGGTGGAAGCGCCAATGCGTGGGATCGACGAGTTCCCAGCTTGTGGCGAGCGCCGGTTCCACCTTGAGGTCGCGGTTCCGCCGCACCAGCGGGTCGTACATGTTCTGCGTGAAGGTCAGCAGAAACGTCTCGTTCCGCGTATAGGGGTCCATCGAGTTGGCATCGCCGTCGTTGGCCCATTTGAACGTGGCCGCTGCGGCGGGAGTCGCGGCTGCGGCAGCGCCGATCAGGCAGGCACCAGCAAGCGCGTTCCGGAATTTCGCGTTCAAGCGGATCATAACCTCTCCGAGCCAACGGCAATGAGCGATGCGGCGACGCTAGCCGCGCGTGCGTTCGCGGCGCCAGACATTACTCGCCCGCAAACCTCGCCGCCATCAATGGCGACGCCAGGCGAATCAGCGACGCGATGTCGGCGAGCGTATCGAGGGCGAGCACCGCATCGGCGAGCCTCGCCGCGCGATCGGCGCCGAGGATAGGATCCGCAAGGCCGGAGAATTTCGTCCGCAACTCGTCCTCGGTGAGAAAGTTCGACGGCTCACCCTTGGGCACCACGACCTTGCGCGAGAAGGTCTGGCCCCGCGCGGCGATGGTCACCCTGCTGGACATGTTGGCCGGGAACTCCGCCTCGACCTCCGGATCGAATTCGCACCTGGTTTTCCCGAGGATCCCCCGGATGGCGGGATCGTCGAGCAGCTTGTAGCTGTCCCAGCCCATCGCCCCCGTCGCAAGGGCGCACGCCACCACGAACGGGCCGCTGAACTGGCCTTCCACGACGTTCCTGGGATCGGCCTTCTTCGCGGCGGGCTCGCCGATCAGCATCATGCCGGAACG
>JAFEFJ010000379.1 GCA_018240635.1 Pseudomonadota bacterium | reverse complement strand
CTCGGCTCGACGGCGGCGATCACGCGCTTCGCCCGCGCGCAGACGGGTCGTCCCGGCATCGTTGGCGCGGCCGAAATCGCCGAGGCCGCCTTCGTCTTCGGCCTGCCGATCGTGATGAACTACGCCGTGATGTACGAGTACGCCATCGACCGGACCAACCCGCAGTTCAAGGCGCCGTTCAACACCATCTGGAACGACGCGCAGGTCTTCACCTGGCGCGACACCGCGATCCCCACGCCGAACAGCGACACGCCCTACTCGCTGTGCTGGCTCGACCTGCGCGCCGAGCCGATCGTGCTTTCCGTGCCCGATGTTCCGGCGGGCCGCTACTTCTCCGTCATGATCTGCGACGGCAACACCTACAATGTCGGCTACATCGGCAGCCGCAGCACCGGACAGGGCGCGGGCTCCTGGATGGTCGTGGGTCCGGGCTGGCAGGGCCAGACCCCGCCCGGCATCAAGGGCGTGATCCGCTCCACCACCTGGTTCGCGCTGGCGGCCTACCGCACGCAGCTTTTCGGCCCGGACGACATCAAGAACGTCGCCGCGGTGCAGAGCGGCTACAAGGTGGCTCCGCTCTCCGCCTTCCTGCACCAGGCGGCCCCGCCGCCCGCGCCGGACATCCGCTGGCCGCGCGCCAGCGAGGAACTGGTGAAGAAGAACTTCTTCGACTTCCTCGCCTTCGCGCTGCAGTTCAACCCGCCGCAACCGAACGAGGCGGCGATCCGGGAGAAGATCGCCCGCATCGGGATCGGCGGCGAAGGCGCCCGGCCGCCCATGTCGCTGGCCGACCGGCTCGAACTCACCGCCGGCGCCTTCGAGGGCGAGCGGAAGGTGGAGGCTGCGGTCGCCGCCGCCGGGGTGGAAATGAACGGCTGGCGCGTAACACCGATCCCCGGCTCGCCGGAGGGATACAACGGCGACTGGATGCTGCGCGCGGTCGCCGCGAAGGCCGGCATCTACGGCAACTCCACCGAGGAAGCGACCTACCCCTTCACCCGCCAGGACGCGACCGGCGAGACGCTGGACGGCAGCAAGGGCCGCTACACGCTGACGTTCGGACCGAACCAGTTCCCGCCGGTCAACGCCTTCTGGTCGGTGACCATGTACCACGGCGGGAACCAGCTGCTGGTCCAGAACCCGATCGACCGCTACCTCATCAACGCGCCGATGCTGCCGCAGATGAAGCGCAACGCGGATGGCGGGGTGACCATCCACATCCAGAAGGACGACCCCGGCGAGGCGCTGCGCCCGAACTGGCTGCCGGCGCCGAACGGCCCGATCTATCTGGTCATGCGCCTCTATTGGCCGAAGACCGAGCCGCCGTCGCTGCTGCCGATCGGAAAGGGAGACTGGAAGCCGCCGGGCGTGGTCCGCGTCTCGTAGCACGGGGCCGGTCCGGCGCAGGCCGGGCCGCGGCCCGACGCCACGAAGCGACCGCGAACTCCTACCCCGCCGTCTCCGGCACCAGTTGCGATTCCGGCACCATGTCGGCCTCGGTCAGCACGCGCCATGTGCCGCCGGCAAGCACCTCGCTCGGGCGGAAGCGGGCCTTGTAGGCCATCTTGCGGCTCTCCGGGACCCAGTAGCCCAGGTAGACGAAGGGCAGGCCCATCGCGCGGGCGCGGTCGATCAGCCACAGGATCGTGTAGGTGCCGAGCGACCGCCTGTGCAGCGCCGGGGCGAAGAAGCTGTAGACCGCCGAAAGCCCGTCGCCGAGACGGTCCGCAAGACAGGCACCGATCAGCCGGTCGTCGGGCTCGCGGAATTCCACGACCAGCGTCTCGATCGGCGTGTCCTCCACCATGGCGCGGTAGTCGTAGAAGCTCATGGTGGCCATGTCGCCGTCGGAGTGGCGCTGGCGCTGGTACCGCTGGAACAGCTGAAACTGCTCGGCGGTGGCGCGCGCCGGCACCTCGAACGCCTCGACCCGCTCGTTGGCCTTGGCGATGCGGCGCAGCGTGCGGTCGGGCTGGAAGGTCGCCACCGGAATGCGGATCGGCACGCAGGACTGGCAGGACGGGCAGACCGGCGCGTAGGCGATGTTATGGCTGCGCCGGAACCCGGCGCGCGAGAGGCGGTCGTGCAGCTGCTCGGCGTCCGGGCCGGTGATCTCGGTCACGACCTTGCGCTCCGTCCGGCCCGCCACGTAGGGGCAGGGCAGCGGCGCCGTCGTGTAGAAGAATTGCGGGCGGCGCGGCGGCTTGTAGGTCATTCACCGATCACGGATGGGTTGCCATCAGGGGCGGGTTGCACTGCCCGGCATGTTCCAAAACCCGGCGGGCGCGGTCAACGCCCGTTCGCGCACCACGACCAATCCGCTCAGCATGTCGTGCAGCGTGCGCTTGCGCACGGTGAACAGCGCCACCAGCAGCAGCAGCCCGCTGGTGCCGATCGTCAGGTAGAAGATCAGCGTCGAGACCACCGCCTGCACCAGGCTCGGCGGCCCCATGTCGTCGTCGCGCCGCACGCGCAGGCCGAACAGCGCCTGCCCGGGCGTGGCCGACAGCCAGCTTGCCAGGAACAGGCAGTGATAGGCGAAGGGGATCAGCGGCAGCAGGCCCAGCACCGGCATCCCCAGCCCCAGGGTCACGATGCCGAACGACATCCCCGCCACCCAGAACGCGCCCACCAGGATCGCGAGCAGGAACAGGTCCACGCACCACGCCAGCACCCGGCGGGTCAGCACCCCGCGCGTCAGCAGGTCGTCCTCGATCATCGCCATGCCGTAGCTCATCGGGTCCCTCCAGGGATCAGCGTCACGGTCGCGGCCACCTGCGCCGGGTCCGGCCCCAGCGAAAT
>JAFEFJ010000378.1 GCA_018240635.1 Pseudomonadota bacterium | reverse complement strand
CGGCGGCGCAGCGGCCGGTCGGTCGGCCGCGCCCGCATCGCCGGTCCCGGTCCCGCCGCCGGCGTCTCCCGCCGGTCCCCTGCCTCAGAGAACCGGGACGCCATGCGCCTTGGCCTTGGCCTCCGGTTCGACGTGGATGATGACGATCAGGTGCGGCAGCGCGGCCTTCAGCGCCGCCTCGATCCGGTCGCAGATGTCGTGCGAGGCGGCGACGGTCATGCTGCCCGGCACCACGAGGTGGAATTGCAGGAAGGCCAGCCGCCCCGCCTGGCGCATCCGCAGGTCGTGCGCCTCCAGCGCGCCCTCGGCGTGGGTCGCGACGATGCTGCGCACCTGGTCGATGGTGGACTGCTCCGGCGCCTCGTCCATCAGCCCGGCGACCGAGGCGCGGATGACCTGAGCGCCCGACCACAGCACATAGACCGCGACCAGGGCCGCCAGCACGGCGTCCAGCAGCAGCACCCCGCTCAGCACGGTCAGCACCACGCCGAGCGTGACGCCGACCGACGTCACGACATCGCTCAGCAGATGCCGCCCATCCGCCCGCAGCGCCGGCGAGCGGTGCTGCCGCCCCGCGCGCAGCAGCACCCAGGACCACACGGCATTGATCCCCGTCGCGACGAAGCTGATGCCGATGCCGAGCCAGGGGGCGGCGATCGCCGCCGGATTGCGCCAGGTCTCGTAGGCTTCCTTGAAGATCGACAGCGCGGCGACGACGATCATCACGCCCTCGATCACGGCGGCGAAGAACTCCGCCTTGTCGTGGCCGTAGGGATGGTTGGCGTCGGCGGGCTTGGCCGCCAGATGCAGCGCCCACAGCGCCACCGCCGAGCCCGCGACGTTGACGATGCTTTCCAGCGCATCCGAATACAGCGCCGCGCTGCCCGTCACCCACCAGGCCGCCCCTTTCAGCAGCAGCACGGCGCCGCCCAGGACCATGCTGGCGGCGGCGAAGCGTTCGGTGCGGGTCATCGTTTCGTTCCGGCCGCCGGGCGGCGCGCCCGGTGTATGCGGGGGCGCCGCCCGTCCTGGCTCAGGCGACGGTGAAATGCGCCTCGGTGGTCGCGCCGGTCTTGCCGTTGATCGGCAGGATGTCCTGCGGGCAGGCCGAGAAGGCGATCACCAGGTCCATCTCCGCGCGCAGCTTGATGTAGCTGCCGGGCGTGGAGACGGGCGGGTCGAAGGACAGCGTGCCGTTGCCGTCCCAGGGGATGTTCATGAACAGGTTGAACGGGCTCGGCGTCTCGGGCGGGGTCAGGCCCAGTTCGGCCAGGCCCTCGGCCAGGTTGTCGGTGCAGTTGCGGTGGTATTCCTTGCAACCGAGTTCCTCGTAGCGGTAGCGGTCGCAGGCCGCCATCAGCGTGTCGTGGATGCCGCCCGCCGTGTCCTCCAGGATGGTCAGGATCGGGCGGCGCTTGTTGGTCAGCATCGCGTCGCCGACCTTCGGGATCATGTGATGGTGCGTCGCGCGGCTGTGCTCCATCGACATGAATTCCTTCATGTCGTGGCGGTTGAACGCCCAGGTGTCCACCACCTGCGTGCCATGCGTGTTGATCACCGTGATCGTCTGGCCGGCGGCGACGAAGGCCGCCTTGCCGCAGGTGGCGGGGATGGTGACGGGCGCGTCGCTCATGGTTTGGGGCTCCTCGGTGGCGATATCGGCGGCGCTTCTAGCACGCGCCCGCCGCCGCCGGGTATCCGCCCCGGTCCGGTGCGGGCAAGGTGGCGGACGGAAATCCGGGGGAAACCATGACCGCCACGCTCCTGATGCTGCCGCCGCAGACCGCCATCGCCCGCGACTGGGCCGCCCGCGTCGCCGCCGAGCTGCCCGGCCTGTCCGTGGTGGTGGCCGAGGACGAGGCGGAGGCCGCCGCCGCCATCGCGCGGGCCGACGGCGCCTATGGCCGGCTCAACCCGCAGCTTCTGGCGCGCGCGGCCAGGCTGCGCTGGCTGCAATCGCCGCAGATCGCCCCGCCCGCCGGATACTACTTCCCCGAGCTGGTCGCGCATCCGTTGACGGTGACGAACATGCGGGAGGTGTTCAACGACCATATCGGCGCGCACATCATGGCCTTCGTGCTGGCCTTCGCGCGCGACTTCCACACCTACCTGCCGCTTCAGTTCCGGGGCGAGTGGAAGCCGCGGCCCGAGGACACGGGCGTGGTTCACCTGCCGGAATCCACGATGCTGATCGTGGGCGTGGGCGGCATCGGCGCGGAGGCCGCGCGGCTCGCCGCCGCCTTCGGCATGACCGTGATCGGCACCGACGCCCGCCGCGCCGATCCGCCCGCGGGGATGGCCGAGCTGCACCGGCCCGAGGCGCTGGACGAGCTTCTGCCGCGCGCCGATTTCGTGGTGCTGACCGTGCCGCATACGCCGGCGACCGAGGGCTTCATGCACCGCGAGCGCTTCCGCCGCATGAAGCGGTCCGCGTTCTTCATCAATATCGGCCGCGGCCGCACAACGAGGCTCGACGATCTCGCGGCCGCCTTGCGCGCGGGCGAAATCGCGGGCGCGGGGCTGGATGTGTTCGAAACCGAGCCGCTGCCGGCAGGACATCCGCTGTGGACGATGCCGAACGTGCTGATCACGCCGCACACGGCGGGATACGGCCCGTACCTGCACGAGCGCCGCTATGCCATCTTCCGCGACAACTGCCGCGCGCTTCTGGAAGGCGGATCGTTCCGCAACGTGGTGGACAAGGCGTCTTGGTTCTGACGGAAGGCCCCCCACCCCGGCCCTCTCCACAAGAGGAGGGCTATCGCATATAGCAGAAATCGGCCCTCTCCGCCGCCAATGCTCCCTTGGGGGGCGGAGAGGGTTGG
>JAFEFJ010000377.1 GCA_018240635.1 Pseudomonadota bacterium | reverse complement strand
GCGGCGCGTAGGCGCTGCCGGGCGGCGGATCGCCGCGCAGGGCGACGATGTGGCGCACCCCGGCCTCCCAATACTGGTGGGCGACGGCGTCCACCTCCTCCCGCGTCGCGCCGACGCAGGTGAGGTGGGCGGCGGGCGTGAGCCCGGTTTCCTGCACCAGACGGGCGACGGTTGCGTGGGTGCGCGCCTGCGTGCTGCCGCCCGCGCCGTAGGTGACGGAGACGAATCGGGGCCGCAGCGGCTCCAGCCGGCGGATACAGGCCCACAATTGCTGCTCCAGCGCCTCGGTCCGGGGCGGGAAGAACTCGAACGACAGGGCGGGTGGCGCATGCTCCGCCCCGCGCGCCGGGAGGGCCGCGAAACGCGGGCCCGTCAGCCAGCGTTCCAGGGTGGGACGCGAGGCGTCGGCCGGGGAAAGCGGGGCATTCAGCGGATGGTTCATAGGCGTTCCCTGCCTCATCCGGTGCGCCCGGCGCAAGACCGCCGTGGGACGGAGCCGACCGCGCACGGTGCGACGGGACACACCTTGCCGTGAGCTTATTAACGGGATGCTCATGCCCTGAGTGCGTTGCTTGCGCGGGCTTGCGTGATAGTCTCCGCGCCGTTTTGCAACCCGGTGCGGCGCGCGCCCGCCGTGCCGAGCCGCCCCGAGGCCGGCCGGCGCAGCGGCCGCCGACCGACGCAAGGATCGCGATGCCTGCCCTGCCGTTCCGCCTGACACCCTCCGGGGCGCCGACCCGCGTCCGCTCCGCCGCCGCCGTTGCCCCCTGGGCCGGCGCCGTGCTGGCGGCGCTTCTGCTGCTGGCCGGCTGCGCGACGCCGCCGCCCGCTTCCGACCCCGACGCGCTGGCGGAGTTCAAGGAGACGAACGACCCGCTGGAGCCGACGAACCGCGTGCTGTACGCGATCAACAGCGGGCTCGACACGGTGATCCTGAAGCCGGCGGCACAGGCGTACCGCTTCGCGGTGCCCGAGCCGGTGCGCAACGGCGTGCACAACATACTGGTCAACCTGGCGACCCCGGTGACGCTGGGCAACGACGTGCTGCAGGCCAAGCCGCGCCGCGCCGGCGACACGCTGATGCGCTTCGCAATCAACACCACCGCCGGGGTGGTGGGCTTCTTCGACGTGGCCGACAAGCTCGGCTACCCGGCCCACGACTCCGATTTCGGCATGACGCTGGCCATGTGGGGCCTGCCGGAAGGGCCGTTCCTGTTCCTGCCCATCCTGGGCCCTTCCGACCCGCGCGATGCCGCCGGTTTCGCGGTGAACATGGCGATGGACCCGTTCACCTGGGTGGGCCAGGGCACCGCCGTTTCGGCACTGAACTGGTCCAAGACCGCGCTGTTCGCGCTCGACTCGCGCGAGCGCGTGCTGGATGCGATCGACCAGATCCAGAAGACCGCGCTCGACCCCTATGCGACCTTTCGCAGCCTGTACCGGCAGCACCGCGAGTCGCAGATCGCGGATGCGAAGGCCGACAACCGGGCCACGATCCCGGTATGGTTCCCACAGCCCGCCCAAAAGGACCGCTGATCGAATGCGAGGCAGTGCCATGCTTTCACGCCGAACCCTCCTGACCCGCGCCGCCGCTTCCGCCGCGCTGGCGGGCGCATTCATCGCGCTGCGCATCAGGCCGAGCTTTGCCGACCCGCTGCTGGACCGCGCCGTTGCGTTCGTGAAGACGACCGGCAACCAACTCGTGGGCGTCATCAACGGCAACCTGCCGCCCGCCGAGAAGCGCAAGGAACTGACGCGCATCATCGAGAGCGCGGTCGATGTGAACGGCGTCGCGCAGTTCTGCCTGGGCCGCTTCTGGCGCACCGCGACGAGCAAGGAACAGCGCGAATACACCGAGCTGTTCCACGCCGTGCTGGTGAACAACATCACCGCCAAGCTGGGCGAGTACCAGGGCGTGAAGTTCAGCGTGGGCCGCGTTCAGGACCGCGACGGGCAGGCGGTGGTGACGACGACGGTGGACCGGCCGAACAACCCGACCACAGACGTCGAATGGATCATCAGCGAAGCCTCGGGCAGCCCGAAGATCATCGACGTGGTGGCCGAGGGCACCAGCCTGCGGCTGACGCAGCGCAGCGACTACGCCGCCTATTTGACGCGCAACAACAACAGCGTGCAGGCGCTGATCGACGCGATGCGCCAGCAGATCGCCCAGAACGGGTAATCAGGACAGACAAGGAGCCTTGCCGCCGTGCTCGACCGGGTGCTGCTGACCAACGACGACGGGGTCGATGCGCCGGGGCTGGAAGTGCTGGAGCACATCGCGCGGGAACTCGCGCGCGAGGTGTGGATCGTGGCGCCCGATCACGACCAGAGCGGCATGTCGCACGCGGTCAGCCTGCACCACCCCCTGCGCGTCCTGAAGCTGGGCGAGCGGCGTTTCGGCGTGAGCGGCACGCCGGGCGACTGCGCGATCATGGGCGTCTGCCACCTAATGGGCGGCGCGCGGCCCGACCTGATCCTGTCGGGCGTCAATCGCGGCGCGAACCTGGGGATGGAGACGGTGTTCTCCGGCACCGTGGGCGGCGCGATGACCGGGATGATGCTGGGCATCCCGTCGGTTGCGCTGAGCCAAGTCTACAACAGCCGCAGCGGCGCGCCTGTGCCATGGGAAGTATCGCGCACGCTGGGCGCGCGGGTGGTGCGGCAACTGCTGGACATCGGCTGGCCGGAATCGACGTGCCTGAACATCAACTTCCCCGACCGGCCGCTGGATCAGGTCGGGCCGGTGACGCTGTGCCGTCAGGGACTGGGGCTGATCGCCGGGATGCATGTCGAAACCCGGATCGATCCGCGCAAGGTGGAGTACCACTGGATCGGCTTCCGCCGCGAGGCGCGCGAGCAGGGACCGGACAGCGA
>JAFEFJ010000376.1 GCA_018240635.1 Pseudomonadota bacterium | reverse complement strand
AGAACCGCCCGTGCAGCAGCAGCAGATACGCCCAGACCAGCGCGGCCAAGCCAACCAGCGTGGTCATCCGCGCAGCATCCCCGCCTGCCGGAACCACGCCACCGCATCCGCGACCGCGGCGCTTGCCGGGCGCGGGGCATAGCCCAGCTCGGCCTGCGCCTTGGCCGAGGAGAAGAACATCTTCTTCTTCGCCATCTTCAGGTGGTCGCGGGTCAGCATCGGCTCGATCCCGCCGTAGCGCGCCAGCAGCTCCGAGACCACGGCCATCGGCCACACCACCCCGTGCGACAGGCGGATGCTGGGCGGGCGGCGGCCCACGGTGCGGGCGACCATCGCCAGGATGTCGCCCAGCATCAAGTTCTCGCTGCCCAGGATGTAGCCCTCGCCGATCCGCCCGCGCTCCAGCGCCAGCGCATGGCCCTCGGCCACGTCGTCCACATGCACGATGTTCAGCCCGGTATCGAGGAAGGCCGGGATGCGCCCGCGCGCCGCGTCCAGGATCATCTTGCCCGTGGGCGTCGGCTTTATGTCGCGCGGCCCCACCGGCCCCGCCGGATTGACGATCACCGCTGGCAGCCCTTCCTCGGCCACCATCCGCCGCACCGCCTGCTCGGCCAGGAACTTGCTGCGCTTGTAGACGCCGATCATGTCGGCCTCGCGCACGGGCGTCGCTTCGTCCGCCGGCGAGCCGTCGGCGTTCAGGCCCAGCGCGGCGACCGAGCTGCAATAGACGACGCGCTCCGCCCCTGCCGCCATCGCGGCCCGCATCAGCGCCCGCGTGCCCTCCACGTTCGCCGCCAGCATGGCGCTCTCGTCGGGCACCCACAGCCGGTAGTCGGCCGCGACGTGCAGCACATAGCGGCAGCCCTCGGCGGCGCGGCGCAAGCTGGCGGCGTCCTTCAGGTCGCCCTCCACCGTCTCGGCGGCGACGCCCAGCAGGTTGCGCCGGTCGCTGCCGCGGCGGACCAGCAGGCGCAGGTGGTGGCCCCGCGCCGCCAGAGTGCGCGCGACGGCCGAGCCCACGAAGCCGGTGGCCCCGGTCAGCAATGTCGGCCGCGGTTCGGTCACGAGTCTGGCACCCGGTCGGCGTCCTTCGGTGGGACGGGCCGTATACAAGCCGCCGCCGATCTGGTGTAGAGCCGCCCTCCCCACCGCGCCCGGACCCACGCGTGAAGATCCTGTCCTACGTCCTCGCCCTGCTGGGCGTGCTGCTCGCCAGCGTGCTGATCGGCTGGTTCGACGCGGGGCGCGTGCTGGAAAGCGCGCTGTCGGTGGGCTGGGGCGGCTTCGCGCTGGTCTGCGCCTGGCAGATCGCGATCTTCGTCGTGCTCGGCATCGCCTGGGACGTGGTGGCGCTGGATGCGCCGCCCCGCTCGGTCAGGGTGTTCATCTGGGGCCGGATGGTGCGCGACGCCGCCTCCAACCTGCTGCCGTTCGCCCAGCTCGGCGGCTTCGTCGTCGGCGCCCGCGCGGTGACGCTGCACGGCGTCGCCTGGCCCACCGCGGCCGCCTCCACCGTGGTGGACGTGACGGCGGAGTTCCTCGCCCAGCTCACCTTCGCCGCCATCGGACTCGCGATCGTGCTGGTGCGCGCGCCCGGCGCGGAGGTGACGCGGCCGGCGGAAGTCGGGATCGCGGTCGCGGCGGTCCTGGCGGTGCTGTTCGTCCTGGTGCAGCGCAAGGGCTTCAAGGGCGTCGGGGGTGTGTTCGCGAAGTTGGGCCACCGCGTCGCCGGACGCTGGGCGACGGCGCTGCAGGACGGGATGGCGACGGTGCGCGCGCAGTTGGCGGAGTCCTACCGGCAGCCCGGCCGCCTCGCACTCGGCTGGGCTCTGCATCTTGCGGGCTGGCTCGGCAACGGCATCGCGGGCTGGATCGCCTACAGGCTGGTGGACGCGCCGATCGACCTTGTCGGCGCCACGGCGGTGGAGGGGCTGCTCGCCGCGATCGCAGCGGTCGCGTTCCTCGTGCCGGCCAATGTCGGCGTCCAGGAAGCCGGCTACGCCGGCCTCGGCGCGCTCTTCGGCGTCCCGGTCGAGCTGTCGCTGAGCGTGTCGCTGATCCGCCGCGCCCGCGACCTCGTGGTGGGCCTGCCGATCCTGCTGATCTGGCAGTTCGTGGAACTGCGCCGCCTTCGGGTGGCGGCTGCGAAGTAGGGATCAGACCCCGCGCATCCCCAGCACATCCATCATCGAATAAAGCCCCGCCGGACGCCCGCGCAGCCATAGCGCCGCGCGCACCGCGCCGGTGGCGTAGGCGCGGCGGTCAAAGGCGCGGTGGGTCAGCGCGATATGCTCGGCCCCGGCGGCGAAGATCAGCGTGTGCTCGCCCACCACCTGCCCGCCGCGCAGCGCGGCAAAACCGATGGCGCCGGTCTTGCGCGGCCCGGTATGCCCGTCGCGCCCGCTTTCCATCACGGCATCCAGCGTGGTGCCGCGCCCCTTCGCCACCGCCCGGCCGATGCCGATGGCGGTGCCAGACGGCGCATCGACCTTCTGGCGGTGATGCATCTCCACGATCTCGGCGTCGTAGGCCTCGGCGGGAAGTGCTGCGGCCATCTTCTCGGCCAGCGCGATCACCAGGTTCACCCCGGCGGCGAAGTTGGCGGCGTACACCACCGGGATGGTTTCCGCCGCAACCGCCACCGCCGCCTCGTCCTCGGGCGACAGGCCGGAGGTGCCGAGCACCCAGGGCTTGCCCGACACCGCCATCGCGGCCGCGTGGCGGCGAGCGGCGGCGGCGTTGGTGAAGTCGATCACCGCGTCCGAGACGGCGGCGAGCGCGGCGATGTCGGCGAACCCGCCCACCCCGGCGCGCGAGGAGATGCCCCCCGCCAGCGTGGCCCCCGCCGCCGTCACCTCCTCGGTGAGCAGCTTTCCCATCC
>JAFEFJ010000375.1 GCA_018240635.1 Pseudomonadota bacterium | reverse complement strand
GACCGCGCCGCCGAGATCGACGGTGAAGCCACCCTTCACGCGGCCGTAGATCGTGCCGTTGACGCGCTGGTTCGCCTCGAACGCCTTCTCCAGGTTGGTCCAGGCTTCCTCGCGCCGCGCCTTCTCGCGCGAGAGCACGATGGAGCCGTCGCGGTCCTCGTAGCGTTCGACATAAAGCTCGATGTGGTCGCCCGGCTTGACGTCCGGCTTGGTGCCGGGCGGGCCGAATTCCTTCAGCGCGACGCGGCCCTCGGACTTCAGGCCGACATCGACGATGGCGAACTCGTCGGTCAGGCGCAGCACGCGGCCGGTGACGACGGAGCCGTCGAAGCCCGAGTCCTTGCCGAGCGTCTGGTCCAGGAGGGATGCGAAGTCCTCGCCCCGGAAATGGTCCTGGGCGGCAGTCTGAGCGGTGGCTGAAGCCATGTGGTGCGGGTGTTCCGTAACGGTCTCCGGCCGGGTCATCTGGACCGTGGCGGCCGGGTTGACGGTCGGTGTGCGCTGCTTCCGGCCTGGAAGCACGTCTTGCCCGCCCTGTCGAACGGGGCGGGCCGGGTTGCGGATACGGCGGTTCGCCCGGACATGAGGCGGCGCGGGGGCGGAGTCAAGCGTATCCGGCGCGGGCCAGCCTTTCGCGCACCACGGCGAGCGCCGCGTCGAACGCCTGATCGGCGGTCTTGTCGGTGGTGTCGATGGTCACGGCGTCGTCGGCCGGGCGGAGCGGCGCCGCGGCGCGGGCCGCATCGGCCGCGTCGCGCGCCGCCATGTCTGCTTCCACCGCATCGAGCGCGGCCGCGACGCCCTTCGCCTTCAGCTCCAGCCAGCGGCGGCGCGCGCGTTCCGCAAGGCTCGCGGTGACGAACAGCTTGGCGGGGGCGCCGGGGAAGATGACGGTGCCGATATCGCGCCCGTCCAGCACCGCGCCGCGCTCGGCGCCGAAGCTGCGCTGGAAATCGAGCAGCGCAGCGCGCACCGCCGGGATGGAGGCGACGGCGGCGGCGGCGGCATCCACCGGCGGCACGCGCAGGTCGGCGCGCTCCAGGTCCGCGGGCCGCAGCGCCATGGCGGCGGCGGCCGCGGCGGCGGGATCGGAGGGCACGCCGCCGGCATCGAGCACGCGGCGGCCGGTCGCGCGGTAGAGCAGGCCGGTGTCGAGGTACGGCAGCCCGAGCGCCGCGGCGAGGCGGCGCGCGAGCGTGCCCTTCCCCGCGGCGGCGGGGCCGTCGATGGCGACGATGGGGGGGCTCATGGCGCGCCCTTCGGCCCCTCCCTCTCCCGCACCGCGGGAGAGGGAGGGGCCCGCGGCGCAGCCGCGGGAGGGTGAGGGCGAGGGCCCCGCCACCTACGCCTCCGCGATCGCCGCGCCGAGGCCGTTCATCAGCGACACGAACCCAGGGAAGCTGGTGTCGATGAAGCGCCCGTCGTCGATGGTGACCGGCGCGGCCGAAGCAAGTCCCAGGACCAGCGCGCTCATCGCGATGCGATGATCCATGTGCGTCACCACGAAGCCACCGCCGGCGGGCGGGCGGCCGGTGCCATGGACCAGCATGTCGTCGCCCTCGATCTCGACGCGCACGCCGTTCGCCGACAGCAGCGCGGCGGTGGCGGCGAGGCGGTCGCTTTCCTTGACCCGCAGCTCCGCGAGCCCGCGCAGGCGCGAGGTGCCCTCGGCGCAGGCGCAGATCGCGGCAAGGACCGGATATTCGTCGATCATCGACGGCGCGCGCCCGGGCGGCACATCGACGGCGCGCAGCTTCCCGTGCGCGGCTTCCAGGTCGCCCACCGGCTCGCCGCCCTCGACGCGGCGGTTCTTCACCGCGATGGCCGCGCCCATCTCCGAAAGCGTGGCGAGCAGCCCGGTGCGCAGCGGGTTGAGCCCGACCGCGGGCAGCACGATCCGCGAGCCCGGCACCAACAGCGCGGCGGCGAGCGGAAACGCGGCGGAGGACGGATCGCCCGGCACCGCGACATCGGCGGCGATCAGCTCCGGCTGGCCGCGCAGGTGGATGACGCGTCCGCTGCCGGCGATCTCCACCGTCACGTCGGCGCCGAAATGGCGCAGCATGTTCTCGCTGTGGTCGCGCGTCGCCTCGCGCTCCTCGATCCGCGTGATGCCGGGCGCGTTCAGGCCCGCCAGCAGCAGCGCCGACTTCACCTGCGCCGACGGCACCGGCACCGAATATTCCAGCGGCAGCGCATCCTCGGTGCCCTGGATGGCGAGCGGCAGCCGCCCGCCCTCGCGCGCGACGAAACGGGCGCCGATGGCGGCGAGCGGCTCGGTGACGCGGCGCATCGGTCGGCTGCGCAGGCTGGCGTCGCCGGTCATGACGGAGAAGATCGGGTGGCTCGCCAGGATGCCGCAGAGCAGCCGCGCGGCGGTGCCGGAATTGCCCATGTCGAGCACGTCGTCGGGCTCCACGAGGCCGCCGATGCCGCGTCCGGCGACGCGCCAGGTGCCGTCCGCGTCGCGCGCGACCTCGGCGCCGAGCGCGCGCATGGCGGCGGCGGTGCGCAGCACGTCCTCGCCGGTCAGCAGGCCGGTGATGCGGGTCTCGCCGATGGCGAGCGCGCCGAACATCAGAGCGCGGTGGCTGATCGACTTGTCGCCGGGGATCGCGGCGATGCCGGAAAGGCCGCCCGTGGGGCGGCGCGCGGCGAGTTTGATGGGGCCTTGGCCGGCCGCGCCGGACGGCGGCGCGTCGCCGGAAACGCGATGATTCATCCGGGGCCTTTCCGCGGGCGGTCCAGGGTTGCGGGAACCGGGCCGCTTAGCATGGCGATTGCGGATTTGACAGCGCGGGCCGGCAATGGCATCCGCGCCGCCTTTCCGGATGCGCGCCGCGCGTCCCGACCGGAACAGAGGCCCCGATGGTGAAGCCCGAACTCGGCACGAAACGAATCTGCGTGGCCTGCGGTACCCGATTCTACGAC
>JAFEFJ010000374.1 GCA_018240635.1 Pseudomonadota bacterium | reverse complement strand
GGGTTGTGCGCGGTGCGGAATTTCCCGCCAAGCTGGAACAGCTTGGGGCTGTCCATGATCGACCAGTTGAGCCGCATGGCGAGCTTTCCAGGCCGCACCATCGCCATGAACCGGTCCACCGGGCGGGCGAGCTTCTCGCCATAGAACGGCACGCGCTCGTGCACCTGCGGCAGCGGCTTGCCGATCTTCTCCGCGAGCCGCCAGCGGCTCGGGAAGCACACCGCGCCCGCCGTCAGCATCACGCCGTCGGCGGCATCGGGCTGCACGATGCAGAGGTCTTCCTGCACAAGCTGGGCGGCCACCAGCAGCGGATCGTCCGGCAGCGCGTCCAGGTTCCAGGTCTCCCCAGTCAGCCGGTTCGACAGGTGAGACCCTTCGCGCGCGAACCAGTGCGGGAACCGCTCGGGCAGATAGGCGGCGAGGCGGTCGAGCACTTCCTGCCGCGACGCCTCGGAACCGGGCACCGCTTGGAACACCTCGGCGCGCTGCCCGGCGATCAGCCGGCGCCGCTCCACCATTTCTTCCACATAGCGCTCATCGAGTTCGATCATCTCGCTTTCGGGCAGCGCGATCAGGCCCATCGCCATGCGGAACGGACCGGGCTCGAACGTCACATGGACCGTCTCGGCCGGGGGATCGGGGATCATGCGGTTTCCTTCGCGAGGAAATTGTCGATCGCCTCGACCGTCGGCTCGTCCATCAGCGCGGGGGCATGGCCCGCGTCCGGAACTACGTGGAGCTCGGTGCGCGGGCGGCGCAGCATCCGCTCGGCGGTGTCGGGAAGCAGGATGTCGCTGTGCGCGCCCTTCACCACGAGGACGGGCACGCTGACCGCGCTCCAGGCAGTCCACAGATCGACGTCCTCGGGCTCGGCGGCGCGCATGGGATCGGCGATGGCGGGATCGTAGTGCAGCGCAAGCCGCCCGTCCGCGAGCTTGCGCACGGAGTGGCGCGCCATATGCGCCCATTGCGCATCGGTCAGCGGGCCAAACGGCGCATGCACCTCGCGAAGGTGGCGCTCCACGGCGGCGATGTCGGCGAAGGCAGGCACCGCGTCGCCCTCGGCGGTCACGAGATAGTCGCGGATGCGGCGGAGCGCGGCGCCGGGGATGAAGGCGCCGATGTCGTTCAGCACGATGCGCCGGATCGGCTGGCCGTGCGCGACGGCGACCATGATCGCCACCACGCCGCCGAGCGAGGTGCCGACGACCGAAACCGGCCGCCCGATCGCCGACAGCAGATGGCTCAGCGCCTGCACGTAGCTCGGCGGCTGATACAGGCTGCCGGGCAGCCAGTCCGAGCCGCCGCGGCCCGGGAAGTCCGGGCAGATCACGCGATGGCGGCGGGCGAGCCGCGCCGCCAGCACGTCGAAGTCCCGCCCGTTGCGCGTCAGCCCGTGCAGGCAGACCACCGGCGGCGCGTCGCGGTCGCCCCATTCGGCATAGGCCATCGAGTAGAACGCGGCGCCGAGCAGGTAGCGGACGGAGCCCAGGCGGGGCTCCGGCATCAGATCACGCCCTTTTCCCGGAGCGCAGCCAGCGCCGCCGCGTCGAGCCCGAGCCGGCCGGACAGCACCTCGTCGGTGTGCTGCCCGAGCAGCGGCGGCGGAAGCCGGTATTCGGCCGGCGTCTCCGACAGGCGGACGGGATTGGCGATCACCTTCACCGTGTTCTCGCCCTGCGCGCCGTGGCGCATCTCCACCACCGCGCCGCGCGCCTGCACCTGCGGATCGGCGAACACCTCGGACAGCTTGTTGATCGGACCGCAGCCGATCTTCAGGGCTTCCAGCCGCTCCACCCACCAGGCGGTGGTCTGGCTCTTCATGGTGGGCGTCAGCGTGTCGGTCACGAGCTGGCGGTTCTGCACCCGCGCGGCGTTGGTCGCGAAGCGCTCGTCGGCCAGCAGGTGCTCCAGCCCGAAGCTCTCGCAGAACCGCTTGAAGGTGGGATCGTTGCCGACCGACAGCACGACGTGCCCATCCGCGGTCGGGAACACCTGGTACGGAACGATGTTCGGATGCTGGTTGCCGAGCCGCGGCGGGTTCTCGCCGGTGGCCAAATAGTTCATTCCCTGGTTCGCGAGCCAGGCGACGTGCGTGTCCAGCATCCCGATATCGACCTGCTGGCCCTGCCCGGTCGCGTCGCGGTGGCGCAGCGCCGCGAGCACGCCGATGCAGCCATAAAGCCCCGCGAACACGTCGGCGACCGGCACGCCGACCTTCTGCGGCAGCCCGTCGGGCTCGCCGGTCAGGCTCATCACGCCGCCCATCGCCTGGATCAGGCTGTCGTAGCCGGGGCGCGGCGCATAGGGGCCGGTCTGGCCGAAGCCGGTGATCGAGCAGTAGACGAGGCGCGGGAACTTGGCGTGCAACTGCTCGTAGCCCAGGCCGTACTTCGCCAGCGCGCCGACCTTGAAGTTCTCCACCAGGATGTCGCACTGCGCGATCAGCCCGAGCGCGATCTCCTGGCCTTCCTTGCTGGCGATATCCAGCGTGACCGACCGCTTGTTGCGGTTCACGCCGACGAAGTAGGCGCTTTCCTTGGTGCCCGGCACGAAGGGCGGCGCGAAGGCGCGCGTGTCGTCGCCGCTGCCGGGCTTCTCGATCTTGATCACGTCGGCGCCCAGGTCGGCGAGCATCTGCACGCAGGTCGGACCCGCCAGCACCCGCGTCAGGTCGAAGACTTTCAGCCCCTTCAGCGGCCCCGTCGGTTCAGCCATCTTCGGCTCAGCCATCCCATGTCACTCCAGACCGTTCGATCGTTCCGTCATCCCGCCGTTCCATCATCCCGCTCGGGCCCGCCGCGCCGCCGGCGCGGGCGGCGGGGGCGCCAGCAGCGCATCCACCTCGGCCGAGCGCGCCACCCGGCCCTCGCGCACGAAGGCTTCGTGGTTCGCCTCGATGGCGGACGGGTCATACAGGTAATTGACCATGATGCCCCAGGACTCGCGCAAGCCGCGCGGGGCGGTGTT
>JAFEFJ010000373.1 GCA_018240635.1 Pseudomonadota bacterium | reverse complement strand
TGCGCGCCGGTCAGGGTTGCGTCCCTCACCCTGCCACGGCCAAAGCCGCATGAGGGCGCGGGGTCAGGGCTCCCGCCGCAGACCCCGCGCCTCCAGCGCCGCCAGATACGCGGTCCAGATCGCATCCCGGTCGCGGCCCAGCCGGTAGAGCCTGTCCCAGTCATAGATCCCCGTATCGTGCAGATCGTCGAAGGTCAGCCGCACCGCGTAGGTGCCGACCGGCTCGATGCCGATGATCCCGACATGGCGCCGCCCCGCGACGATCTGCTTCTGGCCCGGATGGTGGCCCTGCACCTCGGCGCTTGGGCTTTCGACGCGCAGCAGCTCGGCCGGCAGCACGAAGCGCGCGCCGTCGTCGAAGGCGATCGTCAGCGTCTTCTCCGCCCGGTTCAGCCTGATCTCGGTCGGCGTCGGCATCAGCCGTCCAGCTTGCGCGCTTCCTCGACCAGCATGATCGGGATGCCGTCCCGGATCGGATAGGCGAGGCCCGCGCGCCGGCTCACCAGCTCGCCCGCCGCGGCGTCGTATTCCAGCGGCCCCTTGGTCAGCGGGCAGACCAGGATCTCCAGCAGCCGCGGATCGAGCGGCACGGGAGGGGCAGGGGCGTCGGTCGTTGTGTCGGTCATGCGTGCGGTTCCTCGTCGGGCCCGTGCGGCGGGGCGTGCGGTCAGCTCACCGTATGGCCCGGCGGCCCGCCGGCATCGCCCGCGGCCGCCATCTCCAGCAGCGTCAGCAGCGTGGCGCCGCGCGCGGCGTCGTTTTCCGCCTCCAGCAGCGCCTGCTTCTCCGCCGGCTCGAACGGGCAGACCATGCACAGCGTCGTCACCAGCGCATCGTCCGCCATCTTGCCGATCGCGTCCCAGTTCGCGTCGATCCCCTTGCGCGCGAAGTAGCTGCGCAGCGCCGCCAGGATCGCGGGCCGCGGCGCGCCGATATCGGGCTCGGCCGGCGGATCGCCGAGGTCGGACAGGAATGGCGCGAAATCGCCGCGCACGCGCCGGTAGCCGCGCCGCATCGGCAGTTCCTCGGTCACCGTGAAGCGCACCAGGCCGGTCAGCGTGATCAGGTAGCGCCCATCCTCGGTCTCGCTGAACGAGGTCAGGCGGCCGAGGCAGCCGATGCGGAACAGCGCCGGCCCGGTCGGGCCGGCCGGGCGTGTCGAGTCGGGCTGGATCATCGCGAACATCCGCCCCGCCGCCATTGCGTCCTCGGTCATCGCCAGATAGCGCGGCTCGAAGATGTTCAGCGGCAGGCGTCCGCGCGGCAGCAGCAGCGCACCCGTCAGCGGAAAGACCGGGAACTCCTGCGGCAGATCCTCGGCGCGGGTGCGGAAATGGCCCATCAGGAGAACAGCAGGGCCGACAGCTTGCGCCGCGCCGCCATCGTCGCTTCGTCGTCGAAGCCCCAGGATTCGAAGAACTTCAGGAGCTGCAGCCGCGCGGCGTCCTCGTTCCAGCCGCGCTGGCGGCGGATGATCTCCAGCAGCGCCTCGGCGGCCTCCTCGCGCTTGTCCATCGCGTTGAGCGCGGTCGCCAGCTCGTAGCGCGCCTGATGGTCGGCCGGATCGGCGGCCAGCCGGGCCTGGTAGGCGCCAAGCTGCTCGCGCGCCTTGCGGCCCTCCTCGGCCAGCGCCAGCGCGCTGCGCGCGCCGCTGATCTCGGCGTGCTCGGCGATCTTCGCCGGCACCTGTTCCAGCGCCGCGTGTGCCTGCTCGTCCTCGCCAAGCGCGTGCAGCGCGCGGATCAGCCCGCCCCAGGCTTCCGGGTTCTCCGGCTCCTGCTGGAGCAGCGCGCTGAAGATCTCGCCCGCCTGCTGGTGGTCGCCCTGCTCGGCGGCGAGCTTCGCCTCGGCCAGCAGGTCGGCGCTCGGCATCTGCCCGCCGGCGAGCTTCAGCAGCCCCTCGACGAAGCGCTTGACCTCGGATTCCGGCTGCGCGCCCTGGAACAGGTCGGCGATCTGGCCCTGCCAGAAGGCCGCGACCGTCGGCACCGACTGCAGCGGCAGGCCGAGCTGCGCGAGCTGCTGCACGAGCTGGCGGTTGGCGTCGATGTCGATCTTCACCAGCCGCACCCGCCCGCCGGCGGCGCGGACCACCTTCTCCAGCGTCGGCGTGAGCTGCTTGCAGGGCCCGCACCACGTCGCCCAGAAATCCACCATCACGGGCACCGTGCGCGACGCCTCGACTACGTCGCGCATGAAGGTGCGCTGATCGCCGTCCATGATGACGGAAGCGGCGTCCTGTCCGCCCGGCGAAGCCTCGGCGCCGGCGGGTTGCGGCTTTTGACCCGTGATCAGATCCATCGTCACTATCCTGGCATGTGCGGCCCCGCGTGCGGCGCGGGGCGAAGCTGATATGTTGCGCCGGCCCCGCGTCACAAGCGCCGCGCGCAGCGAGGCAGGGCGACCATGCCGACCGGAGGCCCGGGCGTCCAGGGCGGGCGCCGGTTTCCGAAGCAACGGAGGCTGCAACGATCCGCCATGGCCGTGTCTGACGCAACCTTCGTCGTCGTGGGCGCCGGGCAGGCGGGCGCCTGGGTCTCCCGAACGCTGCGCGCCGACGGATTTCCGGGCCGCATCGTGCTGATCGGCCGCGAATCCCACCCGCCCTACGAGCGCCCGCCGCTGTCCAAGGCGGTGCTGCAAGGCAAGGCCGCGCCCGACAGCGCAACGCTGCTTTCGCCCGCCCAGGCCGCGGAGCTCGGCATCGAGTGCCGCTTCGGCACGGATGCGGCGGCGATCGACCGCGCCGTGCGGACGGTGCGCCTGTCGGACGGCACGGCGCTGGCCTACGACACGCTGTTCCTGACCACCGGCGGGCGCGTCCGCACCCTGCCCGCGCTGGAAGGGGTGACGCATTCCCGCCTGCACGTGCTGCGCACGCTGGACGATGCGGCCCGCCTGCGCGCGGCGCTGGACGGGGCGCGCCGGCTGCTGGTGCTGGGCGGCGGCTGGATCGGGCTGGAGGTCGCCGCCACCGCGCGCGGCCTGGGGCGCGACGTCACCGTGCTGG
>JAFEFJ010000372.1 GCA_018240635.1 Pseudomonadota bacterium | reverse complement strand
TCCTCGGGATTCCAGCCGCAGACGATGTTGAGACCCGCGCGCCCGCCGCTCGCGTGGTCGATCGTGGCGAGCGCCTTGGCGGCATACACCGGATGCACCATCGGCACATGGACGGTGGCGAACAGCGCGATGCGTTCCGTGAGGCCCGCGAGCGCGGCGGCTTCGGTCAACGTCTCGAACGACCATTCGCGGGCATTGGTCAGGCCGCCGAAGCCCTTCCAGCGCGCGATCGGCAGGAAGAACTCCAGCCCCGCGCGGTCGGCCATCTGCGCGACCGCCACCACGTCGGGCCACAGCGCCTGCCAGCGTTCCGGCACGCGGGTCAGCGCGAGCCCGCCATCGGCATTGGCCGAGAAGACGCCGAGCTTCAGCCGGTTCGGGCCGTGCATCGGTTGGGACGGCACCGGCTGGGGGCGCGTTTGCATCGGCGTCTCCTGGCTTGTCGCGCGAACGTGTTTGAAGTGTAGGATACCGTCCCGCCGCATCGAAGCCCCACGCCCGCCAATGGAGACACGCCCATGAGATCGCGCCTGCTCGCCGCCACGACCGCGGCCGGACTGCTGCTCGCGACCGGCGCCGCAGAGGCGCAGATCAAGATCGGCGCGATCCTGTCGATCAGCGGCCCGGCGGCGGCGATGGGGGTGGGCTACAAGGGCGCCTTCGACCTGTTCCCGAGCGAGATCGCCGGGCAGAAGGTGGAATACATCGTCCGCGACGACGCGACGGACGCGAACACCGCCTTCACCATCGCGCAGAAGATGATTTCCGAGGATCACGTCGATGCCTTCATCGGCCCGTCGCTGACCGCTTCCGACGCCGCGGTGGCGCCGCTCGCGAACCAGGCGAAAGTGCCGATGATCGCGATGGCGCCCTATGAATACGATCCGGCGAAGCAGCCCTTCACCTTCAACGACGCGCAGCCGCTGTCGCTGATGGTTTCGGCCGTGTTCAAATACATGCAGGGGCACGGCATCAAGAACGTCGGCTATATCGGCTTCTCGGACGGCTGGGGCGATCAGGTGCTGGCGGCGACGAAGGCGGCGGCGCAGGCCGACGGCATGACGATCGTCGCCGACGAGCGCTACGCGCGCACCGACACCTCGGCGCAGGCGCAGGCGCTGAAGCTGATCGGCGCCAGCCCGGATGCGGTGATGATGGGCAACTCCGCCACCCCCGCCGCGCTGCCCGTGGTGGCGCTGCGCCAGCGCGGCTACAAGGGCGGCATCTACGGCAACCACGGCATCGTCAGCCCGGCCTTCATCAAGGTGGGCGGCGCGGCGGTGGACGGCGTCATCGCCGTCACCTCGCCGCTGGTGGTGTGGGAGCAGTTGCCGGACGCGAACCCGATCAAGCCGGTGGCCGCCGCCTTCGCGGCGGACTGGGCGAAGAAGTTCGGCGCGCAGGGCATGAGCCCCTTCGCGGGCTACAGCTACGACGCCTTCCTGCTGCTGCAGGCGGCGATCCCGGCGGCGCTGAAGGCCGGGCAGCCGGGCACCGAGGCGTTCCGGGTCGCGCTGCGCGATGCGCTGGAGAAGACGCACGAACTGGTCGGCGTGAGCGGCGTCTATTCCATGTCCCCCACGAACCACAACGGCCAGGATGAGCGGGCGGCGGTGCTGGTGGAGGTGAAGGACGGCGCCTGGAAGGCGATCCGGTAGGCGGGTCCGCGTTGGGACTCCCGGGACTTTCCTCTCCGCCCCTGGGGGCGGAGAGGCTAGGTGAGGTGGGGGATTCCCGAGGCCTAGGGCTGGCCCCTCCACCCACCTCACCCTCCCACGGCTACGCCGCGGGCCCCTCCCTCTCCCCCCGCGAAGGCGGGCGGAGTGGGGATTATCTATGAACTGGTTCGTCTTCACCGCCCTGGTGCAGGACGGCGTCACCACCGGGGCGATCTACCTGCTGCTCGCGGTCGGGCTGCTGATCGTCTTCTCGGTCACGCGGGTGATCTTCGTCCCGCAGGGCGACCTGCTTGCCTTCGGCACGCTGAGTTGCGCGGCGTTGCAATCGGGCGCGGTGCCGGGGACGCTGTGGCTGCTGGACGGGCTGGCGGCGCTGGCGCTGCTGGCGGCGCTGTTCGGCGGCAGGCGGGCGGCGCTGCGGGGGGTGCTTGCCTGGGGCGTCTATCCGGCCGCCGTCACCGCCGCCTGCCTGCTGCTGGCGCCGATGCAGAACGCCCTCGTTTCGATCCCGCTGGCGCTGGCGATCGTCACGCCGATGGGGCCGCTGATCTGGCGCTTCGCCTTCCGCCCCTCGGCCGACGCGCCGGTGCTCGCGCTGCTGATCCTGGCGATGGCGCTGCATTTCGTGCTGGCGGGCGTCGGCCTCGTGCTGTTCGGGCCGGAGCAGGCGGCGACGCCGACGCTGACGGATGCGATGTTCACCGTGGGATCGCTGACCGTCTCGGGCCAGTCCGCCGCGGTGATCGGCGTCTGCGCGGCGCTGGTGCTGGGGCTGCGCTGGTTCTTCGGCGCCTCCATCCACGGCAAGGTGCTGCGCGCCGCCGCGTCCGACCGGCTGGGCGCGCGGCTGGTGGGGATCGACGCCGGCGCCTCCGGCGCGCTGGCGTTCGGGCTCGCCGCCTTCATCGCCGCGCTGGCGGGCGTGCTGATCGGTGCGCTGACGCCGCTCTCCTACGACAGCGGCTTCGATATCGGGCTGAAGGGCTTCGTCGCCGCGATCATCGGCGGATTGGTTTCGTTTCCGATGGCAGCGGCGGGTGCGGTGCTGGTGGGCGTTTTGGAATCGCTCTCCAGCTTCTGGGCCAGCGCCTATCGCGAGGTGATCGTCTTCACCCTGCTGATCCCGGTGCTGGCCTGGCTGTCGCTGCGCAGCGGCTCGGCGGAGGATCGCGCCTGAGCATGTCGTTTCGGAGTCCGTGGGCGCTGGCCGGCATCGGCTCGGCGGCGGCGATCGTGCTCGCGCTGCTGCTGCCGGATTTCTACGTCACGCTGGGCGGCTATGTCGGGCTTGCGGCGATGGTGGCGCTGGGGCTGGTGCTGCTGACCGGCATCAGCGGGCAGACCTCGTTCGGGCAGG
>JAFEFJ010000371.1 GCA_018240635.1 Pseudomonadota bacterium | reverse complement strand
TGCCCGCGCTTCTCGCCCGCCCCGACCTGCTGGCGCGCGGCGCGGGCTGGCTCACAAGGCTCCGCAGGGCAGGGGTGCCGGTGCTGTCCGGCCACGCCGTCGCGGCCATCGCCGGCACCGATGCGGTGGAAGGCGCGCGCGTCGTTCGCCTCGGTCCCGGCGGCGCGCCGCTGCCGGGCGCGCCTGTGCGGAACATCGCCTGCGATACCGTGTGCTACGGCTTCGGCCTGCTGCCCTCCACCGAGGCCACGCGCCTGCTCGGCGCCGCGCACGACTTCGTCCCGTCGCTCGGCGGATGGACGCCGCGCCTGGACGCGGACGGGCGCAGCAGCGTGCCGCTGCTCTATGCCGCCGGCGACGGCGCGGGGGTGCTGGGCGCCGATGCCGCGCCGCTCCGCGGGAGGCTTGCGGCGCTGGCGGCGCTGCGTGACCTCGATCGCATCGACCCGGCGGAATTCGACCGCACGGCAGCGCCGCTCCGCCGGACTATCGCGCGCGCCGGCGGATTCGGCCGCGCCATGACGGCGCTGTCCCTCCCGCCGCCCGGCCTCGCGGCGCTGATCGAGCCCGGAACGCCGGTCTGCCGTTGCGAGGGGATCACGCGCGCGGCGCTCGATGCCGCCATCGCCGCCGGGGCGGTCGCGATGAACGACCTGAAGGCGGCGACGCGTTGCGGCATGGGGCCATGCGGCGGCCGCGTCTGCGGCGAGCCCGCGGCGCTGCTTCTGGCCGCCGCCACGGGCCGTCCGCGCGCCGCCATCGCCGAGGCCACGGCCCGCCCGCCGCTGCGCCCCATGCCCATCGCGGCGCTGGCGGGCGCGTGCGACTACGACGACCTGCCCATCCCCGCGCCGGCCCCGCTGTGACCGGCGCGGCGCCACTCTGGGACCTCGCGGTCATCGGCGGCGGGATCATGGGTTGCGCCGCCGCGCTGCGCGCCGCCGAGGGCGGGATGCGGGTCATCGTGGTGGACAAGGACGGCATCGGCGGGGGCGCCTCGGGCGTGAACGCCGGAACGCTGTCGTTGCAGATAAAACGGGTGGCGCTGATGCCCTACGCGCTGCGCGGCCACGCGCTGTGGGCGGCGGCGGGCGCGGCGGTGGGGTTCCACCGCACCGGCGGCTTCACGCTCGCCTTTAACGACCGCGAGGCCGTCCTGCTCGCCGAGCGGATGGCGATGAAGAAGGCGGCCGGTGCGCCGATCGAAATGGTCTCGCCCGAGCGCGTGCTGGAACGCGAGCCCGCGCTCAGCCGCCGCATCGTCGCGGCAAGCTGGTGCGCCGACGACGGCTACGCCAATTCCAGCCTGACCGGCGCCTATTACCGCGCCCTCTTGCGCGATGCGGGCATCGCGGCGCGCGAGCGGCTGGCGGTGACGGCGATCGCGCGCGAGACGGGCGGCTTCGCGCTCGCGACCGCCGATGGGCCGATCCGCGCCCGCCGCCTGCTGCTGGCCTGCGGCGCTTGGCTGCAGGCGGCCGGCGCGATGCTGGGGCTCGACCTGCCGGTGCGGGCAAGGGTCAACACCGTCTCGGTCACCGAGCGGGCGGCGCCGCTGCTGCACGGCGTGATCGGCCATGCCACCGGCCTGCTGACGATGAAGCAGAAGCCGAACGGCACCGTGCTGATCGGCGGCGGCTGGCAGGGCAAGGGCTCGCCGCAGGAGGGACGCGGCGAGGTGGACCCCGGGACTCTTCTGCCCAACCTGCGCCTTGCGCAGTTCGCCGTGCCGGCGCTGGGCGCGCTGCGCGTGGTGCGCGCCTGGACCGGGTTCGAGGCGAACGTGCCGGATTTCTACCCGCTTGCCGGTCCTGCACCGGGCATTCCCGGCGCCTTCCTGCTCGGCTGCGTGCGCGGCGGCTACACGATCGGCCCGTATATCGGCCGTCTGATGGGCGAGCGCATCCTGGACCGCGAGCCGGAATTGCCGCTGTTCGATCCGGCCCGCCTGTTCGACCCGCCCGCCGCGTCGGAGGGCAACCGGGCTGCCTCCCTTCCCCCTCCCGCCGCCGCGAGGTTGTCATGAGTTCGTCTGCCCATCGCCTGGATGGCCGCGTCGCCGTCGTGACCGGCGCCGGCAGCGGCATCGGCCGCGCCGTCGCGCTGCGCTTCGCGGAAGCGGGCGCCCATGTCGTCGCAGCCGGCCGGACGCAGGCGCCGATCGCCGAGGTAGCGGCGCTGGCAGGCGGCACGGCGGTGGTGTGCGACACCACCGACCTCGGCGCGGTGGAGGTGCTGTTCGCCCGCGCCCGTGCGATCACCGGGCGCGTGGACGTGCTGGTGAACAATGCCGGTCAGAGCGGTCCGATCGGCAACTTGGCCGAAGTGGACATGGACGCCTGGCGCGCCTGCATGGAAGTCAACCTGTTCGGCGCCATGCACTGCATGCGCGTCGCCGCGCGGGTGATGGAGGCGCAGCGGGGCGGCGCCATCGTGAACATGTCGTCCCTGATGGGGCTGAAGGACTATCCGATGCGCACCGCCTATTGCGCGACGAAGTTCTCCCTGATCGGCATGACCGAGGCGCTCGCGCGCGAGGTGGGACCAGCGGGCGTGCGGGTGAACGCGCTCTGTCCTGGCGCGGTGAGCGGCGAATTGATGGACCGCGTGATCGCTGGCCGCGCCGCAGCCGAGGGGCGGCCTGCCGAGGAGATCGTCCGGCAGAACCACACCGACGTCGCCGCGTTGCGCCGGTGGGTCAGCCCCGAGGAAGTCGCGGACGCAGCGCTGTTCCTGGCCAGCGACCTCTCGGCCTCGATCACCGGCGACTGCATCAGGGTAGATGCCGGACGGTTCTAGTGTGGCGGTTGGACCCTGCCCCCCGGGATCCGGTGACAACGACCCATTTTGTTAGTCGAGATTGCCCGACAGAGACCGCCGTGGTCGCGGATGCACTGGTCTTTTCAACCTCGGAGGTGATAGTGTAATGCCGTTCCGGCGTTTGCTGGAGGGCTGCTGATTTGGGCCCGCTTGTCGATCCAGTTCCGCCCGGAAGAGCCATTCCCGCTCGCGCGGATGTGGTCATCGTCGGTGGCGGC
>JAFEFJ010000370.1 GCA_018240635.1 Pseudomonadota bacterium | reverse complement strand
CGCCGCGCCAGGAATAGATCGACTGGTCGTCGTCGCCCACGCAGCAGATGTTGTGCGACTGCTGCGCCAGAAGCCGGAGCCAGAGATACTGGATCAGGTTCGTGTCCTGGTACTCGTCCACCAGGATGTAGCGGAACTGGCGGTGATACTGCGCGAGCACCTCGGGATGGGTGCGCAGGATCTCCGTCATGTGCAGCAGCAGGTCGCCGAAATCGGCGGCGTTCAGCGTGCGCAGGCGGTTCTGGTAGTCCTGATACAGCGCGCGGGCGCGGCCATCGGCGAAGTCGCTGTCCTCGGCGGCGGAGATGCGGCCCGGCGGCAGGCCGCGATCCTTCCAGCGCTGGATCACCCCCATCAGCGCCTGCGGCGCCCAGCGCTTGGGATCGACGCGGGCGGCCTCCATCACCTGCTTGAGCAGGCGCAACTGGTCGTCGGTGTCGAGGATGGTGAAGGCGGGCGTCAGGCCGACAAGCTCGGCGTGGCGGCGCAGCATCCTGGCGCACAGCGCATGGAAGGTGCCGAGCCACAGCCCCTCGGCGGGGCGGCCAAGGATGGCGGAGACGCGCTCGCGCATCTCGCGCGCCGCCCTGTTGGTGAAGGTGACGGCAAGCACCTGGTGCGGCGCGGCGCGGCCGGTGACCAGGATGTGGGCGAAGCGGGTGGTGAGGACGCGGGTCTTGCCGGTGCCGGCGCCGGCCAGCACCAGCAGTGGCCCGTCCACGGTTTCCACCGCCGCGCGCTGCTCGGCGTTCAGTCGGGCGAGATACTCGGCCAATGCGGGACTCGGGATGCTGCGCGCCTGAGGATAGGGAGCGCGGCAGGGCGGCGGAAGGGCGGCGGTCAGCCGCCGGTGAGGACGGCGTCGGGGATCGTGTAGAAGCGAGTCCCGTTGACGGTGACGAACCACGCGGAGTCGCCATCGCGGATGGCGGAGACGTTGTCGCCGGGCCTCTCGCTGCGCACCTTTCCGCCGGAGAACACCAGCACGTTCTCGATCGCGTCGCGATGCAGCACTGCGTCGAAGCCGGGCGACGCGAGATAGACGGTGGCGGTGCCAGCGGCACCGCGGACCACGCCGAAGGAGCAGCGCGACGATCCCTTGGGGTCCGAGGCGAAGGAGCACGGCACCGTGCCCGTCGCGTGGTACTGTGTGCCCGGAACCTTCGCATCGCCGGGCGGCGCGTCCGCCACGCCGACGGTGAGGGTATAGCGCGCGGTCTCGTTGCGGCGGGCCGCGCTGCGCATCAGGTAGACCTGCACGCGGTATTCGCCATCGACCGGCAGCACGCCCGTCCAGGCGTTATCCGTCAGGTCGCCGCGCCCGATTGCGGCGTCGGACCCAGGCGGCAGGACGTTGAAATAGCTGGCGAGGTTGGTGGTCTTCATGGTGACGGTCATGGTCTGCCCCGCCTTGGCGCGCAGCGTGTAGTCGGCCGTGCCATAGCCCCTCACCGTGCCGTGCAACGTCGCGGCGGTCGCGCCCTTGGCGAACCGCACCGTCTCGCGGCGTACCGGGTCATCGGCGGACGCCGAGCAGGCCAAGGCGGCCGACAGCAGGAAAGCGGCGGCCCAGCCCCGGCGCGGGTGGATCACGGCGCGGCTTCCCGCAGATAACGGCCGTCGGCCCAGCCTTGGATAAGGTCCTGACCGTCCGGCGCGACGAGGCACCAGCGCTGGCCGCCCGCGAATCGGCATCCGAGATTGCGCAGCATCGCGCCCTCCTCCACCCGCATCACCACGGGCGAGCTTGCCATCGGCCGGTCATAGAGCGCGAGCGTGGTTCCGGCGGCGAGGCCGGTGGCGCGCCAGCGGTCCGGGCCGCCCGCGAGCGCATCGGCGAAGTCGCGGGTGGGCGCGGCGGCGACCTGTCCGCCGAGCGAGACCGTGAGGGTGAAGCGCGCGCGCGAGGGTGGAGCGGCGCCGGGCGGCGGCTCCAGCGACACCACCACGCGATACTCCCCGGCGGCGGGGGCGGTGCCCTGGTAGCGGTTGCCGTCCACGGTGCCGACGAAGAAGGCCTGCACCGTCTCACCGGGCGCGAAAAGCCGGAACGCGACGCCGGGGACAGAGGATTGCAGGGCGACGTCGAACGCCTCCCCTTCCCCGGCCACGAACACGTATTCGGCGGCGCGGCCAGGGCCGACCCGGCCCGAGGCGGAGGCCCGGCCGTTCTTGAAGGCGAGATGATGGACCGCCGGCGCGTCGCCGCCGGGCGGGGCGGCCGCCTGCGCCGGGTGGCGGGGCGCGGCCTGCGCGGCGGCGGCGGCAGGAACGGCGGCGAGCAGCGCGGCGAACGCCGCCAGGAAACGCCGGCGCAAGGCGGACTCCGGATGGGTGGAAACGAAAACGCTAGCGGCTTACGCGATGCCGGCGCAGCGGAGAAGCGGCGGCGTCAGCCCGCATGGCCATGCGCCGCCGAGTTCCTCGGCCGTTGTGTCGCTATGCGCACAACAGTTCGAGGGGGGAATTCCACCCGAGTCCAGCGCGGCACGCCCGCGCGGACGGCGCGCGCTAGGCGGGCGGCGCGGCCTGCGGCGCCGGACGGACGCCAAGGATGTGGGCGATGGCGTAGGTCAGGTCGGGGCGGTTCAGCGTGTAGAAGTGGAACTCGTCCACGCCGTTCGCCTGCAGCAGGCGGACCAGCTCGGCGGCGGCGAAGGCGGCGACCATGCGGCGGGTCTCGGGGTCGTCTTCGGTGCCGTCGAACAGGCGAGCGAGCCAGTCGGGGATGCTGGCGCCGCACATCGCGCTGAACTTCGCGGCCTGCGCGAAATTGGAGACCGGCATGATGCCGGGCACGATCGGGGCGGTGATGCCGGCGGCGAGGCAGCGGTCGAGGAAATCGAGATAAACGCCGGGATCGAAGAAATACTGGGTGATGGCGCGGGTCGCGCCGGCATCGAGTTTGCGCTTGAGGTTGTCGAGGTCGGCTGCCGGGCTGAGCGCGGCGGGGTGGGTTTCCGGATAGGCGGCGACCGAAATCTCGAAATCGGCTATGCGCCGGAGGCCGGCCACGAGGTCGGCGGCGTAGGCGTAGCCGCCGGGATGCGGCGCGTA
>JAFEFJ010000036.1 GCA_018240635.1 Pseudomonadota bacterium | reverse complement strand
ACAACAGCTTGGCCGTCCACGCCCCGGTAGTGAAGCACGGTTTCCGAACCCCACAGACGGTCCAAAGAGCGCCCTCGCAAAGGCGGCGGCCGCCGACCCTCTCCCGGCACCCGACAAAGTTCTTACTTTTGTTCGGGAGTGGCGTCCCCGGCGAGATTCGAACTCACGGCCCCAGGATTAGGAATCCTGTGCTCTATCCTGCTGAGCTACGGGGACGGCCCAGTCCCTTATAGCGGATGGGACCGCGCCCGTCAGCCTCGGCGGAGGCCGGGCCTTCCCGGCGGGGCGGGGCATCGGCACACTCGCGCCTTACCGCGATCAGGGGGATGCCGAGCATGGCCAAAGTCATCATCAGCTGCGCCGTCACGGGGGCGATCCATACGCCGTCGATGTCGGACTACCTGCCGATCACGCCCGAGGAGATCGCCACCGCCTCGATCGAGGCGGCCGAGGCCGGGGCGGCAATCATCCATCTGCACGCGCGCGACCCCCAGACCGGCGCCCCCACCCCCGACCCGGCGGTGTTCATGCGCTTCCTTCCCACCATCAAGCAGAATACCGAAGCGGTGGTGAACATCACCACCGGCGGCGGGCTGAACATGACGCTGGAGGACCGCCTCGCGGCCCCGCTGCTGGCCAAGCCCGAGATGTGCAGCCTCAACATGGGCAGCATGAACTTCAACATCTCCCGCGCCGGCGACCGGGTGAAGACCTGGAAGCACGACTGGGAGAAGCCCTACCTGGACCGCACCGACGATCACATTTTCCGCAACACGTTCCGCGACATCGAGGGGATCGTGGAGCGGCTTGGCAAGGGACACGGCACCCGCTTCGAGTTCGAGTGCTACGACGTCGGCCACCTGTACAACCTGGCCTATTGCCTGGAGCGCAAGATCGTCGAGCCGCCGCTGTTCGTTCAGACGATCTTCGGCATCCTGGGCGGCATCGGGGCGGAGCAGCGGAACCTGCTGTTCATGAAGGAGACCGCCGACCGGCTGTTCGGCGACAAATACGTGTGGTCGGTGCTGGCCGCCGGGCGGCACCAGATGGCGTTCACCACCATGGCGGGAATCATGGGCGGCAACGTTCGCGTGGGGCTTGAGGACAGCCTGTATATCGGCCGCGGCCAACTGGCGAAGTCCAACGCCGAGCAGGTGGGGAAGATCCGCCGCATCCTGGAGGAACTCAGCCTGGAGATCGCGACCCCGGCCGAGGCGCGCGAGATCCTGAAGCTGAAGGGCGGCGACCGCGTCGGCTTCTAGCGGGAAGGCCGCGGGCCCGGACGCCGAACGGGGTTGACTGGCGGGCGGCGGGGGGAAACGGTGCGGGCATGAACGATGCCCCCGCCTTTCCCGCCGCCGCCGTGCCCGAGTTGAGCGGCGAGGTGCTTGCGCTCCATCGCAGCCTGCTGACGCTGGACACGCACATCGACATCCCCTGGCCCGAAGGCCCGGATCCGTTCGAGGACGGCAAGCGCAAGGTCGATCTGCCGAAGATGGTGCGCGGCGGGCTGGGCGCGGGCTGCTTCGCGGCCTATGTGCCGCAGGTCAAGCGCAGCGAGGAGAGCGAGACCGCCGCCTTCGCGCGGGCGATCGACATGCTTTCCGCGATCCGCGGGATGGGGCGCACCCATCGCGGCGTCGCCGCCCGCGTGGCCGTGACGGCGGACGCGATCGAGGCGGCGAAGCGCGACGGCGTGCTGGCCATCGTGCCGGCGGTGGAGAACGGCTTCGCCATCGGCCGCGACGTGACGCGGCTGAACGCGCTGCGCGCGGCGGGCGCGCGCTACATGACGCTGACCCATAACGGTCACAACGTGCTGGCCGATTCCGCCATCCCGCGCGGCGACCTGGGCGATCCGGAGAGCGAGCATGGCGGCCTCTCGCCGCTCGGCCGCCGCACGATCGACCAGATGAACCGGCTGGGCATGGTGGTGGACGTGGCGCATGTCTCGCGCGCGGCGATGCTGCAGGCGGCGCAGGTGTCGCGCACGCCGGTGGTGTCCACCCATTCCTGCGTGCGCGCGCTGTGCGACCATCCGCGCAACATGGACGACGCGCAGCTGGATGCGCTGCGCGACGTGGGCGGGGTGATCCAGATCACCGCCGTGGCGGGCTTCCTGCGCGCGGGCGGCAAGCCCGAGACGGTCACGCTGAACGACTTCGCTGATCACGTCGATTACGCGGTGCGGCGGATCGGCATCGCGCATGTCGGCATCTCGTCGGATTTCGACGGTGGCGGATACTTCTCCGGCTGGAACGACGCGGGGGAGAGCGCGAACGTGACGGCGGCGCTGCTGGCGCGCGGCTATGGCAAATCCGAACTCGCACTGCTGTGGGGCGGCAATTTCCTGCGCGTACTGCGCCGGGCGGAGGAGCTGGCGGAATGATCCCCGCGGTCGCGCTGCCCGACGGCACCGAGGTGCCGTCAGTGGGGCAGGGCACCTGGTACATGGGCGAGCGCGCGGCGGAGGCGAAGCGGGAGGCGGATGCGCTGCGTCTCGGCATCGATCTCGGCATGACGCTGATCGACACCGCCGAGATGTATGCCGATGGCGGCGCTGAGCAGGTGGTGGGGCAGGCCATCGCCGGGCAGCGCGACCGCGTGTTCGTCGTCAGCAAGGTCTATCCGCACAACGCATCCCGCAAGGGCGTGCAGGAGGCCTGCGCGCGCAGCCTGAAGCGGATGAGGATCGAGACGATCGACCTGTATCTGCTGCACTGGCCGGGCAGCCATCCGATCGCCGAGACCATCGCCGGGTTCGAGGCGTTGCAGAAGGCGGGACATATCCGCCGCTGGGGCGTTTCCAACTTCGACGAGGCGGGGATGCGGAGCGTGACCGGCGCAAAAGGCGGCGATGCCTGCGCGACCGATCAGGTGCTGTACCATCCGGACGAGCGCGGCATCGAGTTCGACCTGCTGCCCTGGTGCGCGGCGCGGCGCATCCCCGTGATGGCCTATTCGCCGGTGGGGCAGGCGGGGCGGCTGCTGCGCTCCCCGGCGCTGACGGCGGTTGGCAAGCGGCATGGTGCGAGCCCCGCGCAGGTCGCGATCGCCTGGGCGATCCGTTCCGGCAACATTATCGCCATCCCGAAGGCTGCCGATCCCGCGCATGTGCGCGAGAACGCCGCCGCCGGTGCGCTGAAGTTGATCGCACAGGATCTGGCGGAGATCGACGCGGCGCATCCGCCGCCCGCGCGCAAGCAGCGGCTGGCGATGCTCTGACGCGGGCTTCGGCGACCCATCTGGTCCTCATCCCGAGCTACAACTCGGGGCGGCTGCTGGCCGAGACGCTGCGCGCGGCGCGTTCGGCATGGGGGCCGGTGTGGACGGTGATCGACGGCAGCACCGACAGATCGGCGGAGCAGGCGCGCGCGATGGCGCAGGCTGATCCGCTGCTGCGCGTCTTCGTGCTGCCGCGCAACCGGGGCAAGGGGGCGGCGATCCTGCACGGGCTGATCGCCGCGCGCGATGCCGGGTTCACCCATGCGCTGACGATGGACGCCGACGCGCAGCATCCGGCGGATGCGATCGCCGGGTTCATGGCGGCCTCGATGGCCGCGCCCGAGGCGATGATCCTGGGCCTGCCGGTTTTCGACGCGACCGCGCCGGCGATCCGCGTGCATGGGCGCAAGCTGTCGAACTGGTGGACCGATCTGGAGACGCTGGGGGCGGGCATCGGGGATTCGCTGTGCGGCTTTCGCGTCTATCCGATCGCGCCGCTGATCGCGGCGATGGCGGAGACGCGCTTTGCCCGGCGCTTCGACTTCGACGCCGAGGCCGCGGTGCGGCTGTGCTGGCGCGGCGTGCCGCCGGTGCGGCTTCCGGTGAAGGTACGCTACCTGTCGCCGGCCGAGGGCGGCGTCTCGCATTTTCGTTACATACGGGACAATGTGCTTCTGACCTTCATGCATGTGCGCCTGGTGTTCGGCTGCCTGTGGCGGCTGCCCGCGCTGCTGCGCCGCCGTGACAGGGCGGGCGGCGGGTGGCAGGCTCGGACGAAACCATAGGGGGCGGGACGATGGCTCGGTTCGGCGGCAAGGTGGTGCTGATTTCCGGCGGCGCGCGCGGGCAGGGGGCCGCGGAGGCACGGATGCTGGTGGCCGAGGGCGCCAAGGTGGTGATCGGCGACGTGCTGGACGGGGAAGGGGAGGCGCTGGCGCGCGAGCTGGGCCCCGCCGCGCGCTATCTGCACCAAGACGTGACCAGCGAGGCCGACTGGGCCGCCGCCATCGCCGCGGCCGAGGCGATGGGCGGGCTGCACGGCATGGTCAACAACGCCGGCATCTTCATCCCCAGGAGCCTGGCCGAGACGGACGTGGCGCTGTTCGAGCGGCACATGCGGATCAACCAGCTTGGCTGCTTCATCGGGATGCGCGACGTGGCGCCCGCGATGCGCCGGTCGGGCGGCGGGTCGATCGTGAACATCTCGTCCGTGGCGGGGCTGCGCGGTTCGCCGGGCGCCATCGCCTACAGCAGCACGAAATGGGCGCTGCGCGGCATGACCAAGACGGCGGCGGTGGAGTTCGCGCCGCTCGGCATCCGGGTGAACTCCGTCCATCCCGGGCCGATCGACACGGAGATGCTGAAGGCGCGCACGCCGGAGCAGAACGCGCGCCGCGTGGGGATGGTGCCGATGCAGCGCATGGGCACGGCGGAGGAGGTGGCGAAGCTGGTGCTGTTCCTGCTGTCCATCGATAGCAGCTACATCACCGGAGCCGAGGTTTCGATCGACGGCGGGGTGTCGTTGTAGGGGCGGGTGGCGGATCGCGCCTTCGGCGCATCCGCCCTACGGCACGGCGGATGAACGCATTGGTTTCGTCATCGCGAGCCGCGTAGCGGCGTGGCGATCCAGGAGGCGAGGCACCTTGCGGTTGCTCTGGATCGCCACGCCGCCTTTGGCGGATCGCGATGACGGATGGGAAGTGGGCGGTGACCCGGGATTTATTCCGGCAGCAGCACCCACTTGCCGTCCTTGATGGTCACCATCACGCGGGCGCGGGTGTCGAAGCCGTTGTGGTCGGTGGGCGACATGGTGGAAACGCCCTGGCTCAGCACCACGTTGTGAAGCCCCTCCAGCGCGTCGCGCAGCGCGGCGCGGAACTCAGGCGTTCCGGGCTGGCCCTTCTTGAGCGCCTCGGGGATCGCCGCCTGGAGAAGGATCATCGCGTCGTAGAGATGCGCGCCGAAGGTGGACATCGAGCCGGCGCCGTACTTGGCCTCGTAGGCCTTCACGTATTCCAGCGCGACCTTCTTGATCGGGTTGCTGTCGGGCAGCTGCTCGGCCACCAGCACCGGGCCGGCGGGCAGGATGGTGCCTTCAACGTCCTTGCCGCCGACGCGCAGGAAGTCGGCGTTGGCGACGCCGTGAGTCTGATAGATCGGGCCCTTGAAGCCGCGCTCGCGCAGCGTCGATTCCGGCAGCACGGCGGGCGTGCCGGCGCCCGCGATCAGCACCGCGTCGGGCTTGGCCGCCAGCATGTGCAGCACCTGCCCGGTAACGGAGGTGTCGGCGCGGGCGTATTTCTCCGTGTCGACGAGCTTCATGCCCTTGGCGCCGAGCGCGCGGGTCATCTCGTTCAGCCAGCCGTCGCCGTAGGCGTCGTTGAAGCCGATGAAGGCCACCGTCTTGATGCCCGCCTTCGCCATGTGATCGACGACGGCATCGGCCATCAGGCTGTCGTTCTGCGGCGTCTTGAAAACCCAGGCGCGCGCGCCGCCCGGCGGGTCGATGATCTTGGCCGAGGCGGCGAGCGTGATCAGCGGCACCTTCTTCTCGGCGGCGACGTCGATCATCGCGAGCGCGGCGGGGGTGATCGAGGGGCCGACGATGACATCGACGTTGCTCTCGTCGATCAGCTTGCGCGCCGCGGCGACCGACTTGGTGACGTCGGTGCCGTCGTCCAGCACGATGTATTCGACCTTGCGGCCGCCGATCGTGGCGGGCTCCAGCGCGACGGTGTTGCGCTGCGGGATGCCGAGCGAGGCGGCGGGGCCGGTCTGCGAGGATATGACGCCGATGCGGATCGGCGCGTCGTCCGCCCGCGCGGGAGCGGCGAACGGACCGAAGGCGAAGACGGTTGCGAATGCAACGGATGCGATGAGGGCGCGGCGCTGCGGCATGCTTGCTTTCCCTTGGGCGTTCCCTGGTTCGTCGGCGGCCCGCGTTATCTGCTGCGCGGCGCTTCGCGGCCGGTGTAGGGTTGGCCCGCGGGCACGTCAAGGAAGCAGGACGGAGGATTCATGGCGCGGATGCGGACCGCCGAGGCCGTGGTGGAGAGCCTGGCGCGGAACGGGATCGATACGCTGTACGCCCTGCCGGGCGTGCACAACGATCACCTGTTCGATGCGCTGCACAAGGCCGATGGGCGCATCCGGGTGATCCATGCCCGGCACGAGCAGACCGCCGCCTACATGGCGCTGGGCGCGGCGCTGGCGACCGGGAAGCCGCAGGTGTTTTCCGTGGTGCCGGGGCCGGGCCTGCTGAACGCATCCGCCGCGCTGCTGACCGCCTGGGGGCTGAATGCGCCGGTGCTGGCGCTGGTCGGGCAGATCCCGTCCTTCGCGATAGACCAGGGCCACGGGCACCTGCACGAGATCCCCGATCAGCTCGGCCTGCTGCGCCACCTGACGAAGTTCGCCGAGCGCATCCGCGCGCCCTACGAGGCGCCGGCGCTGGTGAACGCGGCGATCCGTGCCGCGCTGTCCGGCCGGCCGCGGCCCGTCGCGCTGGAATGCGGCATCGACACCTGGGCCGCGCAGGCCGAGGTGGCGTTCCCGCCGATCGAGCCGCCTCTCAAGCCGCCGGTCGATGCGGAAGCGGTGGCGCGGGCGGCGAAGATCCTGGGCGAGGCGGCGCGGCCGATAATCGTGGTGGGCAGCGGCGCGCAGGACGCGGCGGCGGAGCTGCGCGCGGTGGCGGAGGCGCTGAACGCGCCCGTGGTGTCGTTCCGGCGCGGGCGCGGCATCCTGCCGACGTCGCATCCGCTCGCGGTGTCGTTCACCGAGGGCAACCGCTACTGGAAGGATGCGGACGCGGTGCTGGCGGTGGGCACGCGGCTCTATTGGCCGCAGACCGCCTGGGGCGTGGAGGCGTCGCTGCCGGTGGTGCGAATCGACATCGACCCCGAGGAGCCGCCGCGCTTCCGCCATCCGGCCTGCGCCATCGTGGGCGACGCGGCGCCCGTGCTGCGCGCGCTTGCGGCGGCGCTGCCCGCGCACAACCGCGCGCGCGACCGTGCCGAGGAGATGGCGGGGCACCGCGCCTGGTTCGCCGAACGCATCGGCCGGCTGCAGCCGCAGCTCGATTTCCTGCACGCGATCCGCGCCGCCCTGCCGGCGGACGGCATCTTCGTCGAGGACGTGACGCAGATCGGCTTCGCGAGCCGGCTGGCGTTCCCGGTGGAGCATCCGCGCTGCTTCCTCTCGGGCGGCTATCAGGACAACCTGGGCTGGGCCTTCGGGACGGCGCTGGGCGCGCAGGCGGCGCTGCCCGGGCGCAAGGTGGTGGCGGCGGTGGGCGACGGCGGGTTCATGTACCAGGCCGGGGAGTTCGCGACCGCAATGCGCCACAACCTGCCGGTGGTGGCGGTGGTGTTCGACGACGGCGCGTTCGGCAACGTCCGGCGCATCCAGAAGGAACAGTACGGCAACCGGCTGATCGCGTCGGACCTGACCAACCCCGATTTCGTCAAATTCGCCGAAAGCTTCGGCGCCCGCGCCTGGCGCGCCACGACGCCCGGGGCGGTGGAGGCCGCGCTGCGCGAGGCGCTGGCCGCCGGGAAGCCCGGGCTGATCCACGTGCCGGTGGGCGAAATGCCGAGTCCCTGGGACATGATCCTGCTGCCCCGCGTGCGCGGCGAGGCGTCTCCGCGGCCGAATCTGCCCTAGGGACGTCCCGCTCCCGCCCGCCATTACCGCCCGGGGGCGGCCCCGGGGGCGGTCCGGGGGGCGGTCCGGGGGGCGGTCCCGCCATCCACGGCTTGCGCGGGTCGCCCAGGGAAGACGTGGATGGCGGGCGCAGAACTCGCCACGACGGGGAGGGGCGCCGCCGGCGTGCCCTGCGGATAACGGCAACGTTATCAACAGAACGATCTCCATACAGTGACATAATGTGTACGCCGCGCATTGTTGTGATCCACGTCACTTCAATCGTGTAATGATTGTCTGCCAGATACCGGTCACATAAGAAACCGATGAGGGGATGCGCCGATGAATTACGAATTCCGCGGCACGTTATGCGGCTATCTGTGCGCCGACTGCCAGGAGGCGCTGGCGGGCGTGACGGTCCGACTGTACCGCAACCGTCCGGACCAGGGTGTGACAGGGCTGGCGGTGGCGCCGCCGAAGGACACGCTGGCGATGCTGGGGGCGGGCGAGGCGCAGGCCAAGGCCGGATCGCTGATCGCCGAGACGGTGGCCGACGCGGACGGCAAGTTCGTCTTCCGCCTGGGCGCGGAGCAGAAATACGAAGGCGGCGCCTTCGAGATCGACGTCTATTGCGGCACGGTGCCGCACCGCAAGCCGATGAAGAACCCGCCGCCGCCGGTGCAGTTCTCCATCACCACGCTGCAGCCGATGTGGAAGCAGACCGACGCGGGCGCGGTGGCATACTGGGAATACTGCGTGCCCGCGCGCTTCTGGTGCGGCGTGCGCCAGCGGCTCGGCGCCTGGACCATCTGCGGCCATGTGCGCATCTGCAACGCGCGCCAGCCCACGCCGGTCGCGGGCGTGACGGTGCGCGCCTTCGACGTGGACTGGACGCAGGACGATCCGCTGGGCGCGGGCGTGACCGATGCGAACGGGCATTTCCGGATCGATTATCTTGCGATCGACTTCATGCGCACGCCCTTCCCGAGCCTGAACATCGAGCTGTTCGGCGGGCCGGACGTGTATTTCTCGATCGAGGATTCGGGCGGCGGCGTGCTGCTGCAGGAGCCGCGCTCGCGCGGGCGCGATCCCGACCGGGCGGACAGGGGGCCGTGTTTCTGCGTCGATCTGTGCGTCGACAAGCCTGTGACGGTGGATCATGCGTGGTTCACCCATGTCGGCGATTTCGACATCTACGCCGATATCGACGCGACGACGGGTCTGACGAAATGGGCGGCGCCCATCGGCATGGCGGACGCCCATGGCGGTCCGGGCTACGGGTTCTACGACGGCATCAGCGGCTCCGGGCTGAAGCTGATCGGCGACTGCCCGGCGGTTTATCCGGGCGGCACCTCGCCGATGCGCTATCGGTTCACCTACGTGAACCCGGCGGTCTCGCCCACGCCCGTGCCGATCACCGGCGCGGCGGTGAACGCCGTGGTGGTGGGCGACCGTGCGATAACGTGGCGCTTCGGCGCCGGCCCCCTGGTGACCACGTTCCAGTCGATCCAGGTGGCGCCGTCCGGCGGCAGCGCGACGATCCCGCCGCCGCCCGCGCCGCCGCCACCCGGTCCCTTCCTGCCGGTTCCGCCGGCGGTGATCGTGCCGGATGCCGATGGCTGGGTGATCGTGCCGCCCGACGTGAACGGCGGCATGCTGTCCGGGCCGCTGCTGCGCTTCGTCTCCGCCGCGGCGGTGCCCGGCGGCGCAGGATCGGCGCCCGGCGATAGCGCGGGCAACCCGATCGCCACGCCGCGCAACGGCCAGACGCTCAGCATCATCTTCGAGGCCGAGCCGGTGACCGGGCCGAGTGCCGCCGAACCGACGCTGACCAACAGCCTGCCGAAGATCCTGATCAACAACTGGAGCCAGGCGAACCTGCTGAACATCTCGCAGTTCACGCTGCCCGGTAGCGACTGCTGCACGCCGCTGAGCACCGATCTCGGCATCCGGTACACGGCGGACCATCAGCTGATGAAGGGCTGGAGCGTGTCGATCACCAGCTGCGCCACCGGCAAGGGATGGGTCTCCCCGGCGACGCCCTCGGGCACGGGGCCGCGCGGCGGCTTCGGGACCGACAACATCCCGATCGGCACCTGGCCCGGATGCTCCTACACCGTGTGGCTATCCTCGGTGCGCAGCGTCACCGACGGCGAACAGGACGATACTGGCGCCACCAGCCAGATTACGTTCTGCATCGACCGCTGAAACGGGCGTGAAGGGCGGGCGGCCTCCGGGCCGCCCGCTTTGCCGTCCGCGTCAGAACGGCAGAATGATATTCATCATCTGCTGGCCGACGGGCGGCGTCTGCATTTCCGTCAGCTGCCCACGTCCGCCATAGGCGATGCGGGCTTCGGCCATGCGGTCGTGCTGGATGGTGTTGTCGCTGGCGATGTCCTGCGGGCGGATGACGCCGGCGACGACGAGTTCCCGCAGTTCCGAATTGACGCGGAATTCCTGCCGCGCGCTGATCACCAGATTGCCGTTCGGCAGCACCTGCGTCACCACGCCGGCAAGCCGCAGCGTGACGGTCTCGTTGCGCTGGATCTGCCCGCTGCCCGCGTTGGTGCTGGTGCTGTTGGTGTTCACCAGGCTGCCCGGATTGATCGGCTTGGGCAGGATGGTGGGCAGCAGGTTCTCCAGGCCGAACAGGTTGGTGGTGCCGCCGGTCTGCCCGCTGGTGCGGCTGGTGCCGGTGACGTTCTTCATGTTCGCCGCATCGTTGATGTTGACCAGCACGGTGATCAGGTCGCCCACGGTGTGCGCGCGCTGATCCTGGAAGAAGGCGCGCGCGCCCGGCCGCCACAGCGAGTTGGCTTCCTGCGGCACCGGCTGCGGGTTCGGCATCGGCATGGTGACCGGCCGCCATCCCGGCGCCTGCGTGGGATCGGTGACCGGCGTCTCGGCGGGCGGCCGGCCCACTTCCGACAGCCGCGCGAGCGTGCCACAGCCGGACAGCGCCAGCGCCGACAATGCAAGGAGGGCCGCCGCCCTCATCGCAGCACCAGCGCGCCGTTGGGCAGCCGCGCCGCGCCGCCCGGCGGCTGCGGCATGGAGCCGGGGGCGACGCGCACCCGCGCGGGCCCGATCACTTCCGCATCCAGCACGGCGCGCGAGGCGGGATTGAGCACGCGCACCGCGGCGCCGAGGCCGCCGCTGTCGAGCGCCACGCCCTTGGCGGTGAGCGCGATGCCCGGACTGTCGAGCTGCACCAGCACCGAGCCGCCGCGCGAAACGAGCGTGGGCGGCTGAAGATCGGCCACCGGCAGCGGCTGGCCGGGCAGCACCTGGTGGCGGAGTTCGAGCCCCACCGCCTGCTCCGGCGCGCCCGCGACATCCGCGTGCAGCAGCGCGGCATGCAGACGCGCCATGCGCAGGTCGCCCGGCCGCACCACCGTGCCGGCAGGCAGGCGGGCAGCGGCGACGGGCACCGTCACGGTGGGCTCCGCCCGCCCCGCCACGCGCAGGTCGAGCGGCGGCATGTCGGGCGCGGAGAACGACAGCAGGGCGCTGAACCGGCCGGATGCGGCGTCGTAGTCCAGCTGGCTGATCGACGCCGCCGGGCGGGAGTCGAACGGCACCACCGGCGGGTTGAAGCCCGCGATGTCGATATCGGAATCCGGCGCGGCGCCCGCGTCCACCAGCGCGGGGCGCAGGGCGGCGATCACCGCGTCGCGGTCGAGCGGGCGGCCCGGCCAGTCGAGCACCGCGCGGTCGGCCGGCGATGCGGGCTGCCAATCGACGCCGAACTGGCGCGCGATGGCGGCAAGCTGCGGCGCCTCCACCACGATGCGCCCGCCGGGCGCGGGGCCGGGGCCGAGCGCCTGGGCGGCGCGCGGGCCGGCATCGTCGAACAGGTCCGACAGCTTCACCACCGGGCCGTGCAGCGAGGTCATCGGCCGCAGCGTCGCCGCCGCCGCTTGGTGGGCGGCGCAGAGCAGTGCCAAGCCGGTCAGGAGCGCGCGCATCGCCTCACCGCAGGTTGGTCAGCGTGGAGAGCATCTGATCGCTGGTCGTGATGACCCGCGAGTTCATCTCGTAGGCCCGCTGCGCGGTGATCAGATTGGTTATTTCCGTAACCACATTGACGTTGGAGGTTTCGATGAAGCCCTGCATCACCGTGCCGAAGCCCGGCGAGGCGGGATTGCCCGTCACCGGCTGGCCGGATGCGGCGGTTTGCAGGTAGAGGTTGTCGCCCTGCGCATCGAGGCCGGGGTTGTTCGGAAACACCGCGAGCTGGATCTGCCCCACGGTCTGCGGCGCGGTCTGGCCGGCGAGCGTGACCTGCACCTGCCCTGCCGTGTTGATCGTGACGTTGGTTGCATTCGACGGGATCTGGATGCCCGGCACCACGGTATAGCCGTCGGCGGTGACGATGGTGCCGTCGGCCGCCAGGCCGAAGGTACCGTCGCGCGTGTAGGCGGTCTCGCCCGAGGGCAGCGTGACCTGGAAGAACCCGTTGCCCTGCACCGCCATATCCAGGCTGTTGGAGGTCTGCTGCAGGTTGCCCTGCTCCTCGATCCGGTAGATCGCGGCGGTTTTCACGCCGAGGCCGACCTGCGCGCCGGCCGGCACCACGGTGCCGGTGTCGGAGCTGTTGGAGCCGACGCGGCGGAGGTTCTGGTAGATCAGGTCCTGGAACTCGGCGCGCCGGCGCTTGAAGCCGGTGGTGGTCATGTTGGCGATGTTGTTGGAAATGACTTCCACGTTGGTCTGCTGCGCCTGCATGCCGGTGCCGGCGATATCCAGCGAACGCATCTTGTCTTTGCTCCTGGGCGGGTTGGCGGAGATGGGCCGGCTGCTGGGGACTAGCTGCTGCGCTGGGCGAGCAGCTTGTCGATCGCCGCCTGATGGCGGTCGGCCTCGCTCTGCACGAGCTGGCTGGTGAACTGGAATTCGCGCAGCGCCGTCATCATGCGCGTCAGCTCCAGTACGGGCTGGACGTTCGATTCCTCGACCGCGCCCTGCACGATGCGCGCGCTGGCGACCTGCTTCGGCGTCTCGCCGTCGTCGCGCAGCAGCTCGCCGCCTTCCTGCACGAGCCGCATCGTGTCGGACGGGGCGACGACGCCGATCTTGGCGAGCTGGCCGTTCTCGCTCGACAGCGTGCCGTCGCCCGCGACGGTGAGCACGCTGTCGGTGGGGGCGAGGCGGATCGGGCGGCCGTTGGCATCGAGCAGCGCATCGCCCGCGTCGTTGGCGATGGCGCCGTCGGCCATCAGGCCGAAATGCCCGGCGCGCGTCAGCCGCGTGCCGTTCGGCGTCTGCACGGCGAAGAAGCCTTCGCCGGTGATCGCGAGATCGAGCGGATCCCCGGTATGGGTGAGCGGACCGGCCTGGGTGTCGCGGTAGGTGGCGCGGTCCTGCGTGTAGGCGATGGTCTCGCCGCCGCGCGGCACGTCCGCGCCGGTCTGGCGGGAAAGCCAGTCGCTGAACAGCGTGCGCGACGCCTTGAAGCCGGGGGTGGAGAGGTTGGCGAGGTTGTTGGCGATGACGTCGAGGCTGCGCTGCTGCGCGGTGAGGCGGGAGAGGGCGACGGCGGTTGGCGTGTCCATGGGTCTGTTCCGGTGACGTGAAGGCTGCGTCGGCAGAGCGGAGGGCAAGCCCTGTGCCAGCGCGAAAGCCGCGGATTTCCGTCGCCGCGGCCGGGAAACTCCCTTCGCTGCCGGGCAGATTCTGCCGGCGCCGTGCCGCTTCTGCCGGGACCCGCGCGCCGCGCGGCGCCGCACAAGGAACCGTTAACGCCCGTGCGGCACACTGGCCGCATGGCCAAGGGAAAGACGAAGCCGGCGGCGGCCGCGCCCGCCGGCGCCGATGACGCGGGCGCGGCGAAGCCGAAGGGCGGACGCAAGCGGCTGGTGATGATCGCCGTTCCCGTGCTGCTGACCGGGGCGGGGGCGGGCCTTTGGTTCACCGGCGTGCTGCCGCGCATGCTGGGCCTCGCGCCCGAACACAAGGCGGCGGCGGTAGCGGCGGCGCCCGCCGCGCCGGTCTTCGTGGAGATGCCGGAGATGGTCGCCAACCTGAACAGCACCGGCCGCAAGGCGAGCTTCGTGAAGATCGCCATCAAGCTGGAGGTTCCGAAGGATTCGGACGCCGAGAAGGTGCGCGCCGCGATGCCGCGCCTGCAGGACCTGATGCAGACCTATCTGCGCGACATGCGGCCCGAGGAGCTGCGCGGCTCGGCCGGCACCTACCGGCTGCGGGAGGAACTGATCGCGCGCGCCAACCTCGCCGCCGCCCCCGGCCAGGTGAGCGACGTGCTGTTCACCGAAATGCTCGTGCAATGAAGGGGGCGCCGCCATGAGCGATACCCCGCCGCCGGCCTCCGGCGCGAACCTGCCCGATGCCTGGGGCGCCGCGCCCGACGGCGCATCCGCCGGCGCGCCGCCGCCGCAGCCGGCGCGCGTGCTGAACCAGGCCGAGATCGACAGCCTGCTGGGCTTCGACAACGGCCATGCCGGCGGCGACAGCAGCACCGGCATGCAGAAGATCATCAGCTCCGGCCTGATCTCCTACGAACGCCTGCCGATGCTGGAGATCGTGTTCGACCGGCTGGTGCGCATCATGTCCACCAGCCTGCGCAACTTCACCAGCGACAACGTGGAAGTCGGCATCGACAACATCGTCTCGCTGCGCTTCGGCGACTACCTCAACTCCATCCCGCTGCCCGCCATGCTCGCGGTCTTCAAGGCCGAGGAATGGGACAATTACGGCCTGATGGTGGTGGACAGCGCGATGATCTACTCGATCGTCGACGTGCTGCTGGGCGGGCGGCGCGGCACCGCGGCAATGCGCATCGAAGGCCGGCCCTACACCACCATCGAACGCTCGCTGGTGGAGCGGCTGATCCAGGTGGTGCTGGCCGACCTGACCGCGAGCTTCGATCCGGTCTGCCCCGTCACGTTCCGCTTCGAGCGGCTGGAGGTGAACCCCCGCTTCGCCACCATCAGCCGCCTGTCCAACGCGGCGGTGCTGGCGCGGCTGCGCATCGACATGGAGGACCGCGGCGGGCGGCTGGAGATGCTGCTGCCCTACGCCACGCTGGAGCCGGTGCGCGAATTGCTGCTGCAGCAGTTCATGGGAGAGAAGTTCGGCCGCGATTCGATCTGGGAAACCCATCTCGCCGAGGAGCTGTGGCACACCGAGGTGGAGATCGACGTCGTGCTGGACGAGCAGACGATGCGGCTGTCGGACGTGATGGGGCTGACGCTTGGCAGCCGCATCGTGCTGAACGCGGCCCCCGGCGCATCGGTGCAGCTGCGCTGCGGCGCCGTGCCGATGTTCGAGGCGAAGGTGGGGCGGCGGAAGAACCGCATGGCGGTGCGCATCGAGCGCGAGATGCCGCGCGCTCCGGCCGAGCGGCAGGGCTGAGGCGCGCGTGCCGGTTGCGACCCGCGGCGTACCGGTAATTGAGACGCCGCTTGACGCGGCGGTAACCCGTCCACGTTATGTTCCCGCGCATGGAATACGGCATCGAGATCGCACTCATCGTCCTGCTCGGCGTTACCCTGTTCCATGCCCTGCGGCTGGAACGCGCGCTGGGCGTCCTGCGCCGGGACCGGGCGGCGCTGGAACAGCTGGTGGCGGCGTTCAACGCCAGCACGCAGCAGGCGGAAGCCGGGATCGAGCGACTGCGCAACGCGGCGGACGGCGCGGGCCAGCAGATCGCGCGGCGGATCGAAACCGCGACGGCGCTGCGCGACGACCTGCACTACCTGACCGAACGCGGGGAATCGATCGCCAACCGGATCGATGCGCTGGTGCGCGCGGCGCGTCCGCTGGCGCCGGAGGCGCCGCGCCTGTCGGTGGTCGGCCGCGCCGAGCCGGCGGACGCGCCGCGCGCCCGCAGCCAGGCCGAGCGCGACCTGCTCAAGGCGCTGCGGATGGCGCGGTAGAGGCACGCCGATGACGCTGCGCGCGCCTGCCTCGCGCCTGCTGCCCGCGACCATCGCGGTGCTGGCGCTTCTGCTGAGCGTGAAATCGGCCGATCTGGTGATGGCGGCGATGCCGGCGCGCAACGCCGCACCGGGCGCGGGCACGGGCACGGGCACAGGCGCATCGGCGGCGCCGGGCACGCTGCTCGCCTCGCTCGCGACGGGTCAGGCGGCGGTCGGACAGGCGGCGGTGGGAGCGATGGTGCCCGCCGCGAACGCCGCGACGCCGCCGCCCGGCCAGACGGCAACCGCACCGCCGTCGCCGCACGGCGAGGCCGCACCGGCGCGCGGCGCGGCCTCCGCCGCCCCCTCCGTCGCACCCTCCTTGGGGGCACCGCCCGCCGGGGCCGCGAACGCCGGGACCACGCAAGCCGGGACCACGCAAGCCGGGGCCACCCAAGCGGGAACCGGGCAGGCGGCGAAGCCCGCCGCCGAGCCGCCGATCGGCGAGGCCGAGCGGAAGGTGCTGCTGGAATTGCGCCAGCGGCGGGAGGAACTCGACAGGCGCGACGCGGCGCTGGCGACGCGCGAGGCGGTGCTGGCCGCCGCCGAGCACAAGCTCGATGCGCGCATCGGCGAATTGCAGGCGCTGCAGACGCGGCTTGAGGCGCTCGACGCCGCGCGGCGCGACCGCGAGGAAGCCGGCTGGCGGGGGCTGGTGAAAACCTATGAGGCGATGAAGCCGCGCGATGCGGCGGCGATCTTCAACGACCTCGACATGCCGGTGCTGCTGCAGGTGATGGACCGCATGAAGGAGAGCAAGGCTGCGCCGGTGCTGGCCGCGATGCAGGTGGACAAGGCGCGCGCGCTGACCGCGCAGCTTGCGCAGATGCGGGCCAAGCGCACCGCCGCCGGCGGCGACAGCTGACCGGCGCGCGGGGCGCGGACGGGGCGGCGGCGCGGACCGGCGTCGCCGTGCGGCTGACCGGCCGGCCAAAGGGCGGGCCAGGGGGCGGTCCGGGAGGCAGGCGGGCAGGCCGGGAAAGGCGGCGCGGGCGATGGCGATCGACAAATCCATGAGCGTCCTGATCGTCGACGACTACAAGACGATGCTCCGTATCATCCGAAACCTTCTCAAACAGATCGACTTCTGCAACGTCGACGAGGCGTCCGACGGCGCGGAGGCGCTGGCGCGGCTGCGCGCGGGGCGCTTCGGGCTGGTGATCAGCGACTGGAACATGGCGCCGATGAGCGGGCTCGACCTGCTGCAGGCGGTGCGCGCGGACGCGCAGCTGGGCGCGCTGCCGTTCATCATGATCACCGCCGAGAGCAAGACCGAGAACGTGGTCGCGGCGAAGCAGGCCGGCGTCTCGAACTACATCGTCAAGCCGTTCAACGCCGAGACGCTGCGCGAGAAGATCGAGATGGTGCTCGATCATGGCTGACCGCGCCGCGCGGCTTCTTCTGGCTGGCGCGCTGTTGCCGGTGGCGCTTGCACTCGCCACCGTGCCGGTCCGGACCGCCTGGGCGGACCCGCGTCCGGGCGCGGCCGGGGCCTCCGCCGCGCCAGTCCCCGCGCCCGCCATCGGCATCCGCGCCGGCGCGCATCCCGGGTTCGGGCGCATCGTCTTCGATTGCGCCAAGCGCACAGGCTACGCGCTGACGCGCGCCGGCGACCGGTTGACCGTGCGCTTCGACGACGGCCCCGCATTCGGCGCCGTCCCCGCTCCGCCGCGCAACGTGCGCGCGATCAGCGCGGGCGCGGGTGCCGTCGAGATCATGCTGGCTCCCGGCGCGACGGCGCGCGCGAGCCGCCTCGGCACCCGCATCGTGATCGACATCGCCGATCCCCCCGGCGCCTCGGCCGCCGCGCAGGGTGCCCCCGCCCCGCCGGCCGGCCCGACATCGCCCGCCCCGCATCCCGTTGCGCATCCGCCTGCCTCGCCCGCCCCGGCCGCGCCCACGCCGAATGCGCCCACTCCGGCAGCGCCCACTCCCGCGCCGCCCCCGGCGCAACCCGCGGCGCGGGTGATGCAGGCGATCGACCTGCGCGCCGCGCCGCGCGCCGCGGTGCTGCCCGTCCGCGACGACGCCGCCGTGTTCCCGCCGCCGGAGGCACAGGCCCCATCGCTGGGTCAGGCCGGAAGCCGCCCGCCGGACGAGCCGGGCCGGGAGGTAGGCGGCGCGGCGCTGCCCGCGCCGGCCGAGGCGCCGGCGTCCGCGCGGGCGGCGGAAAGCACTCCGACGCCGCCCGACGGACCGCCCGCATCCACGCCGGGCGTGGCCCGGAGCGTCGCCGAGGCGGATGCCGGGGAGCCGATGGCGATCGCCGTGCGCCGCCTCTCGCCCGCCGAGGCTGGGGCTCCGGGCGGCGCCGATGCGGCGAAGGACGACGCCATCCTGGTGCCGTTCGGCGCCGATGTTGGCATCGCCGCCTTCCGCGCCGGCGCCACGGCGCTGCTCGTGTTCGACGAACGCCGCCCACTCGACCTCGCTCCGCTGCGCGGCGATCCGGTGTTCGGCGGCGCCTCGGTGAAGCTGCTGGCGGCGGGCACGCTGCTCGCGCTGCCGCTGCCGACGGGCACGCGGGTCGTGGTGGCGCGGACGCGCGGCGCCGAAGGCGCGGGCGGATGGGCGGTGCGGCTCGCCAGGCCCGAGCCGGGGCCGGGCGCCGCCGGACCGGAGGCGCCGTCCATCCATCCCGACCTGTCGGACGGGCGCCTGCTGCTGCCCGCCGCCGCGCCCGGGCAGACCGTGGCGCTGGCCGATCCGGAGGACGGGGCGACGCTGCTGGTGGGCACGCTGCGCGGGCGCGAGGGTGGGCCGCCGCCGCAGGCCGTCGTCTCGGTCCGGCGCGCGCCGGGCTACGTGCTGCGGCCGAGCTGGGCGGGCATCGTGCTGGAGCCGTTGTCGGACGCGCTGGCGCTGCACCCGGTGGAAAACGGCTTCGCCCTCGCCCTGGGCGCCGCGGCCGGGCCGGACGGCAAGGATGCGGGTGCGGGCGAAAGCGCCGCCGCGGACGACAACCCCGCCGGGCCGCGCGGCGCGCTGGGCTCGCCGGGCGGGGCGGCGGCTGCCGCCGCTCTGGCCGATGCGGCGACGCTGTCCCGCCGCTACGATTTCCCGCCGCTGCCGGCGGGGGCGCTGTTGCGCCGGCTGCGCGAGCAGACGGCCGGGGCCGCCGCCGCGCCGCCGCTGGGACGCGGCGAGCAGCGACGGGCGGTGGCGCAGACCATGATCGCGCTCGGCATGGGCGCGGAGGCGCAGGGCGTGCTGGCCGACGCGATGGCGGACGACCCGAAGCTCGCCGCCGACCCGGACACGGCGGGGCTCGCCGCCATCGCCGCGCTCGTCGCGGGGCGCACCGCGCAAGCGGCTGCGATCGACGATCCCAGGCTGGACGGCACCGACGAGATCACGCTGTGGCGCGCGGTGCGGATGGCGCAGCTGTCCGAGGGATCGCCCGCCGCCGCCGCTTCCTTCGCCGTCACGCTACGCTTGGCGCTGAGCTATCCGCCCGGCCTTGCCGCGCATGTCGTGCCCCTGGCGCTGGAGACGATGGCTTCGGGCGGCGAGGCGGCGGCGGCCGCGCCGGTGCTGGCGGCGCGCAAGGACGATCCCCGGCTGGCGCTGGCCCGCGCCGAACTTGCCGCCGCGCGCGGCGAGACCGACGCGGCCCTGGCCGGCTACGACGCGCTGGCGGCGGGGCATGACCGGCTGGCGCGCGCCCGCGCGCTGTTGCTGGCGGTGAATCTGCGGCTCTCCGCGGGAAAGATAACCCCCGCCGAGGCGGCGGCTCAGCTCGACCGCATGATCGCGGCCTGGCACGGCGACTGGCGCGAACGCGCGGTGCGGGAGCGGCTGGCGCAGGTGCAGGCGCAGGCCGGCGCCTGGGGTGCCGCGCTGGCGACGCTGCGCGAGGCGGAGGCGGCCTTCCCCGAGGACGCGGCGGCGATCCATGCCGAACTCGCCGCAACCTTTGCCCGGATGCTGCGGCGGAAGGCGGACGAAACGCTGCCGCCGCTCGAGTTGGTGGCGCTGCTCGACCAGAACGCCGACCTGGTGCCGGACGGCCCGGTGGGGGCGGACATCGCGCGGCTGCTGGCCGACAGGCTGTCGGCGCTGGATCTGCCGCAGCAGGCGGGCGCGCTGCTCGACCGACTGATGCGGGCCGCGCGCAGGCCCGCGACGCGCGCCGATCTGGGCGCGACGCTCGCCGAGTTGCGGCTGCGCGACGGCGATCCGCAGGCGGCGCTCGCCGCCCTTACCGCCTCGGCCCCCCCGCCTCCCGCCTCACCGCCCGATCCCGCGCCCCCCGTTTCCCTGCCGTCATCGTCTCCGCCGCAGGATGCCGCTGCGCCCGCCTCCGTAGCGCCCGCCACCGCCGCCTCTCCTTCCGCCGCGCCGCCGGTCCCCGCGGCGGACGATCCGGTGAGTCCGGCGTTGCGCGTCCGCCGCGCGCTGCTGACGGCGCAGGCGCGGGCGCGCGCGGGCGATCCGGCGGGCGCGCGCGCGGCGCTCGACGGAATCGACACGCCGGAGGCGCAGCGCGAACGCGCCGCGATCGCCGAGCAGGCGCATGATTTCGCCGCCGCCGCCGCCGCGCTTGCCGCGAACGCGCGCGCCGCGCTGCCCGCGTCCGGGCCGCTGACGGAAGGCCAGCAGCGCGCGCTGCTGCGCTGGGCGACCGACGCCTCGCAGGCGAATGATCCGGCTGCGCTGGGAGCGGTGCGCGATTTCGCGGGCAAGCGGATGCAGGACGGGCCACTCGGCGCGATGTTCGGACTGCTGGTCGCCGATCCGGCGCGCGGCGTGCAGGACCTGCCGCGCGCCGCGCAGGAAACCAAGCTGGCGCGCGCGCTGCCCGAGCAGCTCAAGGCGCTGGAGGCGCCGCAGGCGGCATCCGCGCGCTGACCCGCGATCGGCGCCGCGCCGTCGCTCGCGCCATCCCTGGGCCGCCCCCGTGCCCGCGCAACCGGGCGGCGAACGCCAGGGCCCGCTCAGCGCGCAACCGGTATGCGCGAACTTCTCCCGCGCGGGGTCAATTTCACTTGCGCGGGGGGCGGGGGGACCGTATGTCACGCGCCCTTGGCCCCAGGGGGCGGACGGCATTCGCCGCCCTGCCCAACAGGCTGTCTGCTGGTAGGAGGGATTGCGGTGAACGCACTCAGCCCACTGGGGATGGTCTCGGAAGTCCCGAGCAAGAACCAGACGCCGTCCGACTGCGCCGAAGTGCAGAAGGACTACTTCGTCGAGAAAGACGGCATGAAGTTCGCCGGGACGCATCTGTTGGTGGACCTGTGGGGCGCCACCAACCTGTGCGACCCCGAACACATCGACCGCGCGCTGCGCGAAGCGGCCGAAACCGCGGGTGCGACGATCCTGCACAGCCACTTCCACCACTTCTCGCCGAACGGCGGGGTGTCGGGCGTGGTCGTGCTGGCGGAGAGCCACATCTCGATCCACACGTGGCCCGAGCGCGACTTCGCGGCGGTCGACCTGTTCATGTGCGGCGCCTGCGATCCGCACATGTCGATTCCGGTGCTGAAGGAGGCGTTCAAGCCGTCCTCCGTCGTGCTGGACGAGCAGCGCCGCGGCATCGTTCGCTGACCGGCTTCTGACACGCGGGCGGCGCACCGCCCGCATCCTCAACCGCAACGCCGCCGGGCAGGCTGGATCGCAACGATCCGGCCGGCCCGGCTGCCGCGCGGCGTCCACGCGATGGAGGGTGACATGGCCACCGATCTCTGGCTGAACGAAACGCTCTATGCCGACTGGGGCCAGCGCTTCCTGGTCACGCGCGAACTTGCCCGCGCCAAGAGCGATTTCCAGGACATCGCCATCGTCGAGACGTCCTCGCATGGCCGCGTGATGGTGCTGGATGGCGTCATCCAGATCACCGAGGCGGACGAGTTCGTCTATCAGGAAATGCTTGCCCATGTTCCGCTGATCGCGCACGGCGCGGCGCGCTCGGTGCTGATCATCGGCGCGGGTGACGGCGGCGTGCTGCGTCGGGTGCTGCAGCACCGCAACGTCGAGCGCGCGGTGATGGTGGAGATCGACGGCGAGGTGATCCGGCTGGCGAAGGAGTTCCTGCCGAAGATCGCGGGCGATGCGTGGAACGATCCGCGCGCGCAGGTGATCGTGGGCGACGGGATCGACTACGTGAAGCGCGCCCCCGATGCGGCGTTCGATGCGATCATCGTGGACAGCACCGATCCGATCGGCGTGGGCGAGGTGCTGTTCACCGACGAATTCTACGCCAACTGCGCGCGCATCCTGACCGCGCGCGGCGTGGTGGTGAACCAGTGCGGCGTGCCGTTCATGCAGGCGGACGAACTGCGCGAAACCAGCGCGCGGCGCGCCAAGTTCTTCCCGCATGTCTCGGCCTATGTCGCCGCCGTGCCGACCTATGTCGGCGGCTTCATGACGCTGGGCTGGGCGGGCAAGGACGAGGCGGCGACGCGCCTCGCGGTGCCCGAGATCGCGACCCGCGCGGCGAGCGCCGGCATCGCGGGCACCACGCAGTACTGGACGCCCGAAATCCACGCCGGCGCCTTCCACCTGCCGCCCTACATCGCGCGGCATCTGCCCGGCCGCGCGGCCTAGCCGCCCGCGG
>JAFEFJ010000369.1 GCA_018240635.1 Pseudomonadota bacterium | reverse complement strand
TGGAACTGGCGGAGGAGCTGGACCTGCTGCTGATGTTCGACATCGCCGTGCAGAACGGCGGCATGGGATCGAAGGGACGGCTGCAGGCGGCAAAGGACAAGCTGCGGACCGGGATGAGCCCGGCCGAGAAACGGGCGGTGATTGCGCAGGTGGTGGTCGATACGATCGACGGCCCGTTCAAGGACGACGTGCGCGCCCGCAAGACCTGCATCGCCACCGGCGCCGGCACCGTCCACCGCTCGCGCTACGACCTCGCGGCCTGGGGCCTGCAGAGCGGCTTCCGGCCGAAGACGGTCTGAAGTCCTTCTGATTCGCGCCGAATCGGGAGAATGCCGTCCCCAGCCCCGTCATCGCGAGGCGCGCAGCGCCGTGGCGATCCAGGCCACCGCACGGTGCCTCACCCCTGGATCGCCACGCCGCCAAGAGGCGGCTCGCGATGACGAAAGGGGACCGCGGCGGCTCTAACGATCCGCCGCCGCAGCCAGCGCGGCGCAGACGGTCGCGACCTGCGCCTCGGTCAGTTCGGGGAACATCGGCAGGCTGAGCACCTCGGCCGAGGCCTCCTCGCTGCGGCGGCAACCGGCCGGCCCGAGCGCCACGCGGCCGCGATAGGCGGGCTGAAGATGCACCGGCACCGGGTAATGCACGCCGGTGCCGATCCCGGCGGCGCGCATCCGGGCGCGCATCGCGTCGCGGTCCGGCGCGCGCAGCACGTATTGATGGAAGACATGCGTGCCGCCCGGCCGCCGCGCGGGCGGCAACAGGCGGGTGCCCGCCAGCGCCGCGTCGTAGCGCGCGGCGATCGCCTGGCGCGCCGCGTTGCCGGCATCCAGATGCCGCAGCTTCACCGACAGCACCGCGGCCTGCACCTCGTCGAGCCGGGAGTTCACGCCCACCTCGTCCGAGACGTAGTGGCTGCGCCAGCCGTACTGGCGCAGCGCCGCCAGCCGCTCGGCGCGCTCCGCATCGGCGGTGGCGATCACCCCGCCGTCGCCCAGCGCGCCGAGATTCTTCGTCGGATACAGGCTGAAGGTCGCGATATCCCCGAACGTGCCGAGGCGCCGCCCGCCCAGCGACGCGCCGTGCGCCTGGCTGCAATCCTCGATGACATGCGCGCCGTGCCGCCGGCACAGCGGCAGGATCGCGTCCATGTCGGCGGCCTGCCCATACAGATGCACCGGGATCACCGCCCGCACCGGCGGCAGGCCGGCAGGGGGCGCGGCCAGCACCTCGGCAAGCTCCGCCGGGTCCATCGTGTAGTGGACAGCGTCGATGTCGATCAACACCGGCACTGCGCCCGCCATCTCGATCGCCGCCACCGTCGCGACCGCCGTGTGCGAAACCGTCGCGACCGCCGCACCCGGTCCGATGCCCAGCGCGCGCAGCGCGAGCGCCAGCGCGTCGGTGCCGTTGCCGCAGCCCACCGCGTGCGGCGTGCCGAGCCAGGCGGCGAAGCCGGTCTCGAAGGCGCGGCCCTCGGCGCCCAGGATGTACCAGCCCGAGCCCAGCGCGCGCGCCACGGCGGCGTCGATCTCGTCCCTGTGCGCGCGGTAGCCCGCGCCCGGATCGGCCTGCGGCACCAGCAGCGGCGCGCCACTCACAGATAAGCCTCCAGCCGTGGGCGGAACCAGTCGAGCGCGCGGCGGATGCCGTCCTCCAGCTCCACGGCTGGGCGCCAGCCGGTGGCGGAACGGAAGGCGGTGTCGTCGGCGTAGTAGCTGCCGATGTCGATCCGCGCGCGGTCGGCAGGAAATTCGCGCGTGACGTAGCGCGCCTCCGGGCCGGCGATGCGCACCATCATCTCCGCCAGCTCGTGCAGGGACGCGGGGGGCGAGCCGCCGATGTTGAAGATGCGGCCGTAGCATTCGGGCTGCGTGGCGGCGAGCAGGAACGCCTCGGTCACGTCGTCCACATAGGTCATGTCGCGGGTCTGCGCGCCGCCCCACACCTCGAACGGCCGGTTCTCCAGCACGCAGCGGATCCAGATGCCCAGGAAGGTCTGCCGCGCGTCGCGGATGCGCAGGCGCGGGCCGTAGCAGTTGGTCAGGCGCAGCGAGACCACCGGCCTTCCCTGCACGCGGTGCTCCAGCATCCAGTACTGCTCGCCCGCGAACTTCGACACGCCGTTGGCGTCCGGCGGCGCGACCGGGTGGTTCTCGTCCACCGGCAGGCGGTGCGCGCGGCCGTAGAACTGGCGGGTGGAGGCGTGCACCACCACCGCCTCGGGCGCCGCCTCGCGCGCTGCCTGGATCAGCCGCACCTGCGCGACCGCATTCACCGCGATATCGGCCAGCGGGTCGCGCTGCCCGCCCATGTGGCTGGTCTGCGCGGCGAGATTGAATATCACCTCCGCGCCCTCGCAGAGCGGGCGGAGGTCGATGTCGCGGATGTCGCCGCGCACCAGTTCGACCGGTGCGCCTTCCAGGTTGGCGGGATTGGCGCCGCCGCCGAACAGGAACCCGTCCAGCGCCGACACCCGCGCGCCCCGGGCCGCCAGCGCGTGGCACAGATTGGCGCCGAGGAATCCCGCGCCGCCCGTCACGAGCACTTTCCGGCCCTGCCAGTCCATCCGCGCGCCTTCCGAAGCCTGCGGTCAAAACCGGGGCGGGTTTGACCGCTCGCTACGGCGTTTTCAAGGCGGGAGCGCGCGCGGCCGCCGCCCGCAGCAGGCTTTCGCGCGGCCCGGCGACCACGCCGGCGAGCCAAAGCGCCCCCGCCGACAGCACGATCGCGGGGCCGGCGGGGATATCGAGGTGGAAAGAGAGCAGCAGCCCGGCCACCGAGGCGAGCACGGCGAGCAGCACCGAGGCGCGCACCTGCCCGCCGAGCGAGCCCGCGAAATGCCGCGCGGCGATGGCGGGCAGCATCATCAGCCCGACCGACATCAGCGTGCCGAGCGCCACGAACCCCGACACCACGCAGATCACCACCAGCGCAAGGAACGCCAGGTGCCACAGCCCGCCGCGCCCGCCCGCGGCCTCGGCGAAGCCGGGATCGAAGCTCTCCAGGATCAGCGGCCGCCAGATCAGCGCCAGCACCGGCAGCGTCAGCGTCGCCGCCCCC
>JAFEFJ010000368.1 GCA_018240635.1 Pseudomonadota bacterium | reverse complement strand
TGTCAGGGAGGTGCTCTCCCGCTGAGCTACGCGCCCGGCGCCTTCCGCCGCGGAGCGGGCCGCGGCAATTCGGGAGTGCGGCTTCTAGCCGCGCGGCGCAAACGCCGCAAGCCGGGTGATGACAGCGCCCTGCGGGGCGGCTTCAATGGCGGGCATGGATCTGCCCGTCGCCGAACCGCCTCTGCCGTCCGCCGCGCCGATTTCCCTGCGCCAGCCCGACACGCAGCGCGTGCCCCTGGTGTTCGCCTCGCCGCATTCGGGCCGCGCCTATCCGCCCGATTTCATCGCCGCCGCCCGGCTCGACACGCTCGGCCTGCGGCGGAGCGAGGACAGCTTCGTCGATGCCCTGTTCGAGGCCGCGCCCGGCTTCGGCGCGCCGCTGCTGTCGGCCACCTTCCCGCGCGCCTACTGCGATCCGAACCGCGAGCCGTGGGAACTCGATCCCGCGATGTTCGCCGACGACCTGCCGGCCTGGGTGAACACCACCTCGCCCCGCGTCGGCGCCGGGCTCGGCACCATCGCGCGCGTCGTCGCCTCGGGCGAGGCGATCTACCGCGAGAAGCTCCCCTTCGCCGAGGCCGAGCGGCGGGTGCGCACCTGCTGGGAGCCGTTCCACGACGCGCTGTTCGGCCTGATCGGGCAGACGAAGCGCGCCTTCGGCGCCTGCCTGCTGATCGACTGCCACTCGATGCCCGCGCATGCCGCGCAGCCGCGCCACGGGCTTGCGGGGACCGCCTCGGGCGGCGCGGCAGTGGCGGATTTCGTGCTCGGCGACGCGCACGGGACGTCCTGCGCGCCGCGCATCACGGCGCTGGTGGAACAGACGCTGCGCGCGCTCGGCTACACGGTGCGGCGCAACGACCCCTATGCCGGCGGCTACATCACCCGCCATTACGGCCGCCCGCGCGAGGGTGTGCACGTGCTGCAGATCGAGGTGGCGCGCGCGCTCTACATGGACGAGGCGCGGATCGAGCGCCTGCCCCGCTTCGGCGCCCTGCAACGCGACCTGACGGCGCTGATCGCCACCCTGGCCGCCGACGCCCCGACCCTTCTCGCCGCCTGAATCCCGCCCCTTCGACCCCCCGGCGCCTCGCGTCCGGGCGGCGCGGTTTTCGAGCAAAAAAAAGGCGGTGCCCGAAGACACCGCCAAGTTTAGGGAGGAAACGTCCAAGAAAGCAGACAGCGCGGCGAACCGCATTGCTGCGACGCACAATCTAGGTGGGGTGGCGTCCGCCCGCAACCGGCTTTTTGCATCGCAGCATTGATCTTCCGGTCAAGTTTCGGCGCTGTGTCCAAAAAGCCACAGCGATGGCGGCCGCCGTGGCGGGCCGGACGCCTTTCCGCCGCGGCACACGGACGCGGCCCGGGTCATAAACCAGTTACTAAACACTTCGGGGCAGGATGGGGCGATGCGCCAAACGCTCCGCACCCTGCTGCTCGGCGTCGTGGCCCTGGCCGCGGCGCTCGCCACGGCCTCGCCGGCGCGGGCGCAGATGGGCTTCCCCCTCGGCTCCTCCTTCCTGGCCTTTCCCCGCCTCCCGGCGCCGTCGGCGCCCCCCTCCGGCCTCGCCGCCGCGCCGCCGCCCGCCGCGCCCCCACTCGTCGCCCCGCCGCTTGCCGCCTCTCCCCTGGCGATGCCGGGCGGGCTGTGCGGGCAGGCCGTCGCGGCGGCGGAGCGGCGGGTGTTCCTGCCGCCGCGCCTGCTCGGCGCCATCGCGCAGGTGGAATCCGGCCGGCGCGATCCCGCCACCGGCCGCGCCGCCCCTTGGCCCTGGACGATCAACGCCGAGGGACAGGGGTATTTCTTCGAAACCAAGGCGCAGGCCATCGCCGCCGTGCGGGACATGCACGCGCGCGGCATCCGCTCGATCGACGTGGGCTGCATGCAGGTCAACCTCATGCACCATCCGGACGCCTTCCCCTCGCTGGAGGCGGCGTTCGACCCCGCGACCAACGCCGCCTGGGCGGCGCGCTTCCTGGCCGACCTGTTCGCGCAGAGCGGAAGCTGGCCGAAGGCCACGGGGCTCTACCACTCCGCCACGCCCGATCTCGCCGCCGACTACCAGCGTAAGGTGCAGGCCGCGATGGCGGGCGGGCCGGACGGCGGCGGAGGACTGGGCGACGGGAACTGGGCCGCCTCCTTCGGCGGCGCGGCCGGCCCGCCGCAGGGCAGCGGCGGGCTCGTGCGCGTGTCGCAGGCGCTGCTGCCGCCGCGGCAGGCGGATTCGCTACGCGTGATGCTGCGCCCGGCCGGCGCGCCCGCGGGGCGCGACCTGGCCGCCTACCGCGCCGCGCCGGTCGGCACCGCAACGCACGTCTGGCGGGTGGAAACGGCGCGCATCCAGCCGGGCGGCTGACGCGCCGCAAGGCGGGTGCTATGACCGCTGCGCGTTCCGCATAGGTCGCGGCATGCAACGACAGCGAAGAAGGAGGGCGCGGCGTGGCGCTTCGGCAAACCGGATACGTGATCGCGTCGGCCGCCGCGCTGGCGCTCGGCCTGAACGCCTGCGCGCCGCAACAGGCGGCCGCGCCAGCCGCCCCGGCGGCGGCGCCGGTCTCCTTCGACGGCACCTATGTCGGCACCATCGCGGTCTCCGGCACCGGCGCCGGCATTCCCCGGGGCGGCTGCGACACCACGCCCAACATCGTGCTGAAGGTTTCCGGCAACAGCTTCACCTACCGGCAGGACCATCCCGCCGCCAAGACGAACAGCCCGACCTTCGGCACCGTCACCTACACGGCCAGGATCGCGCAGGACGGCCGCATCTCGGGCACCAGCGACTACTCGGGCTCGATCCGCGGCCAGGTCGCCAACGGCCAGATGAGCGGCATCATGGACGGCGCAGTCTGCGTCTATACGTTCAGCGCGCAGAAGCAGTAGCGCCGCGCCCGGCGGGGCCAACCGGCCTCGCCTCGCCATCCATCGTCATGGCCGGGCTTGTCCCACTGCTGTCTGGAATAGGAGTGAGTGGACGGGGCGCATGGCTTGGATTCGACTGTGCTTTGCGGGGAACAGATCGAATCGAAGCTCGGGAGAGCCCGAGCCATGCGGTTTCAGCCTACC
>JAFEFJ010000367.1 GCA_018240635.1 Pseudomonadota bacterium | reverse complement strand
CTGAGTTTCGACCGCGTGCTGATCGTGCACGGGCTGGAAGCCGCCGAGAACGCGCGCCGCCTGCTGCGGGAGGCGTGGCGCGTGCTGCGCGATTCCGGGCGGCTGCTGGTGGTCGCGCCCAACCGGCGCGGCATGTGGGCCTATGCGGAAAGCACGCCCTTCGGCCAGGGCCGGCCCTATTCCGCCGCGCAGATCGACCGGCTGCTGACCGAGACGATGTTCTTCGTCGAGACGCGCGACACGGCGCTGTTCATGCCGCCGGTCAATCTCCGCCTCGTGCTGCGCAGCGCCGCCCTGCTGGAACGCGCGGGCCGCGGCATCGCCCCGCAATTCGCCGGGGTGACGCTGACCGAGGCGGTGAAGGACGTCTATGCCGCGCTGCCGATCGAGGCCGCCGTGCAGCGGCGGAAGCTGGTTCTGGCGGACGCGGCGTAGCCCTACCGCTCCGCCGCGCGGCGGGCGCGGCGGGCGAGGGTGAGGACCGCGTTGCGGCAGATCGTGGCGTCGGGCATCCCGGTGCGCTTGCATTGCCGCTCGGCCTCGGCCATCGCGGCCGCGGCGGCTTCCAGCACGGCGGGGCCCCACAGGCCGAGCGCCCGCTTGAACGAGGGCGCGCGGCGGAAGAAGACCGGGGGGCGCAGGGAGCGCATCGCCTCCTCGGCCGAGGCGCCGTCGGTCATCGCGGCGCGCGCGCGCTGCAGCCGCTGCACATGCCCGAGCATTGCGCGCAGCACCTGCACCGGCGCCGCGCCCTCGGCCATCGCCGTCTCCAGCGCGCGGTCGGCCAGTTGCACGTCGCCCTCGGCGGCGGCGAACACCGCGTCGTCGAGCGACAGGCCCGCGAAGTCGCCGACGCATTCCTGCGCCGCATCGAGGTCCACCTGCCCGCCCGGCCCGGCATAGAGCGCGAGCTTCTCCAGCTCCCGCCGCGTCGCCGCGCGGTCCGCCCCGAGCTGGCCGGCGAGCCAGGCGAGCGCCTCGGGCTGCACCGTCACCCCCGCCTCGGACAGCGTCGCGCGGATGGTGTTCTCGAGCGCCGCGCCTTCCTCGGGGTAGCAGGCGATGGCGGCGGCGTCGGCCGCGCCCTCGGCCAGCGTCCGCAGCCTGGAGCGGGCCGGCAGTTCGCCCGCCTCCAGCACCACGAGGCCGGGCGCCCGGCTGTCGAGCACCGCCTGGACGGCGGGCGCGGCGGCATCCCCTGCATCGCGCACCCGCACCACGCGCCGCCCGCCGGTCATCGGCAGCGAGGCCGCCTCGGCGGCGATGCGCCCGATGGCGTCGCGGCCCGCGAGTTCGGCGACCAGGAACGGATCGTCGAGCCGGCCGGCGACGGCGCGCACCAGCGCCTCGGCCCGGTCGCGGATCAGGCCGGTGTCTTCGCCATAGAGAAGCACCACGCGGCACGCGCCGGGATCGCGCAGGAAGGCGGGCAGCCGGCGCGCGTCGATCTTCATGGAGCGGTCGTCATGGCCGGGCTGGCCGCCGCCTCAGCTTGCCTTGGCGGCCGTGGCGGCTGCGTGCGCGCGGAAATAGGCGGCAAGCTGCAGCGCGATCTGGTCCGCCACCTGCCCGGCGAGCCGCTGGGCGGCGGCATCGTTCTCCAGGTCGGCGGCGAAATACTGCTCGCTGAAGATGTTGTAGGCATCCACCGCCCGCGCCGAGCCGTGCGTCATCGGCGTGCGCTTGTCGTCCAGCGCGGCGAGCGACCAGTTGGCGCGGGCCACCAGCCGCACGCGCGTCGCGTTGCTGTCCTGCAGGATCGCGATGCCCTCGCCCGCGATCCCGTAGCTCACCGTCAGCTCGTAGTTCAGCGGCACCCCGGTCGCGCCTTTCTCCAGCCGCTCCTGCAGGGCCTGGCGCAGCAATTGCCCCGCCCGGTCGCCGATGATCGCGACATGCACCGCGGCCATCTCGCGCTGCGCCACCCCCGGAGTGTTTCCCGCGTCCGGCAGATAGGCGGGCGAGAAGCCGCAGCCCGCCAGCGCGACGGACAGACCGAGCAGGAGCAGCAGCCGACCCGCCATGCGGATCAGGGCGCCACGACGAAGTTCACGATGCGGTCGGGGACGTGGATGCGCTTGCGGATCGTCCGCCCCTCCAGCGCGCGCGCCACGTTCGGCTCCGCCTCGGCGGTCGCGATGGCAGCCTCGGCCGGCGCGCCGGGCGGAAGTTCGATCGTGCCGCGCAGCTTGCCCATCACCTGCACCGCGATGGTGACCGTGACCGCCTTGACCAGTTCGGGATCGGCGTCCGGCCAGGGCAACTCGGCGACCAGCCCGGCGCCGGGGGCGGCGCGGGCGTGCATCTCCTCCGCCAGATGCGGCATCATCGGCGCGAGCAGCCGCGCCAGGATCGTCACCGCCTCGTGCCGCGCCCAGGCCATCCCCGGCGCATCCGCCGGCGCCTTGCCAGCATCGGCGACCGCGTTCGCCATCTCGTGCAGCCGCGCCACCGCGACGTTGAAGGCGAAGCCCTCCAGCGCCTCGGTCACCGCGGCGATGGCGCGGTGCGTCGCGCGCCGCAGATCGAGCGCCGCGGGCGCGGGCTCGGCGGGGAAGTCGCCGCCCGGATGGCGCGCGTTCTCCGCCAGGCGATAGAGGCGCTGGACGAAGCGGAAGGCGCCCGCCACGCCCGCCTCGGTCCACTCCATGTCGCGGTCGGGCGGGTTGTCGGACAGGATGAACCAGCGCGCCGTGTCGGCCCCGTAGCGCGCGATGATCGCGCCGGGATCGACGGTGTTGCGCTTCGACTTGCTCATCGCCTCGACGCGGCCGACGGTGACGGGCTCGCCGGTTTCGCGGTGCTTCGCGGAGCCGTCCGGCAGCAGGTCCACCTCGTCGGGGTAGAGCCAGCGGTTGTCCGCGCCGCGGAAGCTCGCGTGCGTGACCATGCCCTGGGTGAACAGCCCGGCGAAGGGCTCGTCCACCGCGACGTGCCCGGTCCTGCGCATCGCGCGGGTGAAGAAGCGGGCGTAGAGCAGGTGCAGGATCGCGTGCTCGATGCCGCCAATGTACTGATCGACCGGCATCCAGGCATCGACCGCCGCGCGCGCCACCGGGGCCGGGTCGTGCGGGCTGCAGAAGCGGGCGAAATAC
>JAFEFJ010000366.1 GCA_018240635.1 Pseudomonadota bacterium | reverse complement strand
GCGATGCCCCCGATCCAGAAACGATTTATGTCCGGGGGGATGCGCGATGGGCAGAAGGCTTGGGTTGTTCGTGGCTGCCGCCGCCGCCGCGTTCGTGCTGGGCCAGCCCGCCGCGCCCGCGCGGGCCGAGGACACGGTGCAATTCGGCGCGATCCTGCCGCTGACCGGCCCGGGCGCGGTGGTGGGCACGCAGGAGCAGCGCGGCATCCAGTTCGCGGTCGATGCGGCCAACGCCAAGGGCGGCGTGGCGAACCACAAGATCGAGGTGCTGTTCGAGGACAACCAGGCGAAGCCCGACCAGTCGGTGCTGTCGTTCAACAAGCTGGTCGATCTGCAGCATGTGCCGATGATCTTCACCGGCTATTCCGGCCCCAGCCTTGCGATGGCCCCGCTGGCGACGCGCAAGAAGGTGCTGATGATCAATGCGGGCGCGCAGTCCGACAAGCTCTCGACCGCGTCGCCCTATCTCGTCAACACCATCCCGAGCTCGGGCGACGAGATCGCGGTGATGACCAAATACCTCATCGCGCAAGGCAAGAAGAAGGCGGCCGTGCTGTTCGAGAACGACGCCGCCGGCATCGGCGCGCGCGACGACTTCCTCGCCGCCTATCCGAAGGCGGGCGGCACGATCCTGGGGCAGGAGCCCGTGCAGTTCGGCCAGACCGATTACCGCCCTGCCCTGCTGAAGCTGGCGGCGACGAACCCCGATGTGCTGTTCGTGGCGATCACCGCCGGGATGCCGCCGCTTGCGGATCAGATCAAGCAGATGGATCCGAAATTCCTCGTGGCCGGCACGAGCTTCTTCGCCGATCCCGCCGCCATCGCGAACCCGTCGGGCGAGGGCTTCGTGCACACGCAGGTGCAGATCGACGCGCCGCCCGAGCTGTCCGCCGCGTTCAAGGCCAAGTATGGCGCCGACATGGATTTCTTCGCGCGCCAGTACTACAACGCCGCGCAGATCGTGATGACGACGCTGGGCAAGGTGCTGGCCGACAAGCAGGACGTGACCGGCGAGAACCTGCGCACCGCGCTGTTCGCGATCAAGAGCTTCCAGGGCCTGATCCCGATGGAGTTCAAGACCAACACCGCGACCGTGCCGATCGGGATCAACGTGTTCCGCGGCGGCAAGGACGTGACGCTGACGCAGATGAAGGCGGAATAGACAGAAGCCGGATTTTCGCCGACGCCTGCCGCCGACACGTAAGGCCCGCGCCGTGCTCGCGCTGCATCTTTTCGTCAACGGCCTGGTGACCGGCTGCGCGCTGGGCATGGTGGCGATCAGCTTCTCGCTCGTCTACTCCACGACGCGCATCTTCCACGTCGCCCATGCCGGCGTGTACACGCTGGGCGGCTACGTCGCGTGGTCGCTGGTCTCGCGCGGCGTGCCCGCCATCGCGGCGCTGTGTATCGCGATCGCCGCGGCGACGCTGCTGGGGGCGGCGATCCAGCATTTCCTGTACCGCGCGCTGGAGCGACGGCACGCGACGCATCTGGTGGTGCTGATCGCCTCGCTGGGCGCGCTGGCGGTGATCCAGAACGTCATCGCGGCCGTCTATTCGCCGAACATCCTGCAATTCCCCCTGCCCTGGGCGTCGCGGACGCTCGGCTTCGGCGGCGTGACGCTGACGGCGGCGCAGGCGCTGACCATCGTGGCGGGGCTCGCTTCCTATGCGGGGATGATGTGGTTCGCGCACCGCACGCTGCTGGGCAAGCGCATCCGCGCCGTGGCCTCCAACCCGTTCCTGGCGGAGATCACGCGGCTGAAGCCCGCGGACGTGCATGTGATCGTGATCGCGATAGCGTCCGCCATCGTGTGCCTGCCGGGCGTGCTGGTGCCGCTCGATCTCGGGCTGCAGCCCTATGGCGGCGTGACGGTGCTGCTGACCGCGACCATCGCGATGATCGCGGGCGGCGTCGGCAGCATCAGCGGCGCGTTCCTGCTCTCGCTGGTGATCGCGATCGTGCAGAACCTGTCGCTGCTGGTGATCCCCGGCGAGTGGAGCATCGGGATCACGTTCTTCATCTTCGTGATCTTCATGCTGTTCCGCCCGCGCGGGCTGTTCGCGCGCGCATAGGCGGGGGCGCCGATGGATTTCCTGCTCAGCTACATCGTGCTCGCCGAGATCTACGTGCTGGCGGCGCTGTCCACCAACCTGCTGGTGGGCATCGTCGGCATCTTCTCGGTCTCGCAGGCGGCGGTGTTCGGCGTCGGCGCCTATATCGTCGCGTTCTTCCTGATGCACGACATCATGGGCTTCGTGCCCGCGCTCGCGATCGCCGCGTTGTGCTGCATCGCGTTGAACGTGCTGCTGGCGCTGCCCAGCCTGCGCGTGGCGGGCGACTATTTCGTGGTGACCTCGTTCGGCATCCAGTTGCTGGCGACGGCGGTGTTCACCAACTGGACCGGGGGAACCGGCGGCGCGAACGGGCTGCCGGGCATTCCGCCGCCCGACCTGTTCGGCTATCCGATCGAGGACATGCGCCGCTTCCTGGCGCTGGCCACCGCCGCCGCCGGGCTGGGCGGATTGTGCTTCTGGCTGGTGATGCGCGCGCCGCTGGGCCGCCGGCTGAAGGCGATCCGCGAGGACGAGCTGGCTGTGGCCGCGGCCGGCAAGCCGGTGCTGAGCGCGAAGGTCGCGGCCGCCGCGCTCGCGGGCGCGTTCGCCGGCAGCGCGGGCGGCATCTACGCCTGCTTCCTGAGCTTCATCGACCCATCGAGCTTCGACCTCGACGCATCGGTGCTGATGCTGACGATGATCGTGGTGGGCGGGGCGCGCACGCTGCGCGGCTCGGTGCTGGGACCGTTCGTGCTTCTGGCGCTGCCGCAGCTTCTGGCGCTGGTCGATATCCCCACCACCATCGCGGCGGCGACGCGGCAGTTGATGTATGGGCTGCTGCTGATCGCCTTCATGCTGTTCCGCCCGCAGGGCCTGGCGGGCGAGAGGCTGTGAGCGGGTATCTCGACGTTTCGGGCGTGAATGTCAGCTTCGGCGGCCTGCAGGCGCTGCGCGACACCAACTTCACGGTGGCCGAGCGGCGGATCACCTGCCTGGTGGGGCCGAACGGCGCGGGCAAGACGACGATCTTCAACGTGATCACCGGCTTCCT
>JAFEFJ010000365.1 GCA_018240635.1 Pseudomonadota bacterium | reverse complement strand
ATGGGGCTGGATGCGGAAGCCGGGCTGACCGACTGCCTGCAGGGCGAGGCGGCGCTGGACGAGGTGATCCGCCGCGACGAGGCGACCGGGCTCGCGGTGATCCCGTCGGGCGGGCTGGAGGTGAACGCGCTGTCGCTGTTCATGTCGGAGGCGATGGCGGCGCTGCTGCAGACCTTGCGCCAGGAATACGACCTGATCCTGCTGGACGCGCCGCCCGCGCACGCGCTGACGGACGCGCGGGTGATCGCGGGCATGGCGGAGGCGACGCTGCTGTGCGTGCGCTGGCGGTCCACCCCGGTTCCGGTGGTGCGGCACGCGCTGGATCTGCTGGCGGAGGCGCAGGCGAGCGTGGTGGGGGCGGCGCTGACGCGCGTCGATGTGCGCGCGCATGTGCGGTCCGGCTTCGCCGACGCGGAGGTCTACCACCCCCGCTACGGCGGCTATTTTCGGAGTTAGAACGATGATCCCCGTGCTGTCCGCCGCGCTGCTGCTGCTCTGGCCCGCTGCCTGGAACGGGTATCCGCTGGTGTTCTCCGACACCGGCACGTACCTGACGCAGGCGATCGAGCGGCATCTCGGCTGGGACCGGCCGCCGTTCTACAGCCTGGCGATCCTGCCGTTGCACATGACACTGACCACCTGGCCGGTGGTGGCGGCGCAGGCGCTGGCCGCGGCCTGGATGCTGGGGCTGCTGCGCCGGGCGCTGGTGCCCGCCGCCTCGCCCTGGAGCGTGGTGCCGCTGGCGGGGCTGCTGGCGCTCGCGACCTCGCTGCCGTGGTGCGCGTCGCAGATCATGCCGGACCTGTTCACCGGCCTCCTGGTGCTGGCGGCGGCGCTGCTGCTGCTGACGCCCGAGACGCTGCCGCCGCGCACGCGCTGGGCGTTGGTGGCGGCGGCGGCATTCATGACGGCGGCGCACCAGTCGAACCTGCCGATCCTGCTCGCGGTGCTGCTGGCGCTGGCGCCGCTGCGCCGCGCCCTGGGCGCGGCCATGCCGCTCGGCCCGCGCGGGCGGGCGATGCTGGCGCTGCCGCCGGTTCTGGCCTGCGCGGCGCTGATCGCGGCCAATCTGGCCGGGCACGGGCGGGCGTCGCTTTCGCCCTACGGCAACGTCTTCATCCTCGCCCGCGTGATCGAGGACGGGCCGGGCCGGGCCGCGCTGGACCGCTACTGCCCCGAGGCGGGCTGGAAGCTGTGCGCCTGGCGCGACGAAATGCCCGACAGCGCCGACGACTTCCTCTGGCGCGCCGACAGCCCGCTGAACCGGGCGGGCGGCGCGCGCGCCGTCTCGGCGGAGGCGGATGCGATCATCGAAGCCGCCATCCGCATCGCGCCGCTCGCGACCGCCGGGAGCGCGCTGCGCAACTTCGCCCGCCAGATGGCCGATTTCGCGACCGGCGACGGGCTGACGGCGTGGCCCGCCACCGTCTCGCCCGCGATCCTGCGCGACTTCCCGGGCGGCGAGGCGGCAAGCTACGCGGGGGCGCGGCAGACGCGCGACAGCCTGACCGTGCCGGAGCCGCTCGGCGCGCTGCATATCGCCGCCGAACTGGCCGGCGTGGCGGGCTGCCTGCTGGCGCTGGCGCTGGGCTGGCGGCGGCATGTGGGCGCGGGCTTCGCCGCCGCCGCGCTGCTCGCGGTGCTCGCGAACGCCGCGGTGACGGGCTGCCTGTCCGGCCCGCACGACCGCTATCAGGCGCGCATCATGTGGCTGCCGCTGGCCGTCGCGGTGCCCGCCCTGCCCGCGATGCTGGGCCGCCGCGCCGCGGCCTCCGCCGCCGTCGCGGCCGCGCGCCGCCCGCCGGCGCTGCGCTTCGCCGGATGACCGCCGGAAGCCCGCCGCCCCGCCGCGGGGACGCCGTCTTCTGGTCGGCGGCGGAGGCCGGGGCGGCGGGGCTGCTGTCCTTCGTCTCGGCCTTCCTGGTGGCGCATCTGGTGGGGCCGGGCGAGCTTGGCATCGGCGCGGCCGTGGTCGCGCCGCAGGTGCTGTTGTGGATCGGCGTGAACGCGCTGTTCGCCGACGCGCTGGCGCAGCGCCCGGCGGTGGACGAGGACACGGCATCGAGCGCCTTCTGGGCCTCGCTCGGCGTCGGGTGCCTCGCAGCACTCGCGCAGGCGGGATGCGGGCTGGCGCTGTCCCGCGCGATGGACGACCCGCGCCTGGCCGCGATGGGTGCCGCGCTCGCGCTGCCGCTGCCGCTGGTGGGCGCGGCAGGTGCCGCACAGGGGATACTGACGCGGCGGCGGGATTACCGGACGCTGGCGTCGCGGACCATCCTGGGCCAGGGGCTGGGCAGCCTGGTGGGCGTCGGGCTGGCGCTGGCCGGCGCCGGCGCCTGGGCGGTGGTGGCGCAGCAGGCCGCCGGCAGCTTCGCGGGCGCTTCCGTGCTGCTGCTGCGCGCGGGATGGCGGCCCCGCCCGCGCTGCTCGCCGACGCTGGTGCGCGGCCTGCTCGCCGTGGGCGGGCCGCTGGTGGCGGGCACGCTGGTGCAGCACGGGCGCTACCGGCTGTTCGCGCTGGCGATCGGCGACGTGGCGGGGCCGGTGGCGCTGGGCGAGGTGCATCTGGCGTTCCGGCTGGTCGATACGCTGCGCGACCTGACGGCGACGGCACTGTGGCGGCTGATGCTGCCGAGCTTCGCCGAGCGGCAGCACGACCGCGCGGCGCTGTTCGGCGCGCTGGACCGCTGCCTGGGCCTGTCGGGGCTGGCGATGTTCCCGCTGTGGGGCGCGCTGGCGCTGGCCGCCGGGCCGCTGATCGCGCTGCTGCTGGGCCCCGCCTGGGCGGGCGCCGCGCGCGCCGCCCTGCCGCTGGCGGCGGTGGCGTGCTGGACCTCGCTCGGATTTCCCGCGGGCGTCGCCGCGGTGGCGCGCGGCGCGACGCGCTACACGCTGGCGGCCAACCTGGCGATGACCGCGCTGACGCTGGGCGGGGTGTGGCTGCTGCGGCCTGAGACGCCGCGGGCGGCGGCGCTGATCTGGGTGGCGGCGCAACTGGCGCTGGCCCCCTACGTGGTGGCGATGGCGGCGCGCGCGCTGCGTTTTCGCCCCCTGCGCACGCTGCGCGCCGGGCTGCCGCCGCTCGCGCTGGCGGGTGCCGCGACCGCCGTGGCGGCGGCGGCATCGGCGCT
>JAFEFJ010000364.1 GCA_018240635.1 Pseudomonadota bacterium | reverse complement strand
GGCGGAGAGGGCCGATTTCTGCCATATGCGATAGGCCTGCCCACGAGGGGGAGGGCCGGGGTGGTTTGCGCCCCCCGCCTTGCCCGATCCCCGCTTGTGGCCGAACCTGTCGCCACCTTGGGGAAGGAACGGACGATGGCGCAGACGATTCTGCTGATGGAAAGCCCGATCAATTCGATCGAGGTCGCGCGCGAACTGGCGCCGCCCGGCTTCAGGCTGGTCACCGCCACGCTCGGCACGCCCGCCTTCCACGCGGCGCTGCCCGAGGTCGACTACATCATCGGCCTCGGCGATCCCTCGATGGACGACACGTTCTATCGCACCGCGCCCAACCTGAAGCTGCTGCAACTGGTTTCCGCCGGCTACGACCGCTGCGACATCGAGGCCGCGCGGCGCGCGGGCGTGCCGATCTGCAACAACGGCGGCGCCAACTCCGTCGCGGTGGCCGAGCACGCGGTGATGCTGATGCTCGCCGTCTCGCGCCGGCTGGTGTGGCAGCACACCTCCACCGCCTCGGGCCGCTGGCGCGGCAACAACATCGCGGACGTGAAACTGTTCGAGCTGCACGGCCGCACGCTCGGCATCGTGGGCCTCGGCTCGATCGGCAAGAAGGTCGCGCGGTTGGCGAAGGCCTTCGGCATGAGCGTGATCTACTACGACACGATGCGCCTGACCGAGGACCAGGCGGATGCGCTCGGCGTGCGCTTCCGCCTGCTGGACGAGGTGCTGCGCGAGTCCGACATCGTTTCGCTGCACGTCCCGCTGACGCCCCAGACGAAGCACATGATCGGCGCGGCGCAGCTCAAGCTGATGAAGCCCTCGGCCTACCTGGTGAACACCTGCCGCGGCCCGGTGGTGGACGAGGCGGCGCTGATCGCCGCCCTGCTCGACGGCACGATCGCGGGCGCCGGCCTCGACGTGTTCGACCAGGAGCCGCCTCCCACGGACAACCGCCTGTTCGCAATGGACAACGTCATCCTGACCCCCCACCTCGCCGGCCCCACCTGGGACACGCAATACACCCGCTACCGCAACGGCTTCGACAACGTCCAGCGCGTGGCAAGGGGGGAGAAGCCGCTATGGATCATTCCTGAATTGCGGGGGGACTGACGCGCTATCCCCGTCATGGCCCGCGAAGGCGGGCCATCCACGTCTTCCTTGCAGGCGTAACCAAGCCTCCATCCCCGTCATTGCGAGGCGCGGAGCGCCGTGGCAAGCCAGGGCCGGCGCAACGGACGGGCGGGATGTCCCCCTGGATCGCCACGCCGCTCCGCGGCTCGCGATGACGATACGTTATAGTAACGACTAGAACACACCTCCCCCCACTTCCCCTACGCGAGCAGCGAAGCCGCCTCCGTCCGGGCGATCCATGCCTCCTCCCCGTCATCGGGAAAATCGGGCACCGCATCCAAGCAGCCCTCGCACAGCGCCAGGCGCAGGCGCAGCAGCGCGGCCTCGGCGCGGTGGAGCAGCGTGCGGACGCGGGCGAGCAAGGCGGGGTGCTCCACATGGTGCGCCGCCGCCGTCAGCACGGCGCGCAGCCGGTCCAGGATGTCCTCGATCGGGCGGCGCGCGAATCCGCGCATGATCGCATCCGGCCCCGGCGGGGCGCGCATCGGGCCGGCGGGAGCCGCCGGCAGGCCCCCGCCCGGCGGCAACGCCGCCGTCAGCGCGGGCGGAGCGGCCACGGCGGGGTCGAAGGCGTCGGGGTCCGGCCCCGGCGGCTCCGGCGGCATCTGCGACCGGAACACCGGCCGGTTCCCCGCGTCCAGCCAGGCGCCGAGCAGCGCCAGCGTCTGGCCCGCCCGCATCAGGCGCGTCACGTGCACGCTCAGCACGACGATCCCGCGCGGCGGCCGCCGCGTCGCCTCGCCCTGCGCCAGCAGCGCCAGCATCCGCGCGCCCGCCACCGCCACCAGCGCCACGCTCGCATCGAGCAGCCCCATCAGCGCGTCCGACAGATGCCCGAGCCAAAGGCCCGCGCCGCGCCCGTCCGCCCGGCCCCGCGGGGGCGGGCCGGACGGCACGGCGTTGCCAGGCGAGGGGTTGGAGGGCGGGGCGGTTTGCATCCGCCTATCTAGGAACATTTCCTCCAAGCGGCGCCATACGGAATTGTCCTGATTCCGCAGGCCCCGCCGGGCCTCGTCCCCGGCTGATCAGCGGCCGGATCAGCCCCCGGCGCGCATGCTCCGCACCTTGTCGCGCAACCGCCGCATCCCCTTCAGCCAGCGATCCGGGTCGGCGGCCTTGCGCTGCACGTATTCCGATACGGTTTCGTGCGAAAGGATCAGGAAGCGCTCCGCCTCCATCGCCGCCACCACCTTGCGCGCCACCTCGTCGGCCTCCATCACGCCATCGACGCTCGCCGCACTCGGCTGGCCCGAATGCATCCCCGTGCGCACCGATTGCGGGCACAGCACGGAGAAGCGGATGCCCTTGTCGCCGTACTGGATCGCGAAGGACTCGGCCAACGCCACGGCGGCGTGCTTCGTCACCGTGTAGGGCGAGGAGGTCATCGACGCGAGCAGCCCCGCCGCCGAGGCGGTGCTCAGCAGATAGCCCGATCCGCGCTGCAACATTCCGGGGATCAGCGCGCGGCAGGCCCAGACATGGCTCATCACGTGCACGCGCCACATCAGGTCCCACACCGCGTCCGGAGCCTCCTCGTGGCCGGGGCGGGAGATGCCGGCGTTGGAGAAGAACACATCGACGGGACCGAAACGGTCCTGCGCGGCGCGGATCAGCGCCAGGATGTCGGCTTCCTTGCCCACGTCGGTCGGCACCGCCAGGGCGCCGATCTCGTCCGCCACGCCCCGCAGCGCCTCGGCGTTCAGGTCCGCCACCACCACGCCGCGCGCGCCCGCGCGCGCGAACGCCCGCGCCGTCGCAGCCCCGATGCCGCTCGCGGCACCCGTCACGACGCAGACCTTGTCCCGTGGATGCATCCCCGCTTCCCCTTGTCCGTTCCTTCTTCCCGCATTGTGGAGCAACCGGCGCCGAGGTCCAGGCGGGGCCGCCATGTCTGGCACACTATCCTACGTAGGACTACGTAATAGGATTTTTGTCGTTGCTCCATGACCACGGTCCGTGCGAAGTCTTGCGCCATGAGGCCGATCGAACCACAGCCTGCCCCCTCCCCC
>JAFEFJ010000363.1 GCA_018240635.1 Pseudomonadota bacterium | reverse complement strand
CGGTGACAGGATGCGTTGTCGGACGCCGGGATTTGACAAAGGGTTAAGGGCGGTCGGGCCGCCCCATCGCCACAGGGGTCAGCGGAACACCACCGAGCGGGAGAGCGCGAAGTTCAGCCCCAGGCCGGCGATGGAGCCGGCGGCGACGGCGAACACGGGTTGGTCCGCGCAGAGCGGCACCGTGGTGACCAGGATCGCGTAGGTGCCGCGGTTCAGCACGAAGCCCGCGAGGTTGGCGGCCAGGAACAGCAGCCATTGCCGGTGCGCCGGCCCGCTGCCGCGGCCGCGGAAGGTCCAGACCCGGTTGAGCACCCAGTTGGCGCTGGCCGCCACCACGTAGGCCGCGGCGCCCGCGCCGTACAGCCCGAGCGGGTGGCGCAGCGCGTACACCACCGAGGTGTCCACGACGAAGCCGAACGTCCCGACGACGCCGAAGCGGAGGAACTGGCCGAGCAGGATGCGCTGCGCGGCGGTGAGGCGGCGCTGGACGATCGCGAACACGCGCCGCCCTTAGCCAGCGCGGCCACAGCACGCAACGGTGTATTTTCCCGGTCGCGGCCGCGTGGTAACACGAACGTTACAAGCACGGTGGCCGCGTGGCGCGCGGCCGGGGAGGGGGCCGATGGAGCTGGGGAGACGCAGCTTCCTCAAACTCAGCGGCGGCGCGGCGCTCGCCGCGACCAGCATGGGCGCGCTGGGCTTCGGCCCGGCCGGCGAGGCGCTCGCCGCCTCGGTGCGCCCCTTCAAGCTGGCGCAGACGACCGAGACGCGGAACACCTGCACCTATTGCTCGGTCGCCTGCGGCATCCTGATCTACAGCCTGGGCGACAGGGCGAAGAACGCCAAGCCCAGCATCATCCATATCGAGGGCGACCCGGATCATCCGGTGAACCGCGGCACGCTCTGCCCGAAGGGCGCGGGGCTGCTGGACATCGTCCACTCGCCCACGCGCCTCACCGCGCCGATGTACCGCGCGCCCGGCAGCAACGATTTCAAGCCCGTCACATGGAACTTCGCGATCGACCGCATCGCCCGGCTGATGAAGGCCGACCGCGACGCCAATTTCATCGCCACGAACAAGGCGGGCACGACGGTCAACCGCTGGACCACCACCGGGATGCTCGCCGCCTCCGCCAGCTCGAACGAAACGGCCTGGCTGACCTGGAAGGTCGCGCGATCCTTCGGGATGGTCGTCTTCGATAACCAGGCGAGGGTCTGACACGGACCGACGGTGGCCAGTCTGGCTCCAAGTTTCGGTCGCGGCGCAATGACGAACACCTGGCAGGACATCAAGAACGCCGATGTCGTGCTGGTGATGGGCGGCAACGCGGCCGAGGCGCATCCCTGCGGCTTCAAGTGGGTGATCGAGGCGAAGATCCACAACGGCGCGAAGCTCGTCGTCGTCGATCCGCGCTTCACCCGCACCGCGTCGGTGGCTGACTATCACGCGCCGATCCGTCCGGGCACCGACATCGCGTTCCTGTCGGGCGTGATGCGCTATCTGCTGGAGAAGGACGCGATCCAGCACGCCTATGTGCGGGACTTCACCAACGCCTCGCTGATCGTGAAGGAAGGCTTCGGCTTCCAGGACGGCCTGTTCTCGGGCTTCGATGCCGCGAAGCGCGACTACGACCGCGCGAGCTGGGACTACGAGCTGGACGAGCAGGGCTTCGCCAAGTCCGATCCCACCATGCAGCATCCGCGCTGCGTGCTGAGCCTGCTGCGCGCGCATGTCGCCCGCTACACGCCGGAGATGGTCGCGCGCATCTGCGGCACGCCGCAGGACAAGTTCCTGAAGGTGTGCGAGTTCATCGCAAGCTGCGCCACGCCCACGCGCACCATGACCAGCCTGTTCGCGCTCGGCTGGACGCAGCATTCGGTGGGCAGCCAGAACGTCCGCTCGATGGCGATGATCCAGTTGCTGCTGGGCAATATCGGCGTCGCCGGCGGCGGGATGAACGCGCTGCGCGGGCACTCCAACATCCAGGGCCTGACCGATATCGGCCTGCTGTCCAACCTGATGCCGGGCTACCTGAACATGCCCAAGGACAGCGAAGCCAGCTTCGCCGACTACATGAAGACGAAGCAGTTCAAGCCGCTGCGTCCCGGCCAGGTCAGTTACTGGCAGAACTACCGCAAGTTCTTCGTCAGCCTGCAGAAGGCGATGTACGGCGACAAGGCGACCGCCGAGAACGACTGGGCGTACGACTGGCTGCCGAAGCTCGATGTGGCGAACTACGACATCCTGCGCGCCTTCGAGATGATGAGCCAGGGGCAGATGAACGGCTATATCTGCCAGGGCTTCAATCCGCTGCAGTCCTTCCCCAACAAGGGGAAGATCCGCGCGGCGCTCGGCAAGCTGAAATACCTCGTCGTGATGGACCCGCTGGAGACCGAGACGGCGCGGTTCTGGGAAAACCACGGCGACAAGAACCCGTCCGATCCCGCGAAGATCCAGACCGAGGTGTTCCAGCTTCCGACCACCTGCTTCGCCGAGGAGAACGGCAGCCTGACGAACTCCGCCCGCTGGGTGCAGTGGCACTGGAAGGCGGCGGAGGCGCCGGGCGAGGCGACATCCGACATCGACATCATGACGGCGATCTTCCGGCGGATGCAGGCGCTGTACAAGGCCGAAGGCGGCGCCTTCCCCGATCCGATCCTGAACCTGAACTGGTCCTACGCCGATCCCGCGCATCCCGAGCCCGAGGAGCTTGCGAAGGAAATCAACGGCCGTGCGCTGGCGGAGGTGAGGGCGCCGGATACCGGCGCGGTGCTGCTGCGCGCCGGACAGCAACTGGACGGCTTCGCGCAACTGCGCGACGACGGCACGACGATGAGCGCGTGCTGGATCTACTCCGGCTGCTGGACCGAGCGCGGCAACACGATGGCGCGGCGCGACAACGCCGATCCGCGCAACGCCGGCATCGCGCCCAACTGGGCGTTCGCCTGGCCCGCCAACCGGCGCATCCTGTACAACCGCGCGTCCTGCGACGCGGCGGGCAAGCCGTGGAATCCCGACCGGCCGATCATCGCCTGGAACGGCAGCAAATGGGACGGTTTCGACGTGCCGGACTTCGTGCCCACCAGCAATCCGTCCGCGGGCGTGGGTCCGTTCATCATGCTGGCCGAGGGCATGGCGCGGCTCTTCGCCCGCG
>JAFEFJ010000362.1 GCA_018240635.1 Pseudomonadota bacterium | reverse complement strand
CCTTCGGTCAGGAAGCCATGGGGGAGCGCGTCCAGGCCATCGCCACGGCGACGCCGAACAGCGCGAGCGAGGCGGCCAGCGCGATCATCGAGGGCACCGGCCCCTGCAACCCCTCGATGACCACGAACATGTGCCCGGCGATCACGCAGAAACAGGCCAGCGCGAGCAGGAAGCGCCAATCGGTGATGCGGTTTTCCGGATCGCGCGCGTAATACAGCAGCATGTAGATGATCAGCGCGACGATGGCCGGCGGCAGGATGACGAAGGTGGGGATGGTCATGGCCTCATCGCGTCACACCCCCGCATAGAACCGCCCCGGATTGAGGATGCCGTGCGGGTCGAAGGCGACCTTCACCCGGCGGGTGATCGCGGCGAGCGGCGCGGCCTCGGGCGGCACGACGGCGACGGCGGCGCGCAGCGCCTCGGGGGCGCGGAGCAGCATCCAGACCCCGCCCGCCTGCCGCGCGGCGGCGCATACCGCCTCGTGCGTCGTCGTATCCGCAGGACCGGCGAGCCAGGCGAGACCGCCGCCCCAGTCCAGGAATCCCGCGACGCCATGCGGCGCCAGCGCGGCCAGCACGCCTGGGCCTGCCGAGGGCCGCACCGATACGCGCCACACCGCATCCCCGGGGGCTGCCTCCAGCGGTTCGGCGTCGCGCACCGCCCGCCACGCGGCCCGGCTCGCGTCGTCGTCGAGCAGCACGGCCGCGCCGTGCCCGCCAAGGTCGTCGCGCAGGCGGCCGAGCCGGTAGGCGACGGAGGCGGCGAAATCCTCGATGCGGATGAGCGCCACGGGCCCGCCGAGCGCGGCCAGCGCGGGCACCCGCGCGGCCCCTCCGGCGGGCAACCAGGCGGCGGCGGAGACTCCGAAGGGCGAGCCCAGCGCGGCCGCCAGCGCCGCGACGCCAGCCGCCGCATCGAGCCCGGCGAGCGCGAGGCTGCCGGTCGTCTCGGGCTTCGGCAGCACCTTCATCGTGATCTCGGTCAGCACGCCGAGCGTGCCGTGGCTGCCGGTGAGCAGCTTGCAGAGGTCGAGGCCGGTGACGTTCTTCAGCACCCGCCCGCCCGATCGGATCGTCTCGCCCGTGCCGTTCACCGCGCGCACGCCCAGCACATGGTCGCGCATTGCCCCCCAGGCGACGCGGCGCGGCCCCGACAGGTTGGAGGCCACCACGCCGCCTACGGTCTGCGCGGCGGGCGACGTGCCAAGGAGCGCCGTCAGGTCCGGCGGCTCGGCGATCAGGTGCTGCCCGCCCGAGGCGACCACCTCCTCTAGCTCCGCCATCGTGGTGCCGGCGCGGGCCGAGACAACGAGTTCCTTGGGCGCATGCAGGGTGATGCCGGTCAGGTTGCGCACCGACAGGGAGCGCGCCGCCTGCACCGGGCGCAGCATCCCGGTCTTGGTGCCGTTACCGGACACCGACAGCGGTTCGCGCCTTGCGGCGGCTTCGGCGATGGCGGCGGCGATCCCCGCCTCGTCGGGCGGGGCGGCGAGCCCGGCTTCCGCCGCGCTCATGCCGCTTCGGCGACCGACGGCGCGTCGGGCGGCAGCGGAAAGACCTTGCTCGGGTTCAGCAGCCAGTCCGGATCGAAGGCGGTCTTGATGCGGCGCTGCTGGTCCAGCTCGGCGGCGTTGAACTGCACGCCCATCAGGTCGCGCTTCTCCACGCCCACGCCGTGCTCGCCGGTCAGGCAGCCGCCGACCTCGACGCACAGCGTCAGGATGTCGGCGCCGAACGCCTCGGCGCGGTGGAAGCTGTCGGGGTCGTTGGCGTCGAACATGATCAGCGGGTGCAGGTTGCCGTCGCCGGCATGGAAGATGTTCGCCACCTTCAGCCCGTAGCTGTCCGACATCTCGCCGATCCGGCGCAGCACGTAGGGAAGCTGGCTCGTGGGGATCGTGCCGTCCATGCAGAGATAGTCCGGGCTGATGCGTCCCACCGCGCCGAACGCGCCCTTGCGTCCCTTCCAGATCGCCAGCGATTCCTCGGCCGAGGCCGAGACGCGCAGGCTGATCGGGTCGAACCGCCCGCAGATCTCCTTGATCCGGTCCAGCAGCCAGTCCTGCTCGGCCGTGCTGCCCTCCACCTCGATGATCAGCATCGCCTCGGCATCGAGCGGATACCCGGCGTGCGCGAAGGCCTCGCAGGCATGGATCGCGGGCCGGTCCATGAACTCCAGCGCCACAGGGATGATGCCCGAGCCGATGATCGCATCGACGCAGGCGCCGGCGATCTCGTTGGAGCGGAACGCGGCCAGCATCGCGCGCGCGCCTTCGGGGCTGCGCAGGATGCGGACCGTTACTTCCGTGACGATGCCGAGCTGCCCCTCGCTGCCGGTCAGCAGGCCGAGCCAGTCGTAGCCCGCGGCATCCAGGTGCGCGCCGCCGATGTCGATGATCTCGCCTTCGATGGTGACGACCTTGAGCCCCAGAAGGTTGTTGGCGGTGACGCCGTATTTCAGGCAATGCGCGCCGCCCGAGTTCATGCCGACATTGCCGCCGATCATGCAGGCGAGCTGGCTGGACGGGTCGGGCGCGTAGAAGAAGCCGCGCTCCTGCACGGCGGCGGTGATGCCGATATTCGTCACGCCCGGCTGCACCACGGCGGCGCGGTCGGCGTAGTCGATCGATAGGATGCGGTTCATCCGCATCATGCCGATCACCACCGCGTCCTGCATCGGCAGCGCGCCGCCCGACAGGCTCGTGCCCGCGCCGCGCGGAATGACGCGCACGCCGTGCTCGTGGCAGAAGCGCAGCACCGCCGCGACCTGCTCGGTGGTTTCAGGCAGAACGACCGCGAGCGGCACCTGGCGGTGCGAGGACAGTCCGTCGGTTTCGTAGGGCCGCAGCCGCTCGGCGTCGGCGATGGTGCCGGTGGGCGGCAGCAGCGCGGCGAGCCCGGCCACGATCTCGGCGCGGCGGGCGAGAACGTCCGGCTTCGGGGCTGGCTGGCGGATCATTCGGACGGGCTCCCAGGCCGGTGCATGCCGGTCGGGCATCGCATCCGGTTCGCCGGGAAGATGGCGCGCGCTGCCGCATCAGGCAACAGGCGCGCGTGCTCCGGGGGCGGCGCAGCGGCCGCTTTTTCTGCCCGGACGTTGGCGCCGGGCAGGGCCCGGATCAGCCCAGGGGGATCAGCCCTGGCGGGCCTTCATCCGCGGGTTCTT
>JAFEFJ010000361.1 GCA_018240635.1 Pseudomonadota bacterium | reverse complement strand
GTTCGTGGCGGCGTCCGGTGATGTTCCGCGACGGCTTGATGATTGCGCTGCTCGCATTGCGCCCCCTGCGGCGCGCAAATTTCTGCGAGACCGAGATCGGCCGCAATCTGGTTCGGCACGGCGATGGCTATCGTCTGACGTTCGACATCACCGAGCCGAAGACGGAATACCGAATCGAGCTGCCCTTCCCGGCTGCCCATCTCGTTCAACTCGAGCGATACCTGACATTCTATCGCCCCTGGTTGTGCCGCCTGACCGGGCATCGCAATCCGGCGTATCCCTTCCGCGAGCCGGGCAACTGCCTTTGGATTTCGAAAACCGGCTCGGCACTGAGCGTCGAAGGCTTCTACAAGAACATCCGCAACCTCACCGAGGCCAAGTTCGGCTTCAACGTGAACCCGCATCTGTTCCGGGATTGCCTCGCTACGTCCGTCGCCATCCACGACCCCGAGCATGTCGGCATCACTCGGGTTTTGCTCGGCCACAAGACGTCGACAACCGCCGAGCGGTATTACAACCTGGCAGGCTCCGTCCAGGCGAGCGGGCGGGTTCAGGCTTGCATTGGCGAAATCCGCGGCCGACTCCGGAACGGATCGGAAGGCGACGCCTCGTCATGAGCGGCGTCAATGCCGCATGACTCCCAGCATTCAGCCACCACCACCATCCCCGAGATGATGCCGGCCGAAGCAAATATCCTCGACATCATCCTCGGTCACGCCACGCTTCCAGCCGCCTAGCGGCATTACATCCATGCGCGACGGAAGTTTGCTGCGCGGAAGCATCAGGTGGGGATCGAATGGCGAATGAAAGCGTGAGGCGATAGCCACAACGGTCATGCGCGATGACGGATAGCGGCTCGCAAGGACGGGCACTATTTAGGTGTCCCCGTCCTCCGCCAACCTTTTTCTCTCATTCTATTCGGCTTTTCAGGGATTTGCAGCCGCCATACCCGGCAGTTGCCGAAGCGGGGCGAGGGGGGCGAGTGGCAGCAGGTCGAAGTGCATCAGATGCGCCCGCCCGAGCGGTAGGGTCTCCAGCATCGCCGCGGCTTCCTTGGGGTCGGTTTCATTGAGCAGGAAGACTACGCCCGCCCGATCGGCCAAGGAGAACCATTGGGCAATCCTGCCGCCAAGATAGAGCTTCACGGTCGCACGAACCTCCTGTGGCAAGATCGCTCTTGCTGCCGCGACTTCGGTCCCGGGCGGGAAAGTGCCGATCGCGAGGATGCGCGTCACCGGCCTGGGCAGCGGCGGCGATTGCGCGATTGCGGCCCCCGCGCCGAGCACGAGCGCCAGGGCGGCCGCGACTCCTGTAGCAATAACCGATCGCATGATGGTGCCTCCGTGATCAGGCCGGATTACCGGCGGCAAGCATGATCCGTGCGACGTCCGCGGCGGCGTCGATCTGCGGCCAGTGGCCGGCTTCGAGCGCGTGCAGAGTGCCGTCGCGCATCTGCGCGCGGAGGAATTCCGCGGCCGAGACGTGCAGGTAGGGATCGTTCGCGCCCCAGATCAGCACGAACGGCACGGCGCAGCGGCGCAGGTCCGCGAGCCGCGCCGTGTTGGCGGCGATCTCGTGCTTAAACTGCGCCGTCATCTGCGCGAACGCCATCGCGGCGCTGGGCTGCTGTCGGAAGTTCCGGTCGATCAGCGGACCGAGGAGGGTTTCGTAGCGCCCCTTCCCTGCCGGCGCGGCGTCGCGGAGCATCAGCCCGCGCTGGAATTCGAGCAGCCAAGCGAATTGCTGCGGGCTGGAAAGGAAATGGCGTGCGAGCGGCGCGAGCGGCGGGTGGGAGAACAGCTCGATCAGTTCGGGAACGAGAAGGCCGAGCGCCTCGCCATAGAAGACGTTCATCAGCACCACCGAGGCGGTGCGGTCCGGGTGGCGGAGCGCGAAGTTGATCGCCGCCGGGCCGCCCGCGTCGTGGGCCACCGGGATCACCCGGTCGAGCGCGAGCGCGGCGACGACGGCTTCCACGTCGGCCACCTGCTGTGGGAAGCTGTAATGCGCGCCGTCGGGCTTTCCCGCGGCGCCGAAGCCCTGGAAATCCATCGCGACCGTGCGGCGCCCGGCGGCGACGAGATGCGGGATCAGGTCGTCGTAGATGTGCATGTTGTCGGGGAAGCCGTGCAGCAGCAGGAAGGCGGGGCCGCTACCGCCAAAATCGCGGGCGTAGATCTCGCCGCTTCCGCTGCGGATACGGTGCTCCGTGAATTCGGGCAGCGCTGCGTCGGTGTCGGTCATCGCGAAACTCCTTGTTTGGTTCCGGTGGGGATGCGTGAGGCGATGGCTGGTCAGTGCGCGGCGGATGCGGGCACCGGGGCGCCGGGCTTGCGCAGCAGCGGGACCAGCAACGTTGCGACGACGAACGCGACCATGATGGCGCGGAAGGCGTCGGCGAAGGCGAGCGTCGAGGCCTCGCGGTAGGCGAGATGCCAGAGCTGGTCGAGCGCAGCGCGGCGCCCGTCGTCGATCGCACCCGGCAGTGCGCCATAGCGGGCCGCGACGCTGGCGAGCAGGCGGGCGGTGGGACCCGATGCCTCAGTCATTCGCGAGGCGATGTGATCGAAATGCAGGTTGGTGCGGTCGTTGATGATCGCCGCCGCGACCGCGATGCCGACGGCGCCCCCCAGGTTGCGCATCATGTTGAACAGGCCGCTCGCATATTTCAGCCGCTCGGGCGGCAGGGACCCGAGGCCAAGCGTGACGCTCGGCGCCACGGCGAACACCTGCGGAAAGCCGCGCAACAGTTGCGGCCACAGAAGCTCCGCGCCGCCCCAGTCGCTGGTGATGAGGGAATAGCTGCCCATCGCGGCGGCGAAGCAGGCGAGGCCGGCGGCCATCAGCCAGCGCGTGTCGAAGCGGCGGGCGAGCAGGATGTAGACCGGCGTGCCGATCAGCGAGGCGACGCCGGTGGAGAAGATCGCCGTGCCGATCTGGTAGGCACTGAAGCCGCGCGTATAGCCGAGGAACAGCGGCGTCAGGCGGTCGCCTCGCTGCTGGACGAGCAGAGCAAGCTCGCGGATTCGGCCAAGGCGCAGATCGCGCTCCTGAACCAGCAGGTGGACCAGCTCCGCGCGCAGCTCGCCGCGGTCGCCAAGGCGCTGTCGATCTCGGAAGCGGCGGGGCGCGACAAGGACGCGCAGATCACCAACCTGGGCCAGAAGCTGAACG
>JAFEFJ010000360.1 GCA_018240635.1 Pseudomonadota bacterium | reverse complement strand
GCTCGGCCTTCATCTTCGGCGTCCACAAGGATGCGGCGAACCTCGCGGACCACATCGCCGCGCGGGGGTAGGGAAGTGCCGCCGCCGTGCTAAGCTGGCGGCGGAGATTGGCATGACCATCGCGACCGCTCCCGATCTGGCCGAACGCATCGTGGCGACCCTTCGCGCGCACGAGACGGCGTTGCGCGGCGCGGGCATCCGCCGCCTGTCGCTGTTCGGCTCCGCGGCGCGCGGCGATGCGGGCCCAGACAGCGACATCGACCTTGCCGCCGAGTTCGATCCGACCGCGCAGATGGACATGATCCGCCTCGCCGCTCTCGAACGCCGGCTTGGCGAGACGCTTGGCCGTCCGGTCGAGATCCTGCCCGAGCCTGCCGAGAACCCACTCCTGCGCGCCAATCTCGAACGGGACCGCCTGGTTGCCTTCTAGGCACGACGCGGCCGACTGCCTGAACCACATCATCGAGAACGCCGAGAGGGTCGCGCGCCATATCGCGGGCATGGATAGTGCGGCGTTCGGGAAGAATGAGTGGGCCCGCGATGCGGTCGAACGCTGCATCGAACGCATCTGCGAGGCCGCGCATCGGCTTGGCGCGCGCGCCGAAGCGCTGATGCCGGAGCAGCCCTGGCGCGACATCCGCGGCATGGGCAACCGGCTGCGCCACGCCTATGACCGCGTCAACGCCGACATCGTCTGGAACACCGCCGTGCTGCGGCTCCCAAGCCTGGCTGCGGCGGCAAGAGCTGCGCTCGACGATCTGTCAAATCCGCAGGGCTGAATCGGCGGAGCGAACCAAGGCCGACCATGACCACCACCACCCTCCGCTCTGCCGCCGACCTGATTGCCGCCGGGCTTGCGCCGGCGTCGGCGCGGGCGGGGCTGGAGGCGGTGGAGGCGCGCTGCGCGGTGGCCGTCACGCCCGCCGTGCGGGCGCTGATCGAGCGGCCGGACGATCCCATCGGGCGGCAATTCGTCCCCGATCCCGCCGAGCTGCTCACCGCCCCGCACGAAACGCCCGATCCCATCGGCGACGACGCGCTCTCCCCCATCCGGGGCATCGTCCACCGCTACCCGGACCGCGCGCTGCTCAAGCCGCTGCTGGTCTGTCCGGTCTATTGCCGGTTCTGCTTCCGCCGCGAGCATGTCGGCCCCGACGGCGGGCTGCTGACCGAGGCGGAGCTGCAGGCCGCCTATGACTGGATCGCCGCCCGCCCCGCGATCCGCGAGGTGATCCTGACCGGCGGCGACCCGCTGATGCTTTCGCCCCGGAGGCTGTCCGCCATCCTGGCGGCGCTCGGCGCCATCCCGCATATCGAGGTGCTGCGCATCCACACCCGCGTCCCCACGACCGCGCCGGAGCGCGTCACGCCGGACCTGGCTGCCGCGCTGCGCTCCGACAAGGCGCTGTGGATGGTGCTGCATGCCAACCACGCGCGGGAGTTCTCGCCCGCCGCCCGCGCCGCGCTGCGCGCCATCCAGGCCGAGGCGGTGCCGGTGCTGGGCCAGTCGGTCCTGCTGCGCGGCGTCAACGACAGCGAGGCGGCGCTGGAGGCGTTGTTTCGCGCCATGATCGCGGCGCGGGTGAAGCCCTACTACCTGCACCAGCTCGACGCCGCCCCCGGCACCGCGCGGTTCCATGTCCCCATCGCCGAGGGCCAGCGCCTGCTCGCGGGCCTGCGCGGGCGGGTCAGCGGGCTCGCGTGGCCGACCTACGTGCTGGACATCCCGGGCGGGCACGGCAAGGTGCCGGTCGGCCCCGGCTTCCTGGACCCCGACGACCATGTGCGCGACCCGGCCGGGAACCGCCATCCGCTTGCCGGGCCTGCCCCTTCGGTCTAGACACCCGCCACCCCAGACCCGAGACGAGACCGATGAAGCAGCAGGCAAACCTGATTCGTGCCGGCCAGGTGATCGAGCATGACGGCCGCCGCTGGACCGTGCTGAAGCAGCAGATCATCACCCCCGGCAAGGGCGGCGCGTTCATCCAGGTGGAGATGCGCGACCTCAAGACCGGCAACAAGACGAATGAGCGCTGGCGCACCGCCGATACCGTCGAGCGCCTGATGACCGAGGAGAAGGAGTACACCTACTCCTACACCGACGGCAGCAACATGATCCTGATGGACCCCGAGAGCTTCGAGCAGACCGCCGTCACGCTCGACCTGCTCGGCGACGCCGCGCCCTTCTTGCAGGACAACATGGTGCTGACGGTCGATCTGGTGGAAGGCGAGCCGGTCGCGGTGCATCTGCCCGCCACCGTCACGCTGGAGATCGTCGAGGCCGATCCGGTGGTGAAGGGGCAGACCGCTTCCTCCTCCTACAAGCCCGCGCGGCTGTCGAACGGCGTCAAGACGATGGTGCCGCCCTTCATCGAGTCCGGGGAGCGCGTCGTGGTGCGCACCGAGGACGCGAGCTACGTGGAGCGGGCCAAGGGCTGACGCGCGGAAGCGCGAGCGCCGCGGGCCGGCCGGGAGACGTCGGATGGCGATGCGCCTGTCTCCGGTCATGACCATCATGGCCAATGCCGCCCAGAAGGCGTCCAAGCGGCTGCTGCGCGACTTCAACGAGGTCGAGCAGCTTCAGGTCAGCGTGAAGGGGCCGGGCGACTTCGTCTCCCAGGCCGATCTGCGCGCCGAGGCGACGCTGCGCGAGGAACTCAACAAGGCGCGTCCCGGCTATGCCTTCCTGATGGAGGAGTCCGGCGCCTCGGGTTCGGACAACTGGGCGTGGCGCTGGGTGATCGACCCGCTGGACGGCACCACCAACTTCCTGCACGGCATCCCGCAATGGGCGATCAGCATCGGGCTTGAGAAGCGGCTTCCCGACGGCGGAGCGGAGATCGTCGCGGGGCTGATCTACGCACCCTGCGTCGACGAGATGTTCTGGGCCGAGAAGGGCATCGGCGCCTTCATGAACGAGCGGCGGCTGCGCGTCTCCGCGCGGCGGGAAATGCGGGAAGCGGTGTTCGCGACCGGCATCCCGTTCGCCGTGGTGTCGCCGCGCAACCGCATGGCCTTCGCCCGCAGCCTCGGCGCGCTGATGCCGCAGGTGGCCGGCGTGCGCCGCTTCGGCGCGGCGGCGCTCGACCTCGCCTGGGTCGCGGCCGGGCGCTACGACGGCTACTGGGAATTCGGCATCCAGCCCTGGGATGTCTGCGCCGGCATCCTGCTGGTGCGCGAGGCG
>JAFEFJ010000035.1 GCA_018240635.1 Pseudomonadota bacterium | reverse complement strand
ACCCCAAGGGATACGCGATGATCCTGACCGACGGGATCGTGCGGCTGCGCTACGCGGAGGACCCCGCATCGCCCCGCCTGCGCCGCCCGGGCGCGGTGGTGCGCGCGCGGATCACGCTGTTTCCCACGGCCAACCTGTTCCTGCCGGGCCACCGCATCCGGCTGGATGTCTCGTCCTCGAACTTCCCGAAATTCGACGTCAACCCGAACACCGGCGAGCCCGAGGGCCGCGCGCGCCGCCGCCGCGTCGCCGTCAACACCGTGTTCGCCGACGCGGCGCGGCCGAGCCATCTGGTCTTGCCATTGCTGGCGATATAACCAGGATTGCAAGGCGTGGCCGCCATTGGGGAGGGGCCGATGGAATACGTCTGCGATGGACCGCGGGACCTGACCTGGTTCCGCCTGGTGACGGAGGCCGAGGCGGTCGAGGAATCCCGCCTGATGAACCACGCCGTCGATAAATACTTCCGCCGCGAATACGAAAAGGCGGTCGCCAGCTACAAGCCGACCAGCAGCGTGTTCATCGAGCAGGACATCGGCAAGGCCGCCCACATCCAGCAGGCGATGCCGGTGTTCCTGACGCTGCGCGACCAGGACGGCACCGCGCTCGCCACCGCCATGCTGCCGCCCGCCGGACAGGACCAATCCAGCTTCCGCTGCATCGTCGTCGGCCCCGGCAACTCCGACCCCTACGACCAGCACGGCGACGCCATCCGCGCCCTGGCGCAACACTGCCGCCTGCGGCTGGATCGTTCGCAGTGCTACCCGTATCGGCGGGATTGACGGCTAAAAAACGCTCGCTCCCGCATCCGCACGGCCGACCGCTGCGCGGAACGTCGCGAACAACTCACGCCCCACGCCAACCTCGTTCGCCGACAAATCGGCCTGCGCCGGCGCGCGCGCGGCGAATTCCGCCGGATCGGCCAGCACCTCCAGCCGGCCGGCATCGGCATCGACGCGGATCAGGTCGCCGTCGCGCACGCGGGCGATGGCGCCGCCTTCCGCCGCTTCCGGCGTCACATGGATCGCCGCCGGCACCTTCCCCGAGGCGCCGGACAGCCGCCCGTCGGTCACCAGCGCGACGCGGTGGCCGCGGTCCTTCAGCACGCTCAGGGGCGGCATCAGCTTGTGCAGTTCCGGCATGCCGTTCGCCTTCGGGCCCTGGAAGCGCACCACCGCCACCATGTCGCCGGTCAGGTCGCCGGCGCGGAAGGCGGCCTGCAGTTCCTCCTGGCTGTGGAAGACGCGGGCCGGCGCCTCGATCACGTGATGCTCGCGCTGCACGGCCGAGGTCTTGATGACGGCGCGCCCGAGATCGCCGTCCAGCACGCGCAGGCCGCCGGTGGGATGGAACGGGTGGGCAACGCCGCGCAGCACGGACGCATCGCCGCTTTCCGCGGCAGACTCGCGCCAGGTCACGTGGCCGTCTTCGGTCAGTCCGGGCTCCGCCGCGTATGCCGCGATGCCGCCGCCCGCGACGGTTGAGACATCCGGGTGCAGCAGCCCGCCCTTCAGCAGCTCGCGGATCAGGAAGCCCATGCCGCCTGCCGCGTGGAAGTGGTTCACGTCGGCCTTGCCGTTCGGATAGACGCGGCAGAGCAGCGGCACCACCTCGGCGATGTCGGCGAAGTCGTCCCACGTGAGATGGATGCCGCCCGCGCGAGCCATGGCGATCAGGTGGATCGTGTGGTTGGTCGATCCGCCGGTGGCATGCAGCCCCACGATGCCGTTGGCGAAGGCGCGCTCGTCCAGCACGCGGCCCACCGGCGTGTATTCGTTGCCGCCCGCCGCGATCGCCAGCGCCCGCTGCGCCGCTTCCTTCGTCAGCGCCTCGCGCAGTTGCGTGCCGGGATTGACGAAGGCCGCGCCCGGCAGGTGCAGGCCCATGATCTCCATCAGCATCTGGTTGGTGTTCGCGGTGCCGTAGAAGGTGCAGGTGCCCGGCCCGTGATAGGACTTCATTTCGGACTCGAGCAGCTTGTCCCGGCCCACCTTGCCCTCGGCGAACAGCTGGCGGACATGCGCCTTCTCGGCGTTCGGCAGGCCGGAGGTCATCGGCCCCGCCGGCACGAAGACTGCCGGCAGATGGCCGAAGGACAGCGCGCCGATCACCAGGCCCGGCACGATCTTGTCGCAGATGCCCAGATAGACCGCGGCATCGAAGGTCTGGTGCGACAGCGCAACGGCGGTGGAGAGCGCGATCACGTCGCGGGAGAACAGGGACAGCTCCATCCCCGCCTCGCCCTGCGTCACGCCGTCGCACATCGCGGGCACGCCGCCCGCCACCTGCGCGGTGCCGCCCGCCTCGCGCGCCGCCTGGCGGATCAGCGCGGGATAGGTCTCGTAGGGCTGATGCGCCGACAGCATGTCGTTGTAGGCGGTCACGATCGCCAGGTTCGGCGCCTGCCCGGCGGCAAGCAGGGCCTTGTCGTGCGCGCTGCACGCGGCGAAGCCGTGCGCCTGGTTGGCGCAGCCAAGCCGGGTGCGCGGCCGCGCGTTCGCGCCTGCCTTGTCGATGCGCTCCAGGTAGCGGCTGCGGTCGTCGTGGCTGCGGCGCGCGATGCGCTCGGTCACTTCGGCGATGCGGTCCTTCACCTCGGCCATCGTGTCCCCCTTCAGCCGCCGAACTTCGCCATCACCCGGCGCGCGCGCGCCGTAATGGCGTCCCAGTCGCCGCGCGCCACCTCGGCGTCGGGCGCAAGCCACGATCCGCCCACCGCCACCACGTTCGGCAGTGCGAGCCACGCCTCGATGCGGTCCTCGGCGATGCCGCCGGTGGGGCAGAAGCGCATATGCGGGAAGGGACCGGCCAGCGCCTTCAGCGCCGGGATGCCGCCCGCGGGCTCGGCGGGGAAGAACTTCACGGTATGAAAGCCGCGCTCGGCGGCGGCCATCAGTTCGGATGCCGTCTGCACGCCCGGCACGAAGGGAATGCCCAGCTCGGCGGCGGCATCCAGAAGCGCGGTCGTGGCACCTGGGCTGAAGGCAAAGCGCATGCCCGCTTTCTTGGCGCGCTCCAGGTCGGCGCGGGTCAGCACGGTGCCGAAGCCCACGATGGCGTCGGGCACCTCGTCCTTGATGGCGATGGCGGCGTCGGCGCCGCAGTCGGTGCGCAGCGTGACCTCCAGCATGCGGACGCCGCCTGCCACCAGCGCATGCGCAAGCGGCACCGCCGTGGCGAGATCCGTGATCGTCAGCACGGGAATGAGCCGCGCCGCGCGCATCAGGGCGGCGGACTGGGCCGAGGGATCGGCAGGAATTGGATCGTGCGCCATGGTCGATGAGCCTCCGTCGGCATGAGGTCCGGGGTCGGCGGGGTCGGTGCAGCGAAGCACAGATCGGGTGCTGCGATGCAAAAACGCTGCCATTTCCATCGGTTCGGCAACGAACGCGGACGGATGCCGGCGCAGCGTGGGGCCGGATATGCCACGGCGGGCGGGCGCGGTCCAGATAAATAATTCTTGGTGAATTAATATTGACCGCGGCTCGGCGGCGCGCTACAGCGCATCCATGCCGACCGCGCCGTCCCGAGCGCGGAGGTCGAGAAGGAGGCTGCGTTGAGCGGAACGGTCACCGGCCAGGGCAGCAACTCCGCCATCGTCCGCCAGTTCAACGAGCGCGTGATCCTAACGGCGCTGCGCCGGCTCGGCGAAGCCTCCAAGGCCGATCTCGCCCGCCAGGTGAACCTCACGCAGAACGCCGCCGGCCAGATCGTGAAGGAACTGGAACGGCAGAAGCTGGTGCGCATCACCGGCAAGCGCACCGGCCTGCGCGGCCAGCCCGCGACGCTGCTGCAACTCGATCCAGAAGGCGCCTACTCCATCGGCATCAAGCTCGGCCGCCGCACGCTCGACAGCATCCTCGTCGATTTCAGCGGCGCGGTGCTGAAGGCGCGCCAGCACGAAGGCCCGCTGCCCCGGCCCGAGGAAGCGCTGAAGCTGATCCGAGACGACATCGCCGCCCTGCGCCGCGGCCTGCCGCCCACGCGGCGGATGCGGCTCGCGGGCGTCGGCCTCGCGATCCCCTACAATCTCGGCGCCTGGCGGCGGGAACTCGATATCCCCGCCGAAATTTGTTCCGCCTGGAACGGTTTCGATTTCACCGGCCGCCTGCGCGCCGCCATCGAAGCGCCGCTGTTCGTGGAGAACGACGGCACCGCCGTCGCAGTCGCCGAGCTGTTCCAGGGCCACGGCCGCGAACTCGACGATTTCGCCGTCATCTATATCGGCGCGGCGGTCGGCGGCGGCCTGGTGCTCGATGGGCAATTCCGCCGCGGCGCCACCGGCAACGCGGGCGATGTCGGGCTGATGCCCGTCGCACCCTCGCGCCTTTCCTCCGCGCCGCCGCCGGCGGGGCCGTACGACATCCTGCTCTCCCGCGCCTCCATCGCCGCCCTCGTGCGCCACCTGCGCGCCAACGGCGTACCGGCGAGCCGCGTGGAGGATTTCGAGATGGCGCTGGCGCGCGAGCCCGCGCTGGTCGGCGAATGGCTGGAGGATTGCGCGGATGCGCTGGTCGTGCCGCTGCTTTCGATCGCCGCGATGCTCGACCTGCAAGCCATCGTCATCGACGGCAACCTGCCGCGCGCGCTGATCGAACGCCTCGTGGAACGCCTGCGCGCCCTGCTCGCCGCCCACGCGCCCGAAGCGCGCCAAGCGCCGGCGCTGCGCATCGGCACCATCGGACGCAATGCCGCCGCCATCGGCGCCGCCACCCTGCCGCTGCACGAAAGCTACGGCGCCGATCAGGGCGTATTGTTCGGCGCCTGAACCAACAACAACGGGAGCGAACGCCGTGGCTGCATCGGAAGGAAAAACGCCAAGACTGGAGATGCGCGGCATCTCCAAGACCTTTCCGGGCGTGAAGGCGCTCAACAGCGTGGAGCTGCGCGCCTGGGGCGGCGAGGTGCTGGCGCTGATGGGCGAGAACGGCGCCGGCAAATCGACGCTGATGAAGATCCTCTCCGGCGCCTACCAAGCCGATCCCGGCGGCCAGATCATGATCGACGGCGCGCCCGTCTCCATCGCCGATCCGATCGACGCGAAGCGCCAGGGCATCGCCATCATCTATCAGGAACTGGCACTCGCGCCGAACCTGACGGTGGCGGAGAACATCTATCTCGGCAGCGAGCCGAAGCGCGCCGGCCAGGTGGACCGCGCGGCGATGCGCGCAGGCTGCCAAGCGGTTCTCGACCGGCTCGGCACGCCCTTCAACGCCAACACCACGGTGGCGGGCCTTTCCATCGCCGAGCAGCAACTCGTGGAAATCGCCCGCGCGCTGCACGCGGAATCGAAAATCCTGGTGCTGGACGAGCCCACCACCGCGCTCTCGTCGCGTGAGACCGAGCGGCTGTTCGGCCTGATCCGGCAGTTGCGCGGCGAGGGCATCGCGCTGATCTACATCAGCCACCGCATGGCCGAGATCTACGAGCTGGCCGACCGCGTCTCCGTCCTGCGCGACGGCGGCTATGTCGGCACGCTGTCGCGCGACGAGCTGAACCCCGACGCGCTCGTGAAGATGATGGTCGGACGCGATCTCTCGACCTTCTACACCAAGACGCACGATGCGCGCGGCAGCCACGGCCCTGTGGTCATGTCCGTGCGCGGCGTCACCGACGGCAAGCGCGTGCGCCCGTGCAGCTTCGACCTGCACCGCGGCGAGGTGCTGGGCATCGCGGGCCTCGTCGGCTCCGGCCGCACCGAGCTTGCGCGCCTGATCTACGGCGCCGATCCCAAGACGGCGGGCGACGTGCTGCTCGACGACATCCCCGTCACGATCAACGCGCCGGAAGACGCGCTGCTGAATGGCATCGCGTATCTGACCGAGGACCGCAAGGCGCTCGGCCTGTTCCTCGATCTTTCCTGCGCAACGAATATCAATCTCGGCGTCATCGCGCGCGACGCGAAACTCGGCGGCCTGCTGAACTTCGGCATGTGGCGCCGCCGCGCGTCGGACGCCTTCGATGCGCTGCGCGTGCGCGCCGCCAGCCCGCAGGTGCAGGTCGGCAGCCTTTCGGGCGGCAACCAGCAGAAGGTGCTGCTGTCGCGCTGGCTGGAAATCAGCCCGAAGGTGCTGATCCTGGACGAGCCGACGCGCGGCGTGGATATCGGCGCGAAGTCGGAGATCTACCGCATCATCGACGATCTCGCGAAGCGCGAGATCGGCATCGTCGTGATCTCCAGCGAATTGCCCGAAATCATCGGCACTTGTGACCGCGTGCTGGTGATGCGGGAAGGAAGGCTGGTGGGCGAAGTCGGCGGGCCGGACGGCATGCCGATCACGCAGGAAAACATCATGGCCTACGGCGCCGGCGTCGCCGCCTGATCGCACAAAAAAGAAGGGAAACCCCGATGTCCGAGAGCAAGTCGCCCGCCGCTTCCGCAGCCGTCCCGTCCGGAGGCGCGGGCCTGTCCGCCAAGCAGGTGCAGATGCGCGCCGTCATCCAATCGGTCGGGATGCTGCCGGTCCTGATCATCCTTGCCATCGCCTTCCACTATCTCGGCGACGAGCGCTTCTTGACGGCTCAGAACCTGTCGATCGTCGCGCAGCAGGCCTCGATCAACACAGTCCTCGGCGCAGGCATGACCTTCGTCATCCTCACCGGAGGCATCGACCTCTCGGTGGGCAGCGTGCTCGCCGCGGCCGCGATGGCGGCGCTGATCGCCTCCCTGATCCCCGGATGGGGGATGCTGGGCGTACCCGCCGCGCTGCTCACCGGGCTGCTCTTCGGTCTCGTGAACGGCGGCCTGATCGCGTTCGGCAAGCTGCCGCCCTTCATCGTCACGCTGGGCTCGCTCACCGCCGTGCGCGGCCTTGCGCGCCTGATGGGCGGCGACTCTACCATCTTCAACCCCGACCTTCCCTTCGCGTTCATCGGCAACGCAACCATCAAGCTGCTGCCCGGCGTCTCCATCCCCATGCTGGCGCTGATCGCGCTGGCGGTGATCCTGATCTCCTGGTTCGTCCTCCGCCGCACCGTGCTCGGCATCTGGATCTATGCCGTCGGCGGCAACCAGGCGGCCGCGCGCCTGTCGGGCATCAAGGTCTGGCGCATCCTGCTGTTCGTCTACGCCGTGTCGGGCCTGCTCGCCGGCCTCGGCGGCGTGATGTCGGCGGCGCGGCTTTATGCAGCCAACGGCTTGCAGCTCGGCCAGAGCTACGAGCTGGACGCCATCGCCGCGGTGATCCTGGGCGGCACCAGCTTCGTCGGCGGCATCGGCTCGATCTGGGGCACGCTGATCGGCGCGCTGATCATCGCGGTGCTTTCCAACGGTCTCACGCTGCTCGGCGTGTCGGACATCTGGCAGTTCATCATCAAGGGCCTGGTCATCATCGGCGCGGTGGCGCTCGACCGGGTCCGCCTGCAGGGCAGCGCCCGCACCTGACCAACGGCTTCTCCCGGCGGCCGCATGGCCCAGCCGCCGGGACCCTTCATCAACAGGGCTTCGAGAGAGGAAAACGCATCATGTTCAGGAAACTGCTTCTCGCCGGCGCCGCGCTGGCGATCGCCGCCGCCCCCGCCGCTTCCTTCGCCAAGGAACTGAAGTCCGTGGGCGTCACGGTCGGCACGCTCGGCAACCCGTATTTCGTCGCCGTCGGCAAGGGTGTGACGGACGCGGTGCGCGAGATCAATCCGAACGCGAAGGTGACGATCTCGTCCGCCGACTACGACCTCAACAAGCAGTTCACGCAGATCGACAACTTCATCGCCGCCGGCGTCGATCTGATCCTGGTGAACGCCGCCGATCCGCGCGCCATCCTGCCCGCGATCAAGCGCGCGCAGGCCGCCGGCATCGCGGTCGTCGGCGTCGATGTCGCCGCCGCCGGCGCGGACGCCACGGTGCAGACCAACAACGTGCAGGCGGGCGAGATCGCGTGCCAGTACATGGCCGACAAGATCGGCCACAAGGGCAACGTCATCATCGAGAACGGCCCGCAGGTCTCGGCGGTGATCGACCGCGTCAACGGCTGCAAGAAGGTCCTCGGCCAGTATCCCGACATCAAGATCCTGTCCTCGGATCAGGACGGCAAGGGCTCGCGCGACGGCGGGCTGAACGTGATGCAGGGCTACCTGACGCGCTTCCCCGACATCCAGGGCGTGTTCACCATCAACGATCCGCAGGCGATCGGCAGCGACCTTGCGGCCAAGCAGCTCAACCGCACCGGCATCGTGATCACGTCGGTGGACGGCGCGCCCGACATCGTGGCCGCGCTGAAAGGCCCGACGCAGGTGCAGGCCTCGGCCAGCCAGGACCCCTACGCGATGGGCAAGCTCGCGGTGCAAGTCGGCACCGAGATCATGAACGGCAAGAAACCCGCCGACCCGATGGTGTTGATGCCCTCGCACCTCGTGACGCGCGACAACGTGGACAGCTACCCCGGCTGGACGCACTGACCGTTCGCGTCAGGCGCCGAGCTCCGCCGCCGTCGGGGGCTCGGCGCCGCGCCGCGTGCAGACGATGGCGGCGGCGCGGCAGGCGAGCGCCGCGGCCGCCGCCAGCGCCGCCTCGGGCGCAGCCGATAATGCTTCCGCCTGCAACAGGTCGCGCCGCCCCAGCCCCCACAGCAGCGCCGCCATGAACGTGTCGCCCGCGCCCACCGTGTCCACCACCGTGGTCGGCACGCCGGGCGCCGACACGCGGGCCGACGCGGTGCGCAGCAGCGCGCCCTCCGGCCCCCGCGTCATCGCGACGAGCGAGGCGCCGCCGCGTAGCCAGTCCTCCGCCAGGTCGTCGAAGCCGCGTCCGGGAAACAGCCAGTCGGCATCGGCATCGCTCAGCTTCACGATCCCGGCCACGGCTGCGCACTCCGCCACCGCCGCGCGCACCGCGTCGCGGTCCGGCGTGATGGTCGGCCGAAGATTGAGGTCGTAGCTCGCGAAGGCGCCGCTGCGGCGCACGAAATCGCGGATCGCGGGGCCGGAGCGCGGCAGCACGGCGGAGAACGATCCGAAATGCACCGCGGCCAGATCCGCGGGCAGCGGCGCGGCCATGTCGGCGGCCTCGGGCGCGGCGCCCGATGTTCCGTCCAGGTAGAAGGCGTAGCCCACGTCGGGCCGCCCCGGTTCCGGCGGGAACACATAGGCCAGCATCTGCGGCGCATCGCCGCGCGCCACCAGGTCGAGCGCTACGCCGTTCGCCGCCAGCCGCGCGGCCAGCCGCTCGCCGTTCGGATCGCGCGACAGCCTGCCCATGAAATGCGCGCGGGCGCCCAGCCGCCCCAGCCCGATCGCCACGTTGAAGGGGGAGCCGCCGCAAGTGGCGCGGTAGGCGTGATCCGTCCCGCTGCCCAGCGGCACGAGGTCGATCAGCGCCTCGCCGCAAACGACAAATGCGCCCGCCCCGCCCGCGCTTGCCTCATCCGCGCTGGCTTCGTCCACGCCGTCCTCCGCCTCACCGCGCGATTTGTCCGCCGGATCGGCCCGGCCTGTAAACAGCGCGATGCGGCGGCGGAGGCGGCCGCGTCAGTGGGTGGAGAAATTGGTCGGGTAGCTGCCGCCCGCGCGGCGCGGCCCGTCCAGTTCGCGGATCCGCATTTCCAGATCGGCAAGGCTCGTCGCGCCGTCCAGATAGGCGCTGGCCCCGGAATCGGCCTCCAGAGGCGGGATCGCCCGCTGCGCGGCGCGCACGACGGCGGTGGCGGTGTGGCCCAGGAAGCTAAGGTAGCCGTTCATCTTCACGTCCTTCATCCTTGATATCCGGCGTCCCTCCCCAAAACGCTTGCGATCGCACGAATTGTGCGTTGCAGCATAAATGCGTTGGGGCATGGCCAAATCAAGGCGGAGACGCGCGCGAGGCGGCCGCCGGAGGCGCGGCTACCCCGCGTTCGCCTCCAGAAGCGCCCGCAGGCCCAGCAGCACCTGCGCGGGCGTGGGCGGGCAGCCGGCGATCACCAGATCGACCGGCACGGCGGCCGAAACGCCGCCCGCGACCGCGTAGCTGCCCTTGAACACCCCGCCATCGACGCCGCAATCGCCCACCGCGACCACCCATTTCGGGTCGGGCGCGGCGGCGACGGTGGCGCGCAGCGCCTCCACCAGGTTGCGCGTCACCGGCCCCGTCACCAGCAGGACGTCGGCGTGGCGCGGGCTGGCCACGAAGCGCAGGCCGAAGCGTTCCAGGTCGTAGACGATGTTCTGCAGCGCGTGCAGCTCAAGCTCGCAGCCGTTGCAGCTTCCCGCGTCCACGTGCCGGATCGCCAAGCTCCGCCCCAGCCGCGCCTGCGACGCTGCATCCAGCCGCGCCGCGAGTTCCCCCACGGTGGCGGGGGCGGGCGCGGCCAGCTTCTCGGAAACCGGCCCGCGCAGCACGGCGCGCGCGATGTGACGAAGGGGCATTACAGATCCACCCCCGAATACGCAGCGTTGAAGCTGCGGTTGCACAGCGGGAAATCGGCCACGACGATGTCCTGCACCGCCGCTTCCAGCAGCGGCCAATGCGCCCAGCTCGGATCGCGCACGAAGGAAGCCGCGATGGCGCCGTGATCCAGCCGCAGCCAATGCCAGGCGTCGCCGCGGAACGTCTCGGCCACGCCGATCCCCTCGCCGCTCGCCGTCGGCAGCGCGATCGACAGCGGCCCTTCCGGCAGCCGCGCAAGTAGCGCCTGGATCATCGCCATGCTCTGCTCCAACTCGGCGAAGCGGACGCGCACGCGGGCGTCGGTGTCGCCCTCGGTGCGCACCGGCACCGCGAAGCTCAGCGTGTCGTAGGGCGGATAGCCCGGCCAGCGCCGCGCATCGGCATCGCGCCCCGCCGCGCGGCCCACCGTGCCGCCGGCGGCGAAGGCCTCCGCCATGCCGGGCGGCACGATGCCGGTGCCGATCAGCCGGTCGGCCAGGCTCGCCACGTCGTCCTGAAAGCGCGCGAGCGCGGGCATCTCGTCCGCCGCCGCGCGCAGCGCCTCGCGCAGCGCCTCCGCGCCACCCGGCGCGATGTCGGTCACGACGCCGCCGGGCACCACCACGTCCATCATCAGCCGGTGCCCGAACGCCGCGGCGGTCGCGCGCAGCACCATCTCGCGGTGCCAGCCGAAACGCGCCAACCCCAGGCTGAACGCGGCGTCGTTGATGATCGCGCCGATATCGCCCAGATGCACCGCGACGCGCTCCACCTCCGCCATCACGGCACGAAGTGCGGCGGCGCGCGGCGGCGCCTCGATCCCGCAGGCGGCTTCGGCGGCGCGGGCGAAGGCGATGGAGTGCGCCACCGTCGCATCGCCCGACAGCCGGGCGGCGAAGCGCGCGGCGGCGCGCGGCGACTTCCCGCGCATCAGCCCGAGCGTTCCCTTGTGCGTGTAGCCGAGCCGCGCCTCCATCCGCATCACGGCCTCGCCCAGGCAGGAGAACCGGAAATGCCCGGGCTCGATGATGCCGGCATGGATCGGCCCGACCGGCACCTGGTGCAGGTCGCCGCCTTCCTCTGCGCCCGGCACGGGCAGGAACTCCGGCGGCTCGGGCGGCAGCGGCGGAGGGCCCGGACGCGCCGCCATCGGCAGCGTGTTGGGCCAGCGACCGTGATCCAGCCACGGACGCGCATCCACCCCGCCCTCGGCCGCGTGGCCCCACAGGTCGGCGATCATCCGCTCGAACCATCGCGCACCCGGCCGCAGCGGGGACAGCGCGGGATAGCGGCCGTTCTGCACCGCGCACGAGGCGATCAGGATCAGGTTGCGCGCCTCGTCGGCATACAGCGCATGAACCTGCGTGGTGTCCGCCCACAGCGCCATGGGCGGGGCGGCCGCGGCGGCCAGCGCCTGCCACGAAGCCGGGTTCAGCACGTAGCGCGACCAGGGCGCGCAGGGCACCGGCTCCGCGCCGCGCAGGATGGTTTCGATCTCGCTCATCCGGCAGCCATCCGCAGCCAGTCGGACACCGGCGCAGGCATCGCGATGCCCAGCACCAGGACCGCCGCCAGCATCAGCCACACCGGCAGCAGCGCGAGCGCATCCGGCGCGGGGCCGCGGTCGGGCGTCGGCGCGCCCAGGCACAGGCCCTGCAGCCGCGCGAGCAGCGCCCAGGTGCCCACCAGCAGCCCAAGCGCCAGCGGCAGCGCGAGCCAGGGCATCCGCAGGATGGTCTGCGTGCCGATCAGGAACTCGCTCGCGAACAGCCCGAGCGGCGGCAGCGCCGCCACCGCGATCACGCTGACCGCGAGCGTGATCCCAAGCATCCGGTGGCTCGCCATCAGCCCGCCGATATCGGCGAATGTCTGCCCGCCCTTGAGCTGCGAGGCGCGGCCCACGCACTGGAACACCGACGCCTTCGCCAGCGTGTGCAGCGTCATGTGCAGCAGCCCCGCGAAGGTCGCGACCGGCCCGCCCAGGCCGAAGGCGAAGGCCGCAAGCCCGCTCTGCTCGATGCTGGAGAAGGCGAAGAACCGCTTCACGTCGCGGCGCGGCCACAGGCTGAACGCCGCCATCAGCACCGACATCAGCCCGAACGCCATCAGCGCGCCGCCCGGCGGGATCGCGCCGCCGCCCGCCGCCTCGTTCGCCGCAAGCAGGCCGCGGAGGCGCAGCAGCACGCAGAGCGCGACGTTCAGGATCGAGCCCGCCAGCACGGCCGAAACCGGCGTCGGCCCCTCGGCATGCGCGTCCGGCATCCAGGCGTGGAAGGGCGCGAGTCCGGCCTTGGTGCCGTAGCCCAGCAGAAGGAACACGAAGGCCAGGTTCAGCACCGCGCCGTCGCAGCGCGACGCCGCCGGCAGCAGCGTGCTCCAACTCATCGCCGCGGTGCCCGGCCCCAGCACCGGCAGCGCGGCCAGATACAGCACGATGGTGCCGAACAGCGCGAGCGCGATGCCCACGCCGCAGATCAGGAAGAACTTCCAAGACGCCTCCACCGCCTCGGCGGTGCGCGGCAGCCCCACCACCAGCACGGCGGCGATGGTCGCGGCTTCGATCGCAACCCACGTCACGCCCAGATTGTCCGACAGCAGCGCCAGCAGCATCGCGCCCACGAACACCTGGTACATCGCGTGATAGAGCCGCAGCCGCCGCCGATCGAGCCGGCGCCGCGCGATCTCGACGCGCACATAGCCCACGCTGAACCAGCTCGTGGTCATGCCGACGAAGGCGGTCAGCACCACCAGATAGACGCCCAGCGGATCGATCAGCAGGTAGGGCTCGGGCCTGCCCACCTGCCAGGGCAGCAGCAGCGCCGCCAGGAAGGTCGCCGCCGAGCCCGCGCAGTTGATCCACACCCCAAGCCGCCAGGACGGCACCGCCCCCAGCACGGCGGCGGTCAGCGCGGGCGCGATCAGCACGAGATAGGACGGGTTCAGTGGAAAAACGGAACTCACCGGGGCTCCTCGGTCACGAGGTCGAGGCGCCTTGTGTCCAGGCTGCCCAGCCGGTCGCGGATGCGGAAGAAGAACAGGCCGAACACGGTGAAGGCCACCAGCACGAGGAACGCGGTGGACAGCTCCACCACCATCGGCATCCCGGTCACGCCGACGGCGGCCAGGATCAGTCCGTTTTCCAACGAGAAGAACCCCACCACCTGCGTCGGCGCATTGCGCCGCGTGATCATCGCGAGCAGGCCAAGCAGCACGACGGAAAGCGCCGTCGCCAGGTCCTCGCGCGTCAGCGTCGCAGCGCCCAGCGTCGTAGGCAGCACGACCAGGATCGCCAGCACCACCAGCAGCACGCCCACGGCCATCGACGGGAAGACGCCGAAGGCGGTCTCGATGCTGCGGTGAATTTCCAGCCGCCGGATGATGCCGTGCAACGCCAGCGGGATGATGATCGCCTTCGCCACCAGCGCGATCAGCGCCGTCAGGTAGAGCTGCGGCTCGTTCTGCACCCAGCCCTGCCACGCCGCCGCCGCCGCCACCACCAGCGCCTGAAGCGCATAGGTGTTCACCACCGCCGAGACGCGCCGCTGATACAGCAGCGCGAAGGACAGCACGAGCGCGGTGCCGCCCAGCAGATGCGCCAGGTCGTAGGACAGCGCGCCGAAGCCGATGTGATGGGTCATCGTTGCGCCCCGCACCCCAACCCTCCCAACGAGGGGGAGGGAGAAGGAACGCGTTCCCCTCCCCCTCGTGGGGAGGGGTCAGGGGTGGGGATCAAGCGATGGAGCAAAGCCATCACGCGAACCCCGTGCTCACGAACAGGAACACCGCCGCCAGCAGGCCCAGCAGCACGGCGATGCCCAGGAACTCCGGCACGCGGAAGACGCGCATCTTAGCGATGGAGGTCTCGAACACCGCCAGCGCCACCGCCAGCGCCAGGATCTTGCCCACCCAGGCGCCGAGCCCGGTCAGCCAGCCGAGCGCGCTCGCCTCTGGCACCGCGATGCCGAAGGGGATGAACACGGCGGCGATCAGGGTCAGCCACAGCGTCAGCCGCAGCGCGGCGGTCGCCTCGATCACCGCGAGGTCGGGGCCGGAATATTCCAGCACCATCGCCTCGTGCACCATCGTCAGCTCCAGGTGCGTCGCCGGGTTGTCCACCGGGATGCGCCCGTTCTCCGCCGCCGCCACCGCCAGCGCCGCCACCAGCACCAGCCCGAGCGAAACCCGCAGCCCGAGTGAGCCGTCGCGCAGCAGTCCCGCCACCACGTCCAGGTTCGTCGTGCCGGCAAGCAGCACCAGCGTGAAGATCACCAGCAGCAGCGCGGGCTCGGCGAAGGCGGCGAAGCTCATTTCGCGGCTCGCGCCGATGCCTCCGAAGGCGGTGCCGACATCCATCCCCGCCAGCGCCTGCGCGACGCGCGCGATCGTCAGCAGCCCGGCGACGACGAGCAAATCGGCGATTGGCGCGCTGATCATCCCCAGCGCGAAGGACGGCACCAGCGCTGCGGCGGCGGCGGTGGCGGCGAAGGCGGCCATCGGCGCCAGCAGGAACACGGCGGAGGCGTTCTCCGCCACCACCGTCCGCTTGCGCACCAGCCGCAGCAGGTCACGATAGGGCTGAAGGACGGAGGGGCCCGCCCGCCCGACCAGCCGCGCCTTCACGGAGCGGATCACCCCCACCACCAGCGGCGCGGCGGCGAACACCAGCGCGATGTGCAGCGCCTGCAGCACGAAGGCGATCAGGATCGCCATCACATCTCCACCGCCGCGATCACCGCCAGGAACAGCACCAGCACTGCGAACATTACCGTCAGGATGCGGCGGATGGTCAGCACCTGCATCGCGTCCGCGGCGCGGGAGATCGCGCCGCGCGCGGCCAGCAGCGGGCGCATCAGCCAATGCATCGCCGGATCGCCGCCGCGCAGCAGCGTCCGGCCCAGCGTGCGCTGCAACGGCTCGGAGAAGGAGGCGCCGCCGTACTGCGTGACCGAATCGCCGAAGGGCAGCCAGGCGGGCGGCGCGGCGAAGCCGTTGGCCCAGGCCGGCCCGCGCTCCCGCCCCAGGGCGATCCCGCGCGCTGCCAGTCGGCGCAGCGCCAGCATCCCGCCTGCGGCCGCCAGCGCCACCAGCAGCGCGATCGCCGCCGGGGCGTAGCCGAAGGATTCCTGCGTCGGCGAGATCGCGAGCCATCCGGCGCGGCCCGCCATCCCCGCGCCGCTCAGGCCGCGCAGCGCCGGCTCCAGCAGCCAGATCGCGGGGCCGGGTAGCAGGCCCAGCAGCACCGCGAGGCCGGACAGCCCGATCATCGCGGCGCGGGCGCGCGGCCCCGCCTCGTCCGCCACCGCCGCGCGCGGGCCGCGCGGGCGGCCCAGGAACGCGACACCGATCAGCCGCACCGCCGCGGCGGCGGCCAGCGCGACCGACAGCGCCAGCACGGCGGCGAGGGCTGCGAACAGCGTCTGCAACGCGAGCCCGCCGATGCGCGGGCCGGCCAGCACCGCCTGGAACAGCAGCCACTCGCCCGCGAAGCCTGCGAACACCGGCAGCCCCGCCAGACAGGCCGCGCCGAGAATCGCGCAGCCTGCCGTGACCGGCATCCGGTGGATCAGGCCGCCCAGGCGCGCCAGCGACCGCGTGCCCGCGCCATGCGCAACCGATCCCACGCACAGGAACATCAGCGGCTTGAACACGCCGTGCCCCAGCGCGTGCAGCAGCGCCGCGCACAGCGCCAGCGCCGCCAGCGCCGGCAGGTCCGCCCCGCGCGCCACAAGCGCCACGCCCAGCCCCACCGCGATCAGGCCGACGTTCTCGATCGTGCTGCACGCCAGAACGCTCTTGATGTCGCCATCGGCCGTCGCCCGCAGCGCGCCGATCAGGGCAGATGCGGCACCCGCCGCGATCAGCGGAATGCCCCACCACAGCGGCTGCGCGGGTCCGCACAGGTCGAACAGCACGCGCACGATCACGTAGAGCCCGACCTTGGTCATCGCGCCCGACATCAGCGCCGAGACGTGGCTCGGCGCCGCGGGATGCGCGAGCGGCAGCCAGGGATGCAGCGGCACCAGCCCCGCCTTCGATCCTGCCCCCAGCAGCACCAGCGCCAGCACCAGCGCCGCGCGCCAGCCCTCGGGCGGCGCGGCGCGCATCGCGGAAAAGCGCAGGTCGAGCAGGCCGGCATGCGCGCCGCCCGCATGCGCCAGCACCGCGAAGGCGGGCACCAGGCACAGCCCGCCGAACAGCGCCATGCCGACGTAGAAGATGCCGGCCGAACGCGAGTCCGCATCCTCGTGCCGCGCCAGCACCAGCAGCCATGACACCGCCGACATCAGCTCGAAGCCGAACACCAGGGTGAAGGCGTCGGCGGCCAGCAATGCCAGCGCCATCGCGCCGACGAAGGCGGGGAACCCGGCAAGCGCGCGGCGGTCTTCCGCCTCGTGCTGGTCGATCGCATAGACCGCGCAGAACGCGGCGGCGACGAACAGGATCAGAAGGAACATCGCGCTCAGCGGATCGAGCGCCAGCGTCATGCCGTCGGGAGCCATCAGACCGGACGGCAACCCGATGGGCAGCGCCAGCGCCAGCGTAGGCCCGCCCGCGATCAGCGACGCCAGCGCCGCCGCCGCGCCCGACGCGGACAGCGCCGCGCTGACGCCCAGAACCGCGGGCGCGCGGCGGAAAATGGTTGCGGCCGCACCTAGCGCCAGCAGCAGAACGGCGACCAGGGCGAGCACGGAAAGCGGGATCGCGTTCAGGGCGGCAACGTGGGCTGATCGGCGGAACGGGACATGATGAAACCGTGTAGCAGGTCGCCCGGCCGCGCCGGAAGGTCGGTATCGGTGCCGATCCGCCCGCCCGGCGAATTGATCCAGCGCAGCGTTCCGGCCCCGAATAGGCGGATCACCTATGCGCCCGCGCATATTGCGGCGGCTCGCGCGGAAGTGTCTGGCTGCGCGCCGCCCGCGCCGTTGCGCGCGGACGGAACCATCGGGCCGATTTGGAAGGACTGTCGATCATGCGTGCCATCGCAGGCGCAACCAAGACCAAGGGCGGCCTGATCGTCGCCTCCGTGATGATGACCTCGATCCTGGCGGGCTGCGTCTCGCGCAGCGACTACGACGCGCTGAAGTCGCAGAACGAGCAGCTCCAGCAGCAGGTCGCCACGCAGCAGCAGCAGCTCGCGCAGGCCAACGCCCAGGTCAGCCGCCTGCAGGGCGCGATCAAGTACACCGTCAACAGCGACCTGCTGTTCGCCCCCGGAAGCTGGACCATGAGCAGCCGCGGCAAGGGCATCATCGCCGGCTTCGCCAAGAAGCTCGCGCCCACCATGCAGAACAAGCTGCTGGTCTCGGGCTTCACCGACAATGCGCCGATCGGCCCCGCGCTCGCCGCGCAGGGCGTGACCTCGAACGAGATCCTGTCGCAGAAGCGCGCCGACGCGGTGATGCAGTTTCTGATCTCGCAGGGCCTCAGCCCCGAGCTGGTGACCGCCAAGGGCTTCGGCGACGCCCACCCGGTCGCCTCGAACGCCACCGCCGCGGGCCGCGCCAAGAACCGCCGCGTCGAGCTGTCGATCGCCGGCCCCGCCAGCTAGCCCCGCCTTCGCCCATCCGGCCGGGCGTTTCGGCGCTCGGCCGGTTTCGGCTATCCTGGCCCCTCACGAGCGGCCGCCACGAAGCGGTGCCGGAAGGGAGGGATGCCATGAGCGATACCGACAGGATCGCCGCGCCGCTGCGCCGCGCCGCCGAGGCCGGGGACATCCCGGGCGTGGTCGCCGCCGCCGCGACCGCCGACGGGGTGATCTTCGAAGGCGGGTTCGGCACGCGCGATCTGGCGACCGGCGCGCCGATGACCGCCGACACCGTGGTTTGGATCGCGTCGATGACCAAGGCGGTTACCGGCGCCTGCGCAATGCAGCTCGTGGAACGCGGCAAGCTCGCGCTCGACGGCGATCTGTCCCGCACCGTGCCGGAACTCGCTCAGGTGCGGGTGCTGGAGGGCTTCGATGCGAAGGGCGCGCCGATCCTGCGCACGCCGCGCCGCCCGGTCACGCTGCGCCATCTGCTCACGCACACGGCCGGCTTCACCTACGACATGTGGAACCCGGACAACGCGCGCTACCTGGAAGCCACCGGCACGCCCGGCATCATCACCTGCCGCAACGCGGCGCTGACCACCCCGCTGGTGGCCGACCCGGGCGAGCGATGGGAGTACGGCATCGGCATCGACTGGGCCGGCAAGGCGGTGGAGGCGGTGTCGGGCCAGACGCTCGACCGCTACATGCAGGAGAACATCCTGGGGCCGCTCGGGATGGCCGACACGGGCTTCCGCATCGGCCCGGCGCAGCGCACGCGGCTGGCGAAGATCCACGCCCGCACCGAGGACGGACTGGTTTCGACCGACACCGAACTGCCGCAGGACCCGGAATTCCACATGGGCGGCGGCGGGCTCTATTCCACCGTGGGCGACTACCTGAAGTTCACCCGCATGATCCTGGCGGGCGGCACGCTGGGCGGGATGCAGATCCTGAAGCCCGAGACCGTCTCGATGATGTGGATCAACGCGATGGGCGAGGTGTCGTGCCGCCCGATGAAGACGGCGAACCCGGCGCTGTCGAACGACGTCGATTTCATCGATGGCTGGAAATGGGGCCTCTCCTGGGCGATCAACCCGCAGCGCCTGCCCACCGGCCGCTCGGCCGGAAGCCTCGCCTGGGCGGGGCTCGCGAATTCCTACTACTGGATCGACCCGGCGCGGAAAGTCACGGGCGTTTACGCGACGCAGGTGCTGCCCTTCTTCGACGCCAAGGCCGTCGCCGCGTTCGAAGGGTTCGAGACGGCGGTGTACGAGTCGCTCTGACGGGCTATTCGGCCTCGGGCGGCGGGCGGAAATTGAGCGCCGCCCGCGTCCGCTGCGCCGCCGTCACCAGCGCATCCAGCGCATTCAGGAACGCCGAGCGGTCCTGCTTCGACAGCGCCTTCCCCCCGCCCGCGGACAGGCCGAGCTCGCGCAGGTGGCGCGACACCTCGCGCCCGGCCAGCGCCGCGCCGATATTCGCCTCCGTCCACACATGCCCGTCCGGCGCCACCGCCCGCGCGCCGGCGCCAAGGCAGCGGGAGGCGAGCGGAATGTCGGCGGTGACGCAGATATCGGCTGGGCCGATGTGCTGCGCTATCCAGTCGTCGGCGGCGTCCGGCTCGGGGGGCACGACCACCATGTGCACGTCCACCTGCGCGGGCGGGCGGATCGGGCGCGATCCGTTGGAAACGATATGCACCGCGAGCTGCCGCCGGGCGGCGACGCGCAGCACCTCCTCGCGCACCGGGCAGGCATCGGCATCGATGTAGATCGCCGTCATCGCGCTTTGCCCCGGCGCGGCGCGATGATCGCCTGCCACATGCTCCGCCTCTCCTCCGCCTGCGCGGCCAGCGTGTGCCGCGCCTCCAGCGCCGCCGCCGCGCCCTCGGCCAGCGACAGCCGCAGCACGGGATCGTCCGCGACGCGCGCCAGCGCCGCGTGCCACGCCTCCGCCGCATTGGCCACCAGCAAGCCGCCCCCGCCCGCCGCCAGGGAGCCGCGGAACGGCGCGGTATCGGATGCAACCACCGCCAAGCCGAGTGCCGCGTAGTCCATCGTCTTGATCGCGGACTTGCAGCGGTTGAACGGGGAATCGGCCAGCGGCGCGATGCCGATATGCCAGCGACCCTGCCGCACCAGCCAGTTCACGAAACCCGGATAGGACGCCGATGCGTTTGGCGTCGGCTGGATGCGCGTCACCCAGTCCGGCATCTCCGCCGCGCTCACGCCGATCATCTCGAACACGACGCGCCCCTTTGCCTCGCGCACCAGCCGCTCCAGCGCGGGTGCTGCGATGGCGAAGTCCGCATCGTGCGTCGCGGTGCCCATGTAGAGAATCCGCAGCACGCCCAACGGCAGCGGAGGTGGCGGCGCGGGGAAGGCACGCCACAGCCGCTCGTCCAGCGCGTTCGGCACCACGCGGGCCGCGACGCCGCGGCGGGCAAGTCGTGCGCGCAGCGCCTCGGTGGAGACCGTGACGGCATCGGCCAGGTCAAGCATCCGCGCCACCGTCGCGGCGCGCGGCGCCAGCGCGGCGTGTTCGGGATGGCTGCGCGGGATGTTCAGCAGATCGTCGTCCAGGTCGTAGACCAGCCGCATCCCGTGCCGCCGGCAATGCGCCGCCAGCCGCTCCGCCGCATCCGCATCCGCCACCGCGTAACGCTGAGTCACGAGGGCGTCGGCACGGTAGGAAAGCGCCGAATCCGCATCCGCCAGCGTCGCGTCGATCCCCTCGGCGGCAAGCGGATGATCGAGCGGCTGCAACAGCCGGATATAGGCGCAGGGCGTCGGCGCGCCGTTGTCGAATGTCTCCGGCACGACCACCACCGACAGCCGCCCCGCGCGCCGCAGATCGGTCACGCGCGGCGCGTGCTTCGGGGCGCGCAGCGGCGCCGCGTACGCCTCGGCATAGACTTCCGGTGCCTCCGCGCGCGGCGCGGCGGCGGGCCTGGCGCGGCCGCCGAGGGCGGCGCGCACCTCCGCGAAGGCGCGCAGCCATTCCGCCGTGTCCGCCTGCGGATCGCACAGCCAGGTCAGCGGACGCCCCTCCAGCCGTTCCGGAAGCGCGCCGATGCGGGAGGCGACGATGGGCAGGCCGCTCGCGACCGCCGCGCTCAGCGTGTAGCTGTAGGTCTCCGGCCAGCGCGCGGGAAACCAGATCGCATGCGGCTTCGCGCGCGCGATCAGCGCGGGCAGGTCGGCGTCGTCGTAGGGCCCGGTGCAGGCGATGCGCGCGGCCGCGAGAGGCGGCAGATCGGTTTCAGGCGTTCCGATCAGATGCAGCGCCAGCGCCGCCGGATCGGCGGCCTCGGCCAGCGCGACCGCCGCCGCCGCGCCCTTGTGCCCCGCCAGCACGCCCAGCAGCGCGACACGCAGCGGCGCCCCGGCGCGCGGCGCACGCGGCGGCGCCAGGGTCCACGCGCCGGCGGACACGGGCTCGTGCGGCGCCAGAACCGCGTTCGCCGCGGGATGGAAACGCAGCAGGCGCGCGCGCGCATCCTCGCTCGGGCAGAACACGCGCTCCGCCTCGCGAAACAGCCAGGCATGGCCCGCGCGCCAGGACAGGATCTCCGCCGCGCCGTGGCTCGGCACCGTCGCGATGCAGGCGTTGCACGTCGCCGGTCCCGGCTCGCCGCAGAACCGCGCATCCGAATACGGCTGCATCGTCACCTGCGGGCATAGCGCGAACCAGTCGTGCAGCGTCACGTCGAAGCGCAGCCGCAACCGTCGCAGCAGCGCCCGCAAATCGAGGCCCAGCCCCATCGCGTGATGCACATGCGCGCGCGCCACCGGCACGGCGGCGAGGAAGTCCGCCAGATCGTCCAGCCGGTCCGCCGCGATCGACAGCGCCGGATGCCCCGGCAGCGCGGGCACCGAGACCGAGACGCCGTAGGAATCCCCGCGCAGCAGCAGCACGTTCGCGATTCCCGCCAGCCGCGCCACGAGTTCGCCGACATGCCGCGCGATGCCGCCGCCCATTGCGTGCGAAACCATCAGCACGCAGGGCAGGCCGGACCGGCGGAACAGCTCCAGCGTGAGCGCGAAGCGCGCGGGTGCGGCGGGATCGTCCGCGATGTGCTGCGCCACCGCGCGCGAATAATCGGGATACAGCGCGCGCAGCACGTCCTGCGCACGCGACAGTTCCGGCGCGGCGGGGCCGAAGCTCGCCTCGCCCTCGTGATGCACGTAGGCGTCGCAGGCCAGCCGGTGCGTCCAGCCGCGCCGCGCCGCGCGCATGCAGAATTCGTTCTCCTCGCCATAGCCGCGGCCGAAGCGCGCCTCGTCGAAGCCGCCGACCTCGTCCAGCGCGGCGCGGCGGACATACATGCAGAACCCCACCGTCGTCGGCAGGTCGGCGCCGCGCCCCGCATTCGCCTCCTGCGCCGCCGCGTCCAGCTCCGCCGCGCCCAGCCCGAAGGCGGGCGGCCCGCCGCCGCTCTCCATCGTCGGATACGAACAGATCGTCGCGCGGTTGGAGAACGGCGAGACGGTTGCGACGCGCGCCGCCGCATAGGCGTGCGCCGCCAGCCGCCGCGTCCAGCCGCGCGGCACCTCGGTGTCGCTGTTCAGCAGGATCGCAT